>DATBIC010000176.1:0-15889 GCA_036557145.1 Gaiellaceae bacterium
GTGGAAGTCCTCGTTGGTTAGCCGGACTCAGGCGTCGGGCTGTCCGACGGCCACCCGCTCCAGGTCGGCCTCGGAGATCAGGACGCGGCGCGGCTTCGAGCCCTCGTACGGCGAGATCACGCCGCGGCGCTCGAGCATGTCGATCAGGCGGCCGGCGCGCGTGTAGCCGACGCGGAGGCGGCGCTGGAGCAGCGAGACCGAGGCGGTCTGCGCGGTGACGACGACCTCGATCGCCTTGTCGAGCAGCGGGTCCTCGTCGGGGTCGAATCCATCCTCGTCGTCGCCGTCGGCATCGTCGGCGAACGCCTGCGGGAGCTCGAGGAATGTCTCGTCGACCTCCTGCTCGCGCTGGACGCGGCAGGCCTCGACGACGAGCGCGATCTCCTCTTCGGTCACGAAGGCGCCCTGGACGCGCTGGAGGCGCGAGGTGCCGAGCGGCTTGAAGAGCATGTCGCCCTGGCCGAGCAGGCTCTCGGCGCCGTTCGAGTCGAGGATCACGCGCGAGTCGGTCTGCGACGAGACGGCGAACGCGATCCGCGACGGCACGTTCGCCTTGATCATGCCGGTGATCACGTCGACCGACGGCCGCTGCGTCGCGAGCACGAGGTGGATGCCGACGGCCCGCGACTTCTGCGCGAGGCGGATGATCGAGTCCTCGACCTCCTGCGGGCTGACCATCATCAGGTCGGCGAGCTCGTCGATCACGACGAGCAGGTAGGGAAGCTCCTCCTCCCCGCGCTTGCGCAGCGCGCGATTCGCCTCGTTCAGATTGCGTGCGCGCACCTGCGCGAGCCGTTCGTACCGCCGCTCCATCTCGGTCACGACGTTGAGCAGCACCGCCGACGCCTCCTTTGGGCTCGAGACGACGGGCGTCAGGAGATGCGGGATCGACTCGTAGTAGTTGAGCTCGATCCGCTTCGGGTCGATCAGGATCAGACGCGCCTCGTCGGGCGTCGAGCGCAGCAGGATCGACGTGAGGATCGTGTTGATGCAGCCCGACTTGCCGGATCCCGTCGTCCCGGCGATCAGGATGTGCGGCATCCGCGCGAGGTCGGCCCACACCGACGCGCCGGAGATGTCCTTGCCGAGCCACACCGAGAGCGGGCTCGAGGCCTGCGGCAGGTCGTCGAAGATGTCGCCGAGCGTGACGAGGTTCGGACTGAGGTTCGGGACCTCGACACCGACCGCCTGCTTCCCGGGGATCGGCGCCAGGATGCGGATCTCGGTCGTGGCGAGCGCGTACGAGAGGTCGTCCTTGAGCTGCGCGACCTTCCCCACCTTCGTCCCCGGCGCCAGCTGCAGCTCGTAGCGCGTGACGCGCGGCCCTGCGATCTGGCCGATCACCGTCGCCTCGACGCCGAAGTGCGCGAGGCAGGTGACGAGCGCCTCCGCCACCCGCTTGCCGGCCTCGCCGTTCGGCCCGGCGCCGGGCTTGGAGACGTGGAGCAGCGACCGGTCGGGGAGCTTGTAGTCGGCGCGGGCCGGCTCGGGCGGGTCGAACAGCGTCTCCTGGGTGTTCTCCTCGGTGAGCGCGTCCGGTTCGCCGGGCTCCTCGCGGAGCAGGACGGGCGGCGGGCCGGAGACCGCATCGGAGACGAGGTCGGGGTAGTCGTGCTTCACGTCGACGGGCGGCGGCACTGGACGCTCGAGCTCCGGTGGCGGCTCGAGCTGCGTCTCGTAGGCGAGCTTGGCCGCACGGACGCGGCTGTGTGCCGTGTGCACGACGTGGCCCGTGCGCCGGACGAGCGCGCCGAGGCTCGCTCCGGTGAGGAGCAGGATGCCGGCGATCGTGAGCAGCACGCCGAGGATCGTCGCCCCGGTCGTCCCGAGCCCGATCGCGACGACCGACTCGAGCGCGCGGCCGACCGCGCCGCCGTGCGACGATCCGAGCGTGAGCTCGATGCCGGTGAGCGTGATCGCGAGCCCGAGCTGGAACGGCCGGACGTCGACCAACCGGCTCCGCGTCACCATCAGCGCGCCGAGCGGGATGAGGACGACCGGCGCCAGGTAGGCGGCGGCGCCGATCGCCGCAGTGACGAGGTCGCTGACGGGCCCACCGCTGAAGCCGAACCAGAGGATCGCGGCGAGGAACACCCCGACGCCGACGAGGCCGAGCCCGATCAGCTCAGGATGATGGTGCGAGTGGGAGCGCGCGCGCTTGCGCCGCGTGCGCTTCTTCACGCGGCTGGGCGTCTTCGGGGACGTCTTGTGGACCCGCCGTCTGCGCGCCATCCTGGGGCACTTCTCGCTCCCCGGCCTCAGTCCTGCCGCACGTAGGACGCCGTCAGCATCCCGAAGTACGTCGGCGCCTCGTACGTGAGCAGCTCGGGCCGCCAGCCGCCGCCGATCGCGCCGTGCAGCATGAGCAACTGCCAGAAGCTGTCGGCGAGCGCGCGGACGGCGACCTGGGGGTCCCAGGTGACGAGCTCGCCGAGCCCGTTCGCGCGGACGAGGCGCACGATCTCCTCGTCGTATGGCGCCGAGTGCTCGGAGAAGCCGTACGGGCCGTCCGCAGCGTGGCCGTGGCCGTGGTCGGCGCTCGCGACGAACGCGACCCGGCGCCGGCCGGTTGCCCGAGCGAGCGCGGCGCCGGCGCGGACGTGGAGCTCGTTCGGCAGCGCCCGGCACGGCGTGACCACGACCGCGGGCGCACGCAGGAACGTGAGCGGGATCCCGGCGCCCCAGTCGATCGGCATCTCGGAGTCGCCGGCGGCAGTCGCGCCGAACGTGACGCCGGCGACCGGCAGGCCGTCCTCGCGCAGCGCCGCAAGGCAGGCGTCGGCGAGCTGCGGCTCCCCGGGTCCGTCGTAGAGCTGGTCGTCGGCGACGAACCGCGACGCGTGCTCGGACAGGCGCGCCGCCCGCACGACGCCGAAGCGGTCGTCGAGCAGCGTCCCGTGCGGCGTCGCGATGATCACCGCCTCGGGTTGTGCGGCGGCGAAGCGGCGCGCGAGCTCGTCCATGCCGCGGCGCGTCTCGCCGTCGGGGTGATCGAAGACGAGCCCACCGTGTGGGGCGATTGCGGCGAAGACGAGCGTCACGACAGCGACCCGATGCGGTCGATGACGAGCTCGGCGAAGCGGTCACCGTCGAGGTCGACCGCCACCTTCGCGTTCGGCGGGCCGAAGTGCTCGCGGCCCCGCCGGTCGACGTTCGTACGGCCCCAGCTCGGCCCGGTCGAGCAGTCGACCTCGATGTACGCGTCGCTCACGTCGACCAGACCCGGATCGACGAGGTGCGCGATGCAGACCGGATCGTGCATCGGCGAGCCCGGAAGATCGGGATAGCGGACGCGGTGAAAGCGCGAGTAGAAGTCCATCAGCTCGGCGACCATCCCCCCCACCCGGCCGGCGGCGCGCAGCCGCTCGGTGTGCGCATCCGTGATCAGCGCCCGGTGCGTGACGTCGAGGCCGATCATCGTCGTGTCGAGCCCCGCCGCGAACACGCGCTGCGCCGCCTCGGGGTCGGCCCAGATGTTGAACTCCGCCGCCGGCGTGCGGTTGCCCTCGCCGACCGCGCCGCCCATCAGCACGATCCGCTCCGGTACGGCGTCGGGATGCAGCGCGAAGAGCAATGCGACGTTCGTCAACGGCCCAGTGGGAACGAGCGTCAGCTTCCCGTCGCGCTCGCGGATCTGCGCAGCGAGGAAGTCGACCGCGTGCTGCTCGCGTGCGGTCGTGGTCGGCGGCGGCAGGTCGGGGCCGTCGAGGCCCGACTCGCCGTGGACGTGCGCGGCGACGTCCTGCTTGCGGAGGAGGGGCCGCTCGGCGCCGGCGTGGACCGGGACATCGGTCCGGCCGGCGAACTCGAGCAGGCGCAGGGCGTTGGCGGTCGTCTTGTCCAGCGTCTGGTTGCCGGACACCGTGGTGACGCCGAGCAGGTCGAGCTCGGGGGAGGCGAGCGCGAGCAGCAGGGCGATGGCGTCGTCGTGACCGGGGTCGCAATCGAGGATGATCGGCGTCGGTGTCATGACGCGAGTATCGCGTCAACCTCCTCGCGCGCCGGGAGGGAAGGCTGCGCGCCGGGACGCGAGGCGGCGAGCGCGCCCGCCGCGCAGGCGCGCCGCAGCGAGTCCTCCCGCGTCGAGTTCTCGAGCAGCGCGACGACGAGGCACGCCGCGAACGCGTCGCCGGCGGCGGTCCCGTCGACCGCGACTACGCGCGGCGGTGTACAGCGTGCGACCTCGCGGCCGTCCTCGAAGAGCGCCGCCCCGTCGGCGCCGCACGTGACGGCGACGAGCTTCCCTGCCGAGACGATCTCGCGCTCGAGCCGGTTGACGATCAGGAGGTCGGGCTCGACGGCGATCGGCCGTGCGGGCGCGGCGTTGAGGGCGAAGAAGGACGCCTGCTGCGCCGCGGCGAGCACGACCGCGTCCGGCACCTCGAGCTGGCAGAGAACCGGGCCGCCGACCGCGCGGGGAGCGACGTGCGCGTTCGCTCCCGGGACGACGACGATCTGGGTCTCGCCGTCGTCGGCGACGAAGATCAGCGCGAGCCCGGTGTCGCCGACACGGGTCACGTCGAGGTCGACGCCGGCGTCCACGAGCCCGCGCAGCGCCTCGTCGGCGAGCTCGTCGTCGCCGATCGCGCCGATCATCCGCACGCGGGCGCCCTGGCGCGCGGCGGCCACCGCCTGGTTCGCGCCCTTGCCGCCGGGGATGCGGTCGAAGCGCGAGGCCGCGAGCGTCTCGCCCGGGCGCGGCAGCCGTTCGACGCGGGCGACCAGGTCGAGGTTGATCGAGCCGACGACTGTGAGCTCGACCGCCATCCTCGCGGAGCTTAGAAGCGCACTTCGTGACACGCGCCGAGACATGTCCCTCGTGTTGTGTTTCCCCCACAGCCCTGGGTCCCCGCGAGCCATGCCAGCCACGTCCGCCGCAGACCCACAGCGCCCCTGGGACAGGTCCCCGCTGTGGACGGTCTGTGACGGTGGCTGCCGCCAGACAACGTCCCGTTCGACCATGGCTGCGAGGTGAGCTTTGTGCGGCTCAGGCGAGGCCGCGATCTTGCGCGTACTGCCGGAGCCACGCGAGGCGGTCGCCGAGCACCGGCTCGAGCTCCGGTCGGCGCGGCAGCGCCACCAGCATCGACGCGTACACCCACGCGGCGTAGACCGGGAGCATCGCCTCGAGCACCGATTCGTCGTGGTCGCCGTAGGCCGCGAGCGCCTCGCGCGCGGCCGGGACGCCGATCCGCCGATCGCCGAGGACGAGTGCCGCCAGGTCGTACTCCCGCGGCCCGCGGCAGGCGGTCTCGAAGTCGTGCCAGAGGGGGCCGGCGTGGGACTGCAGGCAGTTCTGGAGGTGCGCGTCGCCGTGCAGCGCCTGGCCGTCCAGCTCGGGCCGGCCCGCGGCGAGCATCAGAAGCAGCTCGACGTCGCGTGACGGCTCCAGGGTCGCGAGCATCGCCTCGACGTCGGCCGGGTGCCCTCGGCGCGGAAGCTCGAGGTCGCAGTCGAGAAGCGCCTCGTGGATGAGGCGAAGCCCGGAGCCGGCGGCGCGTGCATCTTGCTCGCCGCAGGGCTCGACGTAGCGCCAGAAGGCCACGAGATGCCCGCCGTGCGCGTGCGGGCCGGGGTCGATGTTCGCGGCGGGCGGGATCACCGGCGCGCCGGCGCGGAACGCGTGCGCCGCAACGCCGAGCTCGCGCGCGACGTCGTCGGGGTTCGGTCCCTCCGGCGGCGGGATCGGGCTCGACACACGCGCGACGATCGGATGCGGCTGCAGGTGCACGAGAACGTGCCACGCCTCTCTGAGAACGACCGGCGCGGCACAGTCGACTCCCTGCAGGCGCGCGCAGCCCACGGCGGCTGCCACCGCGCTCTCGCTGGTCGTCACGCCGCGATCGCGCGCAGATCGTCGAGCGTGCGGCCGAGCAGGTTTTCCCGGAGGTCGAACAGCCCCGCCCAGAGCGAGCCGACGTCGATGCTCGACCGCCAGTGAACCGTGGATGCGAGCCCCTCGAGCGCCCGGACAAGGATCGCCAGTTCGAGATACGCCGCGGCGACGCGGTGCGGCTCGACCCGCACCCCGGCCCGGTCGAGCACCGGCTTCCAGTCGACGAGCTCCGCGGCGCTCGCCTCGCCGAACCACGACCGTCCCTCCGCCGTGCCGGCCTCGAGCTCCAACAGATAGCGCCCGAGCGGACGCTCGAGGCCGCTCAGCGCGGTCTCGACGCGGTCGGCGGCGCGACGGAGGGCCGCCTGCCGGCGGCCCGGCGTCGACGGGTCTGCGTCGCCGCGCGACCAGCGCTCCAACAGCCGGCAGAAGGCGAGCGCCGACACCTGCACGGCGAGCAGCTGCTGCACCAGGCGCTGCCCGGTCCGCTCCTCGACCGCGTGCTCCGTGATCGCCTCGGCCCACTCGGGCCGCGTGCCGAGCGTGCTCATACCTCGACCACCACGGGCAGGATCATCGGACGCCGGCGCGTGCGGTCGTAGACCAACTGCCCGATGCCGTCGTGCAAGTGCTCCTGCAGCAGCTTGATCTCGCTGACGTCCTGCTCGAGCAGCCCGCGCACGATCTCGTGCGCCTCCTCGCGCATCTCCGAGAAGAGCTCGCTCGACTCGGCGAACCCCCGCGCGATCAGCTCCGGGCGTGCGAGCTCGCCGTCGGACAGCGTCGCCACCACGATCAGTACGCCGTCCTCCGACATGTGCCGGCGATCGCGCAGCGCGACGTCGGAGACGTCGCCCACGCCGAGGCCGTCGACGAAGGTGACGCCCGCGTCGATCTTGCCGGCGATGCGCACGCCGGCGGCGGAGAGCTCGACGACGTCGCCGTTCTCGGCGATCACGATCGACGAGGCCGGCACACCGGATTCCTGCGCGAGCCGGCCGTGCGCCGCGAGCATGCGGAACTCGCCGTGAATCGGCATCACCGCCTTCGGGCGGACGAGCCCGAGTAGCGTCCGCAGCTCCTCGGCGCGCGCGTGGCCGGATACGTGCACCGGCGCGTTCTCCTCGTGCAGAACCTCCGCCCCGTTGCGGGTCAGGCGGTTGATCGCGTCATGGACGCGCAGCTCGTTGCCGGGCACGGGCCGCGCCGAGATGATCACCGTGTCGCCGCGTTCGACGTGGACCGAGGGATGGTCGTTGTAGGCGATGCGCGTGAGCGCCGACAGCGGCTCGCCCTGCGAGCCCGTGCACAGGACCAGTTGCTCGTGCGGCGGGACGTCGTCGAGGTCCGCCGGCCGGACGAGCAGCTCGTCGGCGACCTCGATGTAGCCGAGGTTGCGCGCCACGTTGAGGTTGCGCCGCATCGAGCGGCCGACGACGGCGACGCGGCGGCCGCAGTCGACGGCGACGTCGATCGCCTGCTGCATCCGATGGATGTTCGAGGCGAAGCTCGACACGAGCACGCGGCCCTGGCGCACCGGAATGATCTGGCGGAACGCCTCGCCGACGACGCGCTCGGAACGCGTGAACCCGGGACGCTCGGCATTCGTCGAGTCGCCGCAGAGCAGGTCGACGCCGCGGTTCCCGAGCTCGGCGAGCTTCCCGACGTCGGTGCGCAGGCCGTCGACGGGTGTGTGGTCGAGCTTCCAGTCGCCTGTGTGGAAGACGCGGCCGGCCGGGGTCTCGATCGCGATCCCGACCGTGTCGGGCACCGAGTGCGCCATCCGCACGAACTCGAGCGTGAACGGCCCGAGCTCGAGCGGCCTCCCGTCCGGGTCGATCTCGCGCAGCTCGGCGGCACGCAGGAGCCCGTGCTCGTCGAGCTTCGACTTGACGAGGCCGAGCGTAAGGCGCGTCGCCCACACCTCTCCGACCTCGATCTCGCGCATCAGGTACGGCAGTGCGCCGACGTGGTCCTCGTGCGCGTGCGTGAGAACGACCGCACGCACACGGCCGCCGTCGCGGAGGTAGCCGAAGTCCGGCAGGATCAGGTCGACGCCGAGATGCTCGTCGCGCGGAAACGCCATCCCGGCGTCGACGACGAGCCGGTCGCCGCCGAGCTCGTACACGGTCATGTTCTTCCCGACCTCGCCGAGGCCGCCGAGTGGGATCACACGCAGGACGTCCGCCATCGCGGACTGAGTCTAGGCGTGCACCAGCAGCCCGAGCCGCTCGAGGCAGCTCCGGACCTGCTCGATCTCCCCGGCGTCGGCCGCGACGAGCGGCAGGCGGTGGCCGCCGACGCGGTGGCCGAGCAGGCTCAGCGCGGCCTTGATCGCGATCGGGTTCGTCTGCACCTTCAACAGGTCGTAGACCGGCTCGAGCTCCGCATCGATCTCGCGGGCGCGCCCGACGTCGCCGTGGTGCATCGCCTGCACCTGCTCGGCGACGCGCGGCCCGACGACGTGCGTGTGCACGCAGACGCCGCCCAGTGCTCCCAGCTCGAGGAAGCCCTGGACGAGGTTGTCGTCCCCCGCGTACAGATCGAGCCCGGTCGCGACGATGTGGCGTGCCTGTCCGAGGTCGGGGTTCGCCTGCTTGACGGCACGGACGGTCCCGATCTCGGCGAGCCGCGAGATCGTCTCCGGCTCGATGTTGACGACGACGCGCGACGGGATGTTGTAGACGACGATCGGCCGGTCGCTGGCGTGCGCGATCTCCTCGAAGTGGGCGACGATGCCGCGCTGCGGCGGCCGGTTGTAGTACGGCGTCACGATCAGGAAGGCGTCGGCGCCGAGCTCGTGTGCTTCCTCGGTGAGGTGAACCGAGTGCGCGGTCGAGTAGGTGCCGGTGCCCGCGACGACGGTGGCCCGGTCGCCGACCGACTCGACCGCCGCGCGGATCAGGTCAAGCCGCTCGCGGTCCGAGAGGGTCGGGCTCTCGCCCGTCGTCCCGGCGACGACGAGCCCGTCCGAGCCGTTGTCCACGAGATATCGGGCGAGCTCCTGGAAGGCGTCGAAGTCGACCGCCCCGTCGTCCCGAAAGGGCGTGACGATCGCGGTGAGCACGCGTCCGAGCACTACCGGCAGGATACTCCGCCTCGTGGCCAGGTCCTGCCCATCCACGGCCTCTCGTGCCAGCGTGGGCAGGGCCGTGTCCCGTTACCAAACGAGGGTGACAAAAGCGTGACGCCGCCGCGCGCCGCACCGCTCGAAGACCCCCGAGGTGCAGGGCTTTTCCGACCGCGCAAAGTTGTTTCGCTTCCCAAACAAGGGTGTCAAAACCGTGAAGTGAGCCGCACGACTCGCTCCGCGACGCGCTCGACGTCGCCGGCGCGCCGGAGGAACTCCGCCTCGTACGGGCGCCCTGCCAGGCCGACGAGCGCCTCCGGCGCTGCCTCGCGCAACAGCGCGAGCACCGGCTCGACGTTTCGCCGCTCGTAGAGGACGTCGGCCGCAAGCGCCAGGTCGAACGTCTCGTCGAGCGGCTGCCGCCAATCGTGCGTCTTTGCGACGAGGGCGAGCCCGTTCCGCTGCGCGTTGCGCCGCAGCAGCCGCACGGCTTCCGCGGCCCAGTCGACGGCCGTGACCTGCGCGCCACGTGCGGCGGCGACGAGTGACGGCACGCCGAGCCCGCAGCCGAGCTCGAGGACGCGCACGCCGTCGAGCCGCTCCGGCAGCGCCTCCACGACGGCGGTCGCCGCCGGCCACAGCTCCGCCCAGTACGGCAAGAACTCGTCGTCTGCGAACGCGTCTTCGTCGAGGAGCTCGTCCGGAGACGCCGGCCGCAGGAGCGACAGTGCGAGCCCGCCGATCCGCAGCGTCTGCTCGGAGAGCCCGGTCAGAGCAGTGCGTCGAGACCGACGGTGACGCCCGGAGGCAGCGTTCCGACCCGCTCGAGCGCGAGCAGCACCCCCGGCACGTAGGCCGCGCGCGAGAGCGCGTCGTGGCGGATCGTGAGCAGCTCTCCGGGCCCGGCCAGCAGCACCTCCTGGTGCGCGACGAGGCCGGGGAGCCGCACCGAGTGAATCGGTACGCCGCCACCCATCGCCGCCGCCGTCGCCTTCGCCGTCCCCGACGGCGCGTCGAGCTTGGTCGCGTTGTGCAGCTCGACGATCTCGGCGCGGTCGAGCAGCGCTGCCGCCTCGGCGGCGAAGCGCATCATCAGCACGGCGCCGACGGCGAAGTTCGGCGCGAAGAAGACGGGGACACCTGCGCTCCGCGCGGCGGCGTCGACGTCGGCGACATCCCACCCGGAGGTCCCGACCACGGCGGGCACCCGTGCCTCGACCGAGGCGAGCACATTGCCGACGACGACGCCCGGCGCGGTGAAATCGATCGTCGCGTCCGCCGCCGCGACCGTATCCACGAGCTCGTGGCCTGCCCCCTCCAGCGCCGGCGCGAGCACGGAGCCCACCTGTCCGCCCCGCCCGTGCAGCACGACCTTCATGCGGCGTGTGCGAGCGACGGCGCGATCGGCTCGAGCGCGGACAGGAGTCGATCCTCGTCCGGCCCGATGCAGGCGGCCGAGAGCTTCTCCGGAGCGAGCAGCGTCGCCGCGAGCGCGCACACGGACTCGGCGTCGACGGCGTCCACCTCGGCGACGATCCGGTCGAGGGACAGCAGCTCCGAATCGGAGATCAGCGACTTGCCGAGCCGGTTCATGCGCGTCGACGTCGACTCCATCGAGATCAGGATCCGCCCCTTCAGGTTCTCCTTGGCGCGCGTCAATTCGCGCTCCGGCAGGTTCCCGGACGCGATGTCGCCGATCTGGTCGGCGGCGATCGCCAGCGCCTCGGCGAGGTTGTCCTCGCGCGTGCCGACGTACACGCCCACCTGTCCGGTGTCGGTGTACTGCGAGACGAACGAGTACACCGCGTACGCCAGACCCCGCTTCTCGCGGATCTCCTGGAAGAGCCGCGACGACGCCGAGCCGCCGAGGATCGCGTCGAGCAGCGACACCGCGAACCGGCGGCGGTCGGAGCGCGAGATGCCGGGCGCGCCCAGGCAGACGTGGTACTGCTCGGTGTCCTTGCGCTGGAAGCGAAGGCGCGGCGGCGGCGCGCCGACGAGCGGCGTGCGCACCGTCGGCCCCGTCTCGCCGTTGGCCGACCGGCGGCCGAGCGCGGACTCGAGCAGGCCGAGCAGCTCGTCGTGGTCGACGTTGCCCGCCGCCGACACGACGATGTTCCCCGGCACGTACTTGTCTGCGTGATAGCGCGCGATCGCCTCCGGGCTGATCGACGAGATCACCTCCGCCGTCCCGATCACGGGGCGGCCGAGCGCGTGATCGCCGAAGACGGCCTCGGAGATGAGGTCGTGGACCAGGTCCTGCGGCGCGTCCTCGTACATCGCGATCTCCTCGAGCACGACCTCTCGCTCGGCGTCCAGCTCCGCGAACGCGGGGGCGAACACCATGTCGCTCATCACCTCGACGGCGGTGGCGAGGTGGTGATCCGGGATTCGCGCATACACGAGCGTGTGCTCGCGCGACGTCGCCGCGTTGAGCTCGCCGCCGAGCCCGTCGAAGATCTCCGCGATCTCCAGGGCGCTGTGTCTCGCCGTCCCCTTGAAGAGCAGGTGCTCGATGAAGTGCGTGACCCCCGACTCCGGACCGTCCTCGTCGCGCGAGCCCGCACCGATCCAGTACCCGACGGCAGCCGACCGGACGTGGTCGAGCCGCTCGGAGATGACACGTTCACCCGAGTCGAGCTCGCTCAGGACCCAGTTCTGCACGCCCGGATCGTAGTGCCCTACCGGAGCCGGTACACGGCGTGGCTCCGCGGGTCGACGGCCAGCGTGGGATCGATCGCCGGCACCGAGATCGCGGCGGCGATCCCGAGCCCGGCCGAGACGCCGCCGAGCAGCGCGGTCAGTGTCGGGGAGGGCGCGGCCGCGATCGCGGCGAGCAGCGACACCCCGACGGTGCTCGGGAGCGAGGCGCCGAGCGCCTGGCGCCACCAGGGCGCGAGCGCCGCCCCGGCCGGGGCGGGGGCCGGCTCATCGTCCCGCTGCAGCACGCGCGCTCGCGGATCGGCGTAGGCGAGGAACGCCGTCACGAACGTCCCGGCGACGAACGCGATCAGCGCGGGCGCGGCGGCGGCTCCCGCCAACCTGGAGACGACGAGCCAGACGACGCCGAGGACGATTCGAACCGGCGCGATCAGCAGCGCCCGCCGGCGGAGCGAATGCAGCGTCACCGTGGGTCGTCCGGGAGCAGCGACCAGACGATCGCGTCCTCACGACGGCCGTGGAGCCAGATCGAGCGGCGCTCGAGCCCTTCGCGCACGAAGCCGGCGCGCACCGCGAGCCGCTGCGACGCCTCGTTGCCCGGGTGCGTCCGCACCTCGAGCCGGCCGGCGCCGTCCGCGAACAGCACGTCGCACAGCATGCGGAGTGCCTGCGACATCAGGCCGCGGCCGCGACCCGCCTCACCCGCCAGGTAGGCGAGCTCGTAGTTCTCGCGATGGCGCCGCGTCGCGATCACCGCGCCGACGGCGACGCCGTCGCCCGTCGACGCGACGACGTAGTCGAAGCGCAGCCCCGTCGACCAGCCGTCGGCGACGCGGCGCCTGAGCCGGTCGAAGTCCGAGCCCGCCGGCTGCGCCGGCATGTTCAGCCAGCGCCGGACGAGCGGGTCGCGCATCGTCCGAAGCACGTCGGCGCGGTCGCCCTCCTCGAGTTGCCGGAGGACGACCGCGCCGTCCGTGATCGTCGTCGGCAGCGTCACCGCCGCCGACGCTACTACTCGCTGCGCGACTCCTCGCGCTCGCGGCGCGAGCCACCGCGCCCGCCGCGTCCTCCGCGGCGATCGCGGTCACCGCGCGGGCGCTCCTCGCGGGGCTCGCGCGGCGGTGCGTTCTTCGCCCGCTCGACGAGCTCCTCCGGCGAGACGGTCGCGCCGTTCTCGTGCTTCTGCACCAGCTTGAGGCCGATGCGGCCGCGGGCCTTGTCGACCTCCTGCACGAGCACGTCGAGGATGTCGCCGCGGGCGATCACGTCCTCGATGTGGTTGACGCGGCCCGGGCCCACGTTCGAGACGTGGAGCAGGCCGTCGGTGCCCTTCTTCAGCTCGACGAACGCGCCGAAGTCGGTCGTCTTGACGACCTTGCCGGTGTACTGGTCGCCGACCTCGGGCTCCTTCGTGAGCGTGCGGATCGCCTCGATCGCGGCATCGCCCTTGGTGCCCTCGGTGGCGTAGACGAGGATCGTTCCGTCCTCCTCGATGTCGATCTGCACCTCGTACTCGGACTCGAGCGAGCGGATCGTCTCGCCGCCCTTGCCGATCACCATGCCGATGTACTCGGGGTTGATCTGGATCGTCGAGATCCGCGGCGCGTGCGACGCGAGCGCGGCCCGCGGTTCCGGGATCGCCTCGAGCATCCGGCCCAGGATGGCGACACGTGCCTCCTTCGCCTGGGTCAGCGCCCGCTCCATGATCTCCCGGCTGACGCCGGTGATCTTGATGTCCATCTGGAGCGCGGTGATGCCGTCCCGCGTGCCGGCGACCTTGAAGTCCATGTCGCCGAGGTGGTCCTCCGCCCCCTGGATGTCGGTGAGGATGACGTAGTCGTCGCCCTCCTTGACGAGGCCCATCGCGATCCCGGAGACCGGCGCCGAGATCGGCACGCCGGCGTCCATCAGCGCGAGCGTCGAGCCGCACACCGAGCCCATCGACGACGAGCCGTTCGACTCGAGCGTCTCGGAGACGAGCCGGATCGTGTACGGGAACTCCTCGGCCGAGGGGATCACAGCCTCGAGCGCCCGCTGCGCGAGCGCGCCGTGGCCGATGTCGCGGCGCTTCGGCGACCCCATGCGGCCCGTCTCTCCCACCGAGTAGGGCGGGAAGTTGTAGTGGTGCATGTAGCGGCGGTCGGTCTCGAGCGACAGGTCGTCGATCCGCTGCCCCTCCTTGGCCGTGCCGAGCGTGAGCAGCGTCATGATCTGCGTCTGCCCGCGGGTGAAGAGGCCCGAGCCGTGCGTGCGCGGCGTGACCGAGACCTCGACCTCGATCGGGCGGATCTGCGTCTCCGTCCGGCCGTCCGGCCGCCGCTTCTCGATCGCGATCTTCTGGCGGACGAGGCTCTTGTAGATCGACTCGCACGCCTTGCGGATGTAGCTCCGCGTCAGCGCGTCCGCCTCGCCCTCGTCGCCGCCGCCCGGGAACGTCAGGTGCACCGTCTCGACGATGCGGTCGAAGAGCAGGTGCCGCTTCGCCGACTTGAGCTCCTTCGAGTCCTGCTCGGCCTCGGTGAGGGCGCGCAGGTCGTTCTCGAACTGCTCGCGCACGGCGGTCTCGACGGCGGTCGAACGCTGCTTCTCCAGGATTGCCGCCAGCGACATCCGCGTCTGCAGCTCGCGCAGGACGTCGTCGGCGGTCGAGCTCATCGAGAGCGCGCCGGCCTCCTTGGCGACGATGTCCTCGACGATCGACGCGGCCTCGCGGATGCCCTGCTCATGGATGCGCGTCCATACGTCGTGCCCGTGCGTCTGCTCGAGCCGCTCGGTCGTCGCGGCGTCGAGCCACTTCGGCTTGCCGGCCTTCGCGCGCAGCTCCTCCTGCGCCTCGCAGAGCTTGACGATCTCGCGGTGCGCGATCTCCAGCGCCTCGAGCAACTTCTCCTCCGGCACCTGGTTCGCGCCCGCCTCGACCATCGTCAGGCCCTCCTTCGTGCCGACGACGATCAGATCGAGCTCGGAGGAGTGCTCCGTCTCCTCGAGCGTCGGGTTGACGACGAGCTCCCCGTCGAGCAGCCCCATGCGAACCGCCCCGATCGGGCCGAGGAACGGCAGCGGCGAGATGGTGAGTGCCGCGGAGACGGCGTTGATCGCGAGGATGTCGTGTGCGACGACGAGATCGGCCGAGAAGACGGTCGCGACGCACTGCACCTCGTTGCGGTAGCCCTTCGGCCACAGCGGCCGCACCGGGCGGTCGGTCATGCGCGCGGTGAGGATCGCCCGCTCGGTGGGGCGTCCCTCGCGCTTGAAGAAGCCGCCGGGGATCTTCCCGGCCGCGTACATCCGCTCCTCGACGTCGACGGTGAGCGGGAAGAAGTCCTGTCCCTCGCGCGCCTCGGTCCGGCCCTGGGCCGTGCCGAGCACGACCGTCTCGCCGCTCGAGACGACGACGGCGCCGTCGGCCTGCTTGGCCAACTTGCCGGTCTCGAAGGTGATCTGCTTGCCGCCGATGTCGGCGGACACGGAAACCGGCACCCCTGCGGGATGCTCGGCTTCGACGATGCTCATAAGTCCCTATTCCTCCACTGTGCTATTGCCGTTGCCGGCAGTTTCAGAAGGGTGGAGGTTTGAGTCAGCCCTCGCGGCGGGGGCTCGCTCAAACTTCCACCCTCCGTGGTCACGGAGCTAGCGGCGCAGGCCGAGCTCCTTGATGAGGGCGCGGTAGCCCTCGACGTCCTTCCGCTGCAGGTAGTTCAGGAAGCGGCGGCGGCGCCCGACGAGCTTGAGCAGGCCGCGACGCGAGTAGTGGTCATGCTTGTGCGTGCGGAGATGCTCCGTGAGCTCGTTGATGCGCTGCGTCAGCATCGCGATCTGGACCTCTGGCGAGCCGGTGTCGGTCGCGTGCTTGCCGAACTTCCCGATATGTGCCTGCTTCTCTTCCTTGGTGAGGGTCATCTGCCTCCTGACGTCGAACATGTCGCCCGGGGCCCAAGCACGCCGCGAAGGAAGACGCGCGCGGCCGAGGCCGGGTCGCGAAGTAGGGTAGCGGATTCGTGTTGGATTCGACGTTTCTGCGGGTCTGCGAGGACGCGGCGGAGCGTTTCGACGTGCCCGCGCTGGCCGTCGGCGTCGCGTCGCGGGACGGCACCGTCGAGCTGCACGCGGTCGGATGCGAGCTGGACGCGCGCTTCCGCATCGCGTCGGTGACGAAGCCGATGACCGCTTCGCTGGTCGCCCGCCTCGTCGACCTCGACGCGACGACCGCAGTCTGGCCCGACGACGTCCACGTGCGCCACCTGCTCGCGCACACGAGCGGCTTCGACTGCGAGCTCGGCGACGTCTCGCGCTTCGGCGACGGCGACGACGCCCTCGCCGCG
>DATBIC010000177.1:0-14304 GCA_036557145.1 Gaiellaceae bacterium
GGATCCGCAGCATCTCGCCGGCGTCTACGCGAACTTCGCCAACATCACGTTCTCCGACTACGAGTTCACGCTCACGTTCGCCCGGATCGACCACGAGGTCGAGGAGGGCGACGTGCCGGGCGTCGTCGTCGCGCGCGTCAACATGTCGCAGCAGTTCGCGAAGGAGCTGCTGGCGGCGCTCCAGGACGCGTACTCGAAGTACACGACGGTCAAGGGCATCCAGGCGCTGCCCGAGACCGAACGTCCCTCCGACTAAGTAACAGTCTGTTACTTACCGGGGTGGCGCTGCCGCCAGCGCTGCGCCATCACGATGCGCTGCATCAACGTCGGGTGGTTCTCGAGCCAGAGGTAGTCGAGCAGCGGCGGGTTCGGCTGCTCGAGGCTCGTCGTCTGGAAGCTCTTGAAGAGTTGCTCGGCGGCAGCCGGGTCGCGCGTCGCGTTGAGTGCGCGCCAGTCGGCCTCCGCCTCGTAGCGCCGTGAGATCGCGTTCTGCAGCGGCGCAGTGAGGAGCGCGACGATCGCGAGGACGAGAATCGCGTACGGCAGGTTCGCCGGGTCGGCGATCCCACCCCGGCGACGAGTCGCGATCGCGACGATCCAGAGCGTCGGCAACACGACGAGCGCCGACCAGCCGATCGCCTTGAGGATGTGGCGGCTGCGCGCATGTCCCAGCTCGTGTGCGATCACGACGTCGATCTCCCCACGCGAGAAGCGCCCGTCGAGCAGCGTGTTCCACAGCACGACGTGGGTCGACGGTCCGAAGCCCGTGGTGAACGCGTTCGCCTGGTTCGTCCACGACGACACGTCCTGCACCCGGACGGGCGTCCCCTGCACGCCCTCGGCGCGCTCAAGTTGGGCCACGTCGGCGCGGAGCTGCGGATCCTCGAGCTTCGAGGTGCCTGCGACCGCGACCCAGCCCTCGGCGAACGCGAACGCCGCCGCGATCACGACGATCGTCGGCGCCGCGGCGAGCCACCAGCGGCGCGGCCACCGGCCGGCGAACCCGACCAGCAGCACGATCGTCAGCATCACGGACGCCACCTCGGCGCCGAGCAGCGCCCACTGGGCGTTCAGCCACGCGAACACGTCGAAGGGGCCGAGCCCGAAGTGGTGGTCCCACCAGAGTGACGCGAGCCCGAAGGGAAGCGCGACGAACCAGAGCGTGACGAGGATGACCATGCCCGCGACGATCGCCGCCGCGATGCGGCCGAGCCCCATGCCGCGGATGCTCGGCGGCAGGCGCCACACGAGCACGACGAGCGCAGCGAGCGACGCGAGCGTGCCGCCGAGCCAGAGCAGGTCGACACCGCGGCTGTAGTGCGCGGAACGGCGCAGCGCAGCGTCGGAGAACAGCGCGTGCTCGTCGACGCCGGAGAGCCGGAGCGAGGGCACGCTCGTGCGCGCGAGCAGCCAGGCGCAGATCAGCCAGGCCACCGCTCCCGCGGCGAATGCCAGGGCCTTATGAGAGCGTCTCGTCGTGCGCGTTGCGGTCATCTCGGACATCCACGGGAACCGGCACGCCCTCCAGGCCGTGCTGGACGACATCGTGCGCGAAGGCGCGGACGAGGTGTGGTGCCTCGGCGACGTGGTCGGCTACGGGCCGCACCCGAACGAGTGCTGCGCGCTCGTGCGGGAGCGGGCGTCGCTGTGCCTCTGCGGCAACCACGACCTCGCCGTGGTCGGCGGCCTCGACGTCTCGGACTTCAGCGGCGACGCGGCGGCGGCCGCCCGCTGGACGCAGGGCGTGCTTCAGCCCGGGCACGCCGACTGGCTGCGCTCGCTGCGGCCGACCGCGACGCGCGAGCACACCGAGCTCTTTCACGGCAGCCCGCGCGACCCCGTCTGGGACTACGTGCTCTCCGACGAGGTCGCGGTCGCGAGCCTGCGGATGACGACGGCGCCCGTCGTGCTCGTCGGGCACAGCCACGTGGCGCTCGCGCTCTGGCTCGCCGGCGACCAATTGGACGGCGGCCAGGCCCCGGACGGCACCGAGCTCGCGCTCGCCGATCGTCGCTCGCTGCTCAATCCCGGCTCCGTCGGCCAGCCGCGCGACGGCGACGCACGTGCTGCCTGGCTTGTGCTCGACTTCGACGCCGAGACGTGCGCGTTCCGCCGCGTCGACTACGACGTCGACGGCGCACAGGCGGACGCACGCGCAGCCGGGCTGCCGGAGACGCTCGCCGCGCGCCTCAAGGTCGGGGTCTAAGCCGAGGCGGTGGTCGCCGCAGGCTCGGCCGAGGTGCCGAAGGTGATCCCCTGGCGGGCGAGCGCGATCTGCACGTCCTCGCGCGCCTTGAAGATCCGCCACTTGACCGTCGCGAGCGTGATCTCCAGCGAGTCGGCGATCTCGTTGTACGAGAGCCCGACCACGTCGCGGAGGAGCAGCGCCATCTTCAGGTCGACGGGCAGTGCCTCGATCGCGCGCCAGAGCGCATCGATCGTCTCGACGCGCTCGACCGGCTGGTCGACCACCTCGAGCGGCGGCACGTCGTCGAGGTTGACGGGCGCCATCGGCCGCCGTTCCTTCGCACGCAGCTCGTCGAGCACGCGGTTCTTCGTCACCTGGAAGAGCCAGGTCGTGAACTTGCAGCGGAGCGAGAAGCGCGGCAGGCCCTGGAACACCCGCAGGAACACCTCCTGCGTGAGGTCCTCCGCGAAGATCTTGTCGCCGGTGAGCCGCAGCACGTAGTTGTAGACCGGGGTCTCGTACATCCGCAGGATGATCGCGAATGCTCGCTCGTCGCCCTTCTGGGCCTTCCGCAGAACCGCGGGATCTGGCTGGGGCAGGGGCAACGGAGCGGCAGTATAGCTCCGCTTTCGGCGCCACAACCAGGGCTTACGAGAGGTTTACGCTAGCAACACTGCGCCTACGCAAACGAAGCGCTTCGACGCCTCAATCGGCGTCTCGCATGACCAGGTCGCGGCCGCTCATGACCTCCGGCTGGGCAACGCCGAGCAGGCCGAGGACGGTCGGCGCGAGGTCGGCGAGCTCGCCGTCCTCCCGGAGCGCCGCCTTCGGATCGGTGACGACGAGCGGCACGAGGTTGGTCGTGTGGGCGGTGTGCGGGTTGACGCCGTCCTCCTGCAGAAGCTCCTCGGCGTTGCCGTGGTCGGCGGTGACGAGCGCGACGCCGCCGAGCTCCTCGACGCGCTCGACGACGCGCCCGAGGCAGCGGTCGGCCGCCTCCACCGCTTTCACCACGGCGGGGATCACGCCCGAATGGCCGACCATGTCGGGGTTCGCGAAGTTGACGACGCAGAACGCGTAGCCGTCGCCGAGGCGGTCGACCACCTTCTCGGCGACCTCGTCGGCCGACATCTCGGGCTTCTGGTCGTAGCTCGCGACGTCGCGCGGGCTCGGCACGAGCTCGCGGTCCTCGCCGGGCCACGGCTCCTCGCGTCCACCGTTGAAGAAGTAGGTGACGTGCGCGTACTTCTCGGTCTCGGCGACGTGGAGCTGGCGCAGCTCCTCGCCGGCGAGCACCTCCGCGAGCGTCTCCGGGACGTCCTGCTCGTCGAAGACCGCGGGCGCGTCGAGGTCTGATGCGTAGTGCGTCATCGTCGTGACGTCGTAGTCGCCGTCGAGCAAGAGCTTCGTCAGCTGCCGGCCGCGGTCGGGCCGGAAGTTGAAGAAGATCGCCGCGTCGCCGTGCTCGAGCCGCGGCGTGTCGGCCACGACGATCGGCTCGATGAACTCGTCGGTGACTCCCGCCTCGTAGCTCGCACGCACCGCTGCGACGACGTCGGACGTCTCCTCCCCCTTGCCGGCCGTGATCGCGTCGAACGCCCGTTGCGTGCGCTCCCAGCGCTGGTCGCGGTCCATCGCGTAGTAGCGGCCGACGACCGTGGCGATCCGGCCCTCCGGCAGCGTCGCCAGGTCGTCGACCGCAGACGTCGGCGACACGTCGCGGCCGTCGGTGAACGCGTGCACCCACGTTCGCTCGGGATCGATGCGGAGCAGCGCCTGCAGGTGGTCGATGTGCGAGTGCACTCCTCCGCGCGAGACCAGCCCGAGCAGATGCACCCGGCGGCCGCGCTCGAACGCCTCGCGGATCGCGGGCAGCCCGGCGAACGAGCCGTCCTCGATCGAACGGTTGACGCGCACGAGGTCCTGGTACAGCCGCCGGCCCGAGCCGATCGTGAGATGGCCGACCTCGGAGTTCCCCATCTGGCCCTCGGGCAGGCCCGCCGCCTCGCCGGATGCGCGCAGGCGCGTGTGCGGGAACGTCTCCCACAGGCGGTCGAAGACGGGCGTCGACGCGAGCGACACGGCGTTGCCGGGCCCCGGCGGAGCGCAGCCGAAGCCGTCGAGGATGACCAGCGCTACGAGCGGGAAGCGGCCCGGCATATCGCCTCGAAGGATGCGCGCTCGAGCGAGGCGCCGCCGACGAGCGCGCCGTCGACGGCCGGCTGCGCGAGCAGCTCCCCGGCGTTCTCGGGCTTGACCGACCCGCCGTAGAGCACCGGAACGTCCAACACCGACTTCACCACCTCGTGCGCCTGCCGCGCGAGCTCCGGCGTCGCGTTGCGACCCGTCCCGATCGCCCACACCGGCTCGTACGCGATCACGAGGTTGTCGTCGTGCGCGAGCACCGACAATTGCCGCCGGAGCACGGCCTCCGTCTCACCGGCGTCACGCTCGGCCTCGGTCTCGCCCACGCACGCGATCACGTGGAGCCCGGCGGCAAGCGCAGCCTCGGCGCGTCGTGCCACCGTCGCGTCGGTCTCGCCGAAGAGCTGCCGCCGCTCCGAGTGGCCGACGAGGGTGCCGTACACGCCGAGCTCGAGCAGCATGGCCGCCGAGACCTCGCCCGTGAACGCGCCCTTCTCCGCCCAGTGGCAGTTCTGCGCGAAGACACCGACCTCGGTCCCGGCGAGGACCTGCACGGCGTCGGCGAGCGAGACGAACGGCGGGCACACGACCACGTCCACGTCGGCGGGCCGCGGCGTCGCGCGGAGCGCACGGCAGAAATCCGCCGTCTCGCCCGGGCCCTTGAACATCTTCCAGTTGCCGGCGACGAGCATCGTCACGCTTCCGGGATCGCCGCGACGCCCGGCAGGACGCGCCCTTCGAGCAGCTCGAGCGAGGCCCCGCCGCCCGTCGAGACCCACGAGATCCGGTCGGCGAGACCGGCCTCCTGGATCGCGCGGACGGAGTCGCCGCCGCCGACGACGGTGAACCCGTCGCACGCCGCGACCGCTTCCGCGACCGCGGTCGTGCCCTCGGCGAAGCGCGGCCACTCGAACACGCCCATCGGTCCGTTCCAGAACACCGTCCGCGCGCCGCCGATCCGCCCGGCGAAGTCGCGCCGGGTCTCCGGGCCGATGTCGAGCCCGAGCCAGCCGGACGGGAGCTCGTCGAACGGCGCCGCCTCTGACTTGGCGTCGGCGTCGAACGACACCGCCGCCACGACGTCCTGCGGCAGCACCGCCTCGAACGGGAGGGGATTGTCGCTGCGCACCTGCTCGGCCATCTTCCCGCCGATCAGCACCTCGTCGGCCCGTGCGCCCAGATGCTCGAGGACGGCGAGCTTGTCCTCGACCTTCGCACCGCCGGCGACGAGCACGAACGGGCGCTCGACGTCGCCGAGCAGCCGCCCGAGATTGCGCAGCTCGTCGAGCAGCAGCAGGCCGGCGTACGCGGGCAGCAGCTCCGTCACGCCGACCGTCGAGGCGTGCGCTCGGTGCGCCGATCCGAACGCGTCGTTCACGTAGAGGTCGCAGCCTTCCGCAAGCTCGGCGGCGAACCGCGGATCGTTGCTCGTCTCGCCGGGATCGAAGCGGGTGTTCTCGAGCACCGTCACGCGCTCGTCCCCGATCGCGGCGAGCAGCGCCTCGCGCACCGGCGCGATCGAGAACCGCTCGCGATCGGCGTCGGACTTCGGCCGCCCGAGGTGCGAGCAGACGCGAACCTCGCGCGCATCGCGCTTGCAGAGCAGGCGGATCGTCGGCAGCGACGCGCGGATTCGAGTGTCGTCGGCAACGCGACCGTCCTCGAGCGGGACGTTCAGGTCGGAGCGGACGAGCACGACCTTCCCCGCTGCGTCGGCCGCCTCGACCGAACGCGGGAGCGTCACAGCACCCGCGGAACGAGATCGACCAGGCGGCACGAGTAGCCCCACTCGTTGTCGTACCAGCCGAAGACCTTCGCCGACCGCCCGTGGACCATCGTCAGCTGGCTGTCGAACGTGCACGACGCCGGCGAATGGACGATGTCGGTCGAGACGAGCGGCTCGTCCGAGTACTCGAGGTACGGCTCGAGCGGGCCGTCGGCCGCGGCCGCGGCAAACGCCTGGTTCACCTCGTCGACCGTCGTCTCGCGGCCGAGCTGCACGACGAAATCGGTGATCGATCCGGTCGGCACCGGTGCGCGGACGGAGATCCCGTCGACCTTGCCGGCGAGCTCGGGGAGCACGAGCCCGATCGCGCGCGCAGCGCCGGTCGACGTCGGGATCAGGTTGATCGCGGCCGCCCGCGCACGGCGCAGGTCCTTGTGCGGGAGATCGAGCACCTGCTGGTCGTTCGTGTACGCGTGGATCGTCGTCATGAAGCCGGAGTCGATCCGGAACGCGTCGTGCAAGACCTTCGCCATCGGTGCCACGCAGTTGGTCGTGCAGGAGGCATTGGAGATGATCGAGTGCCGCTCCGGGTCGTAGCCGTCGTCGTTCACGCCGAGCACGAGCGTGATGTCGGGGTCGGTGGCGGGCGCGGAGATGATCACCTTCTTCGCCCCGGCGTCGAGATGCTTCTGCGCAGCGTCGCGCTTGGTGAAGAAGCCCGTCGACTCGATCACGACGTCGACGCCGAGGTCGCCCCATGGCAGCGAGCCCGGATCGCGCTCGGCGAACCCGCGGAGCTCCTTCCCGTCGACGAGCAGCGAGCCGTCTTTGACCTCGACGTCGTGCTCGAAACGCCCGAGCACCGAGTCGTGCCGGAGTAGGTGCGCCATCGTGTCGACGTCGCCGAGGTCGTTGAACGCGACCACGTCGAAGTCGGCTCCGCGCGCGAGCGCGGCGCGGAAGAAATTGCGGCCGATGCGGCCGAAGCCGTTGATCCCGACACGTGTCTTCGCCATGTCGGCGACTCTAGCTACGCGGCGCTCGCAGCGATTCCGTAGATGCCCGCGAGCTTCTCGCGCAGGTACCGCACGTACGGCTCGGGGTCGATCTCTGGCGTGCCGACGACGCGCTCGAGCGTCTCGCCGGGCGTGAACTTGCGCCCGTGCCGGTGCAGATGCGCGCGCAGCCAGTCGCGGAGCGAGCCGAACTCGCCCTGCTCGAACTCGTCGTACAGCCCGGGCAGGTCGGTGGTGACCTTCTCCCAGATCTGCGCGGAGATCAGGTTGCCGAGCGCGTAGGTCGGGAAGTAGCCGATCGAGCCGCCCGACCAGTGCACGTCCTGGAGCACGCCCCGGGTGTCGTCCGGGACCTCGATGCCGAGGTACTCCCAGATGCGGCGGTTCCACTCTTCGGGCAGCTGCTCGAGCGGGAACTCGTCGGCGAGCATCGCCTGCTCCAGCTCGAAGCGGAGGATGATGTGCAGGTTGTAGGTCGCCTCGTCCGCCTCGACACGGATCAGCGAGGGCTGCACGGTGTTGACCTCGCGGTACCAGCGTTCGGCGTCATGGCCGGCGAGCGGGCCGGGGAAGGCCTCCTGCAGCCGCGGGAAGAAGTGGCGCCAGAACGGCAGCGACCGCCCGACGAGGTTCTCCCACATGCGGCTCTGCGACTCGTGCATGCCCAGCGACACCCCGCGCGCGAGCGGCGAGCGCTCGAGCGCCGGGTCGATCTGGTGCTCGTAGAGCCCGTGGCCGAACTCGTGCATCGTCGCGAACAACCCGTCGAGGTTGTCCGGGAAATAGCGTGTCGTCAGACGGATGTCGTCGATCGCGGTGCCGGAGGCGAACGGATGCACCGTCGGGTCGAGCCGCCAGGCGTAGTCGGTGTAGCCGAAGGCCCGGGCGACCTCGAGCTCGAACCGCTGCTGCACCCCGAGTGGGAACTCGCCGCTCGCCGGCTCCTCGTTCCCTCCCTGCGCGGCGACCTCCTGCACGAGCGGGGCCTGGTGCTCCTTGAGGTAGTCGAAGATGCGGCGCACCTCGGCGGTCTTCATGCCGCGCTCGTAGTCGTCGAGGACGATGTCGTACGGCTCGTCGCCGACGTCGAAGCAGTCGATGTAGCGCTTGCGCAGGTCGAGATTCGTCCGCATCGCCGGCAGGAAGCTCGCGAAGTCGTTGTTCTTGCGCGCATCGATCCAGACGGCGTTGGCAAGGGACGCAGAGCGCGAGATCTCGGCACGAAGGTCGGCCGGAACGCGGCGCGCCTTCTCCCAGTCGTGCGAAACGACCCGGATCAGGCTCGCCTCGAACGAGTCGTAGTCGTGCTGCTCCCCGAAGTCGCGCAGCTCGTCGAGCAGCCGCCCGATCTCGGGCGACGTGAACTTCTCGTGCGCGATCCGCCCGACCGTCGCGAGCTGCTCCGCGCGGAGCTTCGCGCCGCCGCGGGGCATCATCACGTGCTGGTCCCACGAGAGCAGGGACATGGTCTTCCCCAGGTCGCTGAGCTCCTGGAGCCGGCGCTGCAGCTCCTCGAACGACGCGCGACTCACGAGAGAGAAACCTCTATCAGTTTTCGCGCACGCGCTGCGGCGGGCCCGGAGGGGAAGCTCCGAGGACGATCTCCCCCTCCGGATGAGCCACGCTCCGAACGATGGCGGTGGACGGGGTCTGAATCCACCGCCGGACGAACGCGGATCCCGCCGTCAGCTGAGTATGGGGTGGCGCCCGCCCGCCGCGCTAGAGCACTTGCAAATCGGAAAGCGGCCGGTCGTCCGCCTCGGACAGCTCGACGATCGCCTGCAGGTGCCGCTGCGCCGCCGCCTTCGTCAGCGGCGGGCGCGCCTTCGCCGCCAGCTCGCGCAGCGACGCCGCGGGGTGGCGGAGCCGGAGCTCCGCGATCTCGGCGAGGCGCGGCGGCAACGCGTCGATCCCCACCGCACGAATCGCCTCCAGCTGGCGGTGGGCGGCCGCGGCGGTGCGGACGAGGTTCGCCTCGTCGGCGTTGGCGAGCCGGTTGGCCCGCGCGCGGGTAGCCGCGACGACCGCATGTTCCTCGAGCTCGAGCGCGACACCGCCCGCTCCCGCGGCCGCGAGGAGATCGCGGATCGCGTCGTGTCCTTTCGCGTACGCGAGCGCGTGCGTGCGGCGCTCGGCCACGGACAGCGTCAGGTCGTCGTGAGCCGCGACGGCGGCGAGAAACTCGGCGCCGCCCCGGGTCGCCGTGCGCAGCTCGAGGTGCGGATCGCGGGGGCCGGACAACGAGCCGCCGCCGAGCATCGCCCCGCGCAGGTAGGCGGCGCGGCAGCAGCTGCGGCCGACGACCCGCTTGGGCGGCCGTTCCAGCGGCGCGCCGCTCGCCGACACGACGCCCGCCTCGCGCAGCGTCTCGCCGGCGTCCACGCGAAGCTGATAGCGCGTCGCACCGTCGAACGCGCGCCGCTTGTACGTGCGCAGCTCGGAGCGGACGCCGTGCTCGCGCAGCAGCGCGAAGGCGCGTCGTGCAGCCGCCGGGCTCGCGAGGTCGAGCTCGACCGAGACGTTGCCGTCCTGCAGGTGCCAGGCACCCGACGCGTGGAAGAGCGCCGAGAGCTCAGCCAGCGTGCAGCAGCGCCGCGGGGGCGCAATCGCGGCGAGCTCGTCGCGGAGCTCCTCGGACAGCGTCACAGCGGCACGCCCTCGAGCGCGAGCAAGCGTCGCTTGTAGTCGCTGCCGAGGTCGCCGTAGGGCCCGATGCCCGAGACCGAGACGACGCGATGCGTCGGCACGAACGGCGAGAGGTCGCAGCGCGCGCAGAAGGTGCCGGCGGCGCGCGCCGCGCGCGGCCGGCCCGCGATCGCCGCCAGCTCGCCGTACGTCACCACCTCCCCGCGGGGCACGGCCCGAAGCGCGCGCGCACAGTCCCCGAGGAACCCGTCCGGAAGGTCCAAGGCGACGTCGAGGAAGTCGTCGGCCTCGCCCGCGAAGAATCCCTGCACACGGGCGACGAGGGTCAGACCCGGGTCAGACCCGGGTCTGACCCCGGGGGTCCTTCGCCGCCGTGGCCGCGGCAGCTCCGAGTGGACGACCGTGTCGCCGGCGAGCCAGACCTCGCCGACGCCCCACCCCGGCGCGTCGTACTGGAGAAGCGTTGGCCGCATTTGGCGATGTTGTAGCGTCGCCGCGTGACCCGGGAACGGATCGCGGCGTTCGGATACGCCTACGTCGCGCTCGCACTCCCGGCGTTCCTGCTCGGCACCGGGCACCGCAACGCCCAGTCCGCGCTGTTCAGCGCGGCGGCCTTCGCGTTCCTCTGGTTCCTCGCCAGCCTGCGCGCCCGGCTCGTGCGCTACGACCCCGACGGCTTCTTCGCCGGGCTGGTGGCGATGGGCGGCGCCGCGTTGATCGCCCTTCAGGCGGCGGCACTGCTGCTCGCGCGCCCGCAGTACGTCGCGCCGGCGGCCGGATGCGAGGCGGCGCTGATCGTCGGCTCGTCGCTCGCCGCGCTCCGCGCCCGCAAGATCGGGCAGACCTTCGGCCGCGCGGGAATCGCAGGCGGCGTCGCCGTCCTCGCCGTCGGGATCGTCGAGGGCGCCGCCGACTGGACGCTCGCCGGCAGCGAGGTCTACGCCTCGATCCTCGGCTTCATGGTCTGGGTCGTCGTCACCGCGACGTACCTGCTCCGCCGCTAGCGCGCTCGCCGTAGGCTAGGTGCATGAGCACCCACGCCATCTTCCGCCCCCCTGCGCCGCGCAACGAGCCGGTGAACGACTACGCGCCCGGCAGCCCCGACCGCGAGAGCCTCAAGCAGCGCCTCGACCAGATGCGCGGCGAGCGCATCGAGATCCCGCTGGTGATCGGCGGCAAGGACGTGACCACGGGCGAGCTCAAGCCCGCCGTCATGCCGCACGACAAGGAGCACGTGCTCGCCGACGTCCACCAGGGCAGCGCCGACCACGTCGCGCAGGCGATCGACGCGGCCGCGAAGGCGTGGGACGACTGGTCGCGCTGGCCGTGGGAGGAGCGCGCCGCCGTGTTCCTCCGCGCCGCCGAGCTGCTCTCCGGGCCGTGGCGCGACACGCTCAACGCCGCCACGATGCTCGGCCAGTCGAAGACCGCGCACCAGGCGGAGATCGACGCCGCGTGCGAGTCGATCGATTTCCTCCGCTTCAACGTCGAGTTCATGTGCCGCATCTACGCCGAGCAGCCGGTGTCGTCGCCGGGCATCTGGAACCGGCTCGAGTACCGCCCGCTCGAAGGCTTCGTCTTCGCGGTCTCGCCGTTCAACTTCACGGCCATCGCCGCGAACCTGACGAGCTCGCCCGCGCTGATGGGCAACACGGTCGTCTGGAAGCCGGCGGGCACCGCGATGCTCTCCGCCTACTACCTGATGCGCCTGTTTCAGGAGGCCGGCCTCCCGGACGGCGTGATCAACCTGGTGTACGGCTCCGGCGCGACGATCGGCGACGCGGCGATCGGGAGCAAGCACCTCGCGGGCATCCACTTCACCGGCTCGACGCCCGTCTTCAACGGGATGTGGCGGTCGGTCGCCGGGTCGATGGAGCGGTACCGCAACTATCCGCGCATCGTCGGCGAGACGGGCGGCAAGGACTTCATCGTGGCGCATCCGTCGGCGAACGTCGACTCGCTCGCAACGGCGATCGTGCGCGGCTCGTTCGAGTACCAGGGACAGAAGTGCTCGGCGGCGTCGCGCGTGTACGCGCCGTCCAACCTCTGGCCGGCACTGCGCGAGCGGCTGCAGGAGGAGGTGGCGACGATCAAGGTCGGCGACGTCACCGACTTCGGCAACTTCATGGGCGCCGTGATCGACGGCGCCGCGTTCTCGACGCAGAAGGAGGCGATCGAGGAGGCCAAGCAGCACGCGGGCACGAAGATCGTCGTCGGCGGCGGCTACGACGACTCCCGCGGCTACTTCGTCGAGCCGACCGTCGTCGAGACCACCGACCCCGACTTCCGGCTCCTGCGCGACGAGCTCTTCGGTCCGGTCGTCACGACGTACGTCTACGACGAGCGGCGCTGGTACGACACGCTTGACCTGATCGACCGCGGCACGACGTACGGGCTCACCGGCGCGGTCTTCTCGGAGGAGCGCGGGCCGATCGAGGACGCGGCATCGAAGCTGCGGTACGCCGCCGGGAACTTCTACGTCAACGACAAGCCGACCGGCGCGGTCGTCGGGCAGCAGCCGTTCGGCGGCTCGCGGGCGTCCGGTACGAACGACAAGGCGGGCTCGCTGTGGAACCTGATCCGCTGGGTCTCGCCGCGGACGGTGAAGGAGACGTTCGCGCCTCCGCGCGACTACCGCTACCCGTTCCTCACGGAGTCCTGAACGACCACGTGCGGGCCGTGCCCGTCGTGTCGGTGCGCGCATACGCAACCGCGACGTGCTTGCCCGCGCGGAGCGCCTTCGCGGGCGCGCCGTAGATCGTCCCGTTCGTCGGCGTGCCGCCGCCCTTCACGTCCAGCTCCTGCCCGTCGACCCACAGGCCCGACTCGACCATCGACGCCGGCGCCTCGAGGCCGGCGGCGATCTGCGGCCGCCGGGGGGCCAGGCTGCCGGGCTGCGGGCCGAGGATCGTGATCCTCACGCGCCCGCTGGTGTCCGTGTGCCAGGCCCCGTTCGCGAGGTGCACCGCGATTGCGCGGCCGCCCACGAGCACCACTCCCCAGTTCCCGCCGGCGTAGAGGCCGGTGCTCCCGGGCACGGCCGAGGACGGCGGCGGCGCGGCGGCCGTCGTCGCCGGGGGAGCGGCGTGCTTGGTCGAGCCGCAGGCGGCGAGCACGAGCACGGCGGCGACGAGCGACAGCCGGAGCACGCCGGAAGAGTAGGGATCGGGAGGGTTGGGTGGAACCACCATTACAGTTCGGACATGTCGAGCTCGCTCTCCGCCTCGTGGCTCGGTGCCAGGACCGGGCTCGACACGGGCCGGCTCGAGACGCTGCGCCGTCGCGGCGAGCTCCTGGCGGTGCTCGTCGACGGCCAGTACGTCTACCCGCCGTGGCAGTTCGGCCGCGACGGCGAGCCGCTGCCTTCGCTCCCGCGCGTGCTGGCGACCGCCCGCTCGGCGGGCGTGAGCGACGACCGGCTCGTGGAGCTCCTCGGTGCGCGCGCCGGGCTCTCGGGCGACCGGTGCCTCGGCGACGCGCTCCGCGACGGCAACGTCGAGCACGTCCTGTCGGTCGTGCTCGCCGCGCGGTAGCGCAAGACTCAGCCGTCGAAGCCGCGCTCGGCGAGCAGCGCGTCGATGCGGGCCCGGTGCGACGCCTCCCACTCGTCGAGCGAGACCGTCGCTTCGGCAACGAGCGCCTTCTCGGCTGCGGCAAGCACCTCGTCCCGTCGCGACACGGGCACGACGACGACGCCTTCCTCGTCGGCCACGACGACGTCGCCGGCGTTCACGGTCACGCCGCCGCAGCGAACGGGCTCGTTCAGCGGGACGACGGCGTCCTTGCCGCCCGGAACGGGAATCACGCCGCGTGCGTGGACCGGGAAGCCGAGCTCGCGGGCCTCGGCGAGGTCGCGGATCACACCGTCGACGACGAAGGCGACGATGCCGCGCCGCTGGGCGACCGCGAGCACGTTGCCGCCGGCGACTGCGTAGTCGACGTCTCCCGCCTCGACGACGACGACCGAGCCCGGCGCGGCACGGTGAACGGCCGCGTGCACCATCAGGTTGTCGCCGGGCGGGCACCTGACGGTGAACGCTGGGCCGGCGACCCGCGGCGCGCCGGGCCACAGCGGCCGGATGCCGATGTCCATCACCTGCGCGCGGCCGAGGAGGTCGGCGAGCGTGGTCGTCGGGATGCCGGCGAGCGCGCTCACAGGGCCCGCCCGGTCCGGTGCAGCTGCGCGTAGATGCTGCGCGCCGTCTTCGCCGGCACGCCGGGCACGCCCTCGAGCTCCTCGGCGCTCGCGTCGAGGACCCGCTCGGCCGAGCCGAAGTGGCGCAGCAGCGCCCGGCGCCGCACCGGCCCGACGCCGTCGAGCTGGTCGAACATCGACTCGCGCGCGACGGCGTCGCGGCGCTGCCGGTGGAAGGTGATCGCGAACCGATGCGCCTCGTCGCGGATCCGCTGCAGGAGCTGCAGCCCCGGGGAGTGCTCCGGCAGGAGCACGGGCTCGGGCCGTCCGGGGACGAACACCTCCTCGATCCGCTTCGCGAGCGCGATCACGGCGACGCGCGGCAGGTCGAGCGCCTCCATCGCCTCGAGTGCCGCGGAGAGCTGGCCCTTGCCGCCGTCGATCACGA
>DATBIC010000178.1:0-6860 GCA_036557145.1 Gaiellaceae bacterium
CAAACGCCATGCGCAGCTCCTGCCGGCGGGCCGGCAGCTCGAACGGCTCGATGCCGGCAGGGACGAGGTCGGGGCGGCGCGTCAGCGCGACCAGGCGGAGCCCATCCGCGCTGCGGCCGAGCTCGGCGAGCAGGTTCGCGATGTAGGTCTCGTCGCCCGTCCGGCGGCGGCCGAGCACGTCGGCGTCGACGACGACCAGCGGCCTGCCGGTCATGCCGCGGCCTCGGCGTAGACAGCCGCCGTGGCCGCGGCCGTCGCATCCCAGCCGAAGCGCTTCGCGCGCTCGAGCCCCGCTGCCCGCAGCTCGGCCCGCCGGGCGATCGCGCGCTCGATCCCCGCCGCGATCGAGGCGCCGTCGCGAGGGTCGACGAGCTCCGCGGCCCCGTCGGCCACCTCCTCCATCGCGCTGCCGGCACTGGTGACGACGGGCGTGCCACAGAGCATCGCCTCCAGCACCGGGATGCCGAACCCCTCGTACAGCGACGGATAGGCCAGGCAGAGCGCACCGCGCAGGAGTGCCGCGAGCTCCTCGTCGGCGGGGCGCCCCAGCCAACGGACGTGCGGCGCGTCGACGTCGACCGTGCCCCATCCGCGCGAGCCCGCGATGCGGAGCTCGACGCCGAGCGCGGCCGTCGCTGCGATCAGCCGGCCGAGGTTCTTGCGCGGCTCGAGCGTCCCGACTGCGAGCACGAAGTCGCCGGCGGCGGACGGGCCCTGGGGCCGGAACACCTCGGCCGACGCCGCGTTGTAGGCGACGCCGATCCGCTGCGGCGCGATGCCGGCGAGCTGGGCGACCTCCCGCTTCGTGAACTCGGAGACGGCGAGCACGCACGTCGCGGCACGCAGCACCGGCAGCAGCAGCGTCCGCGCGTAGCCGCGCGTCCAGGCGGTGAACAGCTCCGGATGACGGACGACCGCGAGGTCGTGCACGGTGACGACCACCGGTGTCGTCGACCGCAGCGGAGCGCGGAAGGTGGTGCAGTGCAACACGTCGACGCCGCGCGCCTGAACCGGCAGGCCGATCGGATACCACGCGACATCGCGCGCGACCGCCGTGAGCCGGCCGGGGCCTCCCCACGACAGCCGCCGCACCTCGACGTCGCCGCGGCGCGAGAGCCCGTCGAGCAGCCCGTTGACGTAACGCGCCGTCCCGGCGTTGTCGAGCACGAGCGGGGCGACGTCGACGCCGACTCTCACCGCGCCGCTTCCCACGCGCGCAGCATCGTCTCGCCCACGCGGCGCCAGGTGAAGCGCCGGGCATGCTCGATCCCGCGCGGCGCGAGCTTCTCACGGCGCGCCGCGGCGTCGAGGAGGGCGGACGCCCAGGCAGCCTCGTCGTCCGGATCGGCGCGCAGCGCGACGTCGCCGGCGGCCTCGTCCATCGAGGGATGCGAGGAGGCGACTACCGGCGTCCCGCACGCCATCGCCTCGACGATCGGGATGCCGAACCCCTCGAGCCGCGACGGATAGGCGACGACGGCGGCACCGCGGTAGAGGCGCGCGAGCTCGTCGTCGGACGGACGGCCGAGCCGGACGATCCCGGGCGCGTCCAGCCGGGGCTGCGAGCCCCAGCCCTCGCCGCCGGCCACACCGAGCAGCAGGCGGCCGTCGAGAAGCGCGTGGGCGCGCACGAGCACGTCGAGGTTCTTGCGCGGCTCGAGTGTCGCGACGGTGAGCACGTAGTCACCGCCGAGGTCGGCTCGCTCGCCGTCGGGCGTGAAGGCGGAGCCGACGCCGGGCGGCGCGACGTGGACGCGCTCCGGGCCGACGCCCAGGGTGGCCACGACGTCGCGCCCCGTGTACTCGGAGTTGACGAAGACGGTGGCGCAGTTCCCCGCGTCGCGGTACTTGGCGCTGTGCATCGAGTACGTCCGCGGCGTCACCCACTCGCGGTGGTGCAGCGGGACGAGGTCGTGGATCATCGTCGAGCGGATCCCGCCGCGCTGCGGCGGGAACATCCAGTCGGTGTAGTGGAGGACGTCGATCGGGCCGAGGAACCGCTCGACCGGCGGCCGCCCGAGGCGGCTCCAGGCCTGCCGCCAGAAGTGGGCGAACGGCAGGAAGCGCAGCCGGAGCCGTACGGACGGGAGCCCGTCGACCGCCTCGGGGATGCGGCGGAGGCCCTCGGGGCTCGTCGGGGCGAACGCGACGATCTCGTGCTCGCCGGCGACGGCCTCGAGGCCGGCGAGCGAGCCGAGGATGTAGTTGCCGATCCCGGTCCGCTCGTGCGACAGCGGACTGACGTCGAACGCGATCCTCACGGGTGGAAGTCGAAGCGCACGAAGTGCACGCCGAGCCTGCGCGTGTCGGTGTTGCCCTTGATCACGTCGGCGGGGACGAGCGTGCGCGCGACGTCGAACCGGACGGAGCAGACGTTGCCAGGGCCCGCCTCGAGCGGCACGGTGAGGTGCGCGAGCGCGGCCGGCTCGACGCGTGCCGTCCCGACCTTCCTGCCGCCGGTGAACGCGGTGACGACCTGCACCGAGTGGAAGAGGCTCGCGTCGCTCTGCAGCAGAACCGACAGCCGCCCGCCCGTGCACGACGAGCGCGCATAGCTGACCGTCTTGCCCGACCACGTGTCGCCCGGGTACAGGCCGCCGATCTTCGTCTTGATCACGACCAGCGGCCCGTTCACGCGCACGAGGTTCAACCCGATCTTGGGGTCGCGCCCGATCACCTTGCCGACGAGGTCGGTGCCGTCGCTCGTCAGCGCGTAGCGCGCCGTGATCACGTGGCCGGTGTCGTCGACGAGCGTGCCGTCGGCCCGCGGCTGAACGTGCGTCTCGGGGAGCCCGCCGGGCACGGGCCCGCCCAGGTCGTAGACGCTCCTGACGCTGCGGCTGAAGAACTCGTTCATCCACACGGCGTGCGGCTCGAGCCTGCCGTCCCAGAGGAACGAGACGTCGGCGCCGCGCCCGACCTGGCGGTCGACCCAGTCGCGGTGGACGACGCGGATCCCGGCCCACAGCGAGCCGACCGACGCGATGCGGATCCCGTGGCGGCCGTTCTGGGCGGCCGCCGTGGTGACGACGAACGCAGCCGCCACGGGCACCGCCAGCCAGGGCAGGTGGCGGCGCGGCAGGAGGACGAACAGCAGTCCGGCCGCGACCGCGAACACGAATGCGAAGTCGCGAACCTGATTCAGCCAGAACGGATGGTCGGTCAGCCACCACCACGGAAGCAGCGCGATCGTGTCGGAGACTGCGGGCGTGTCGATGAAGCGGGTGAAAGGGAAGAAGGCGGGAAGGATCGCGGCGGCGATCGCCGCGGCGACGAAGACACGTCGGCGGACATTCGAGAACGACCCGACCGAGACGAGCGCGGTCAGGGCGAACGGCGCCACGTAGAACATGTTTCGCTCCTCGACCCGGAACGACTGCCGGCTGGCGAACGCGGCCACCTCGACGAGAACGAACACCGTGACCGGCAGCGATGCGGCGACGAACGCACGGCCGGCATGCGTGAGCGACCGAGGCGCGAGCCAGAGGACGAGCAGCGCCGCGAACGGGAGGACGCCCAGGTAGAGATCGAGCTCCTCGACGTGCCAGAGCAGGTAGTGCGCGACCCCCGTGATCGAATAGCCGGTCGACGTCGCGGCCTGATAGGCGCCGAGGAGGCTGAGCGGGGAACGGCCGCGCGCCACGGTCGCCGCGAGCACAACGAGGGCGCCGGCGCCGAACACGGCGTAGGTCGCCGCGAACGACCGTAGCTGCGCGCGGACGTTGCGCTCGATCAGCCCGAGCACGAGCGGGCCGAGCGCGATCGCCGGGAGCAACGCGACCGCCTGTGAACGGGTGAGGTACGCGACGACGACGAGAGCGAGGAGGACGAGCTGGCGCCTCACCGACGGGCGCTCGAGCGTCTCGACGAGCAGCCAGCAGACGAGCACGAACAGCGGGTAGAACGCGTTCTCGGTCATCAGCGTTCCGGCGTAGAGCATGGACGGCACGAGGACGCAGAGCAGGGCCGCGACGAGCGCGAGCCCACTGCCGACGAGCTTGCGGGCGAGCAGGTAGCCCGGAATCGCCGTGAGCGAGACGACGACCGCGTTGATGCCCTTGGCCACCGCGTAGGCGTGGGGTACGGGCCCGAACAGGCGCCACGCCGGTGCGATCAGCATCGGGTAGACGAAGCCGTACCCGGAGGTCGGGACGCCGCGGATCTCGAAGTGGCCGGTCGCCGCGAACGACTTCGCGAGCTCGGAGTAGACGAGCTCGTCGACCATGATCCACGGCGCGACGAGCTGGCGCGTGAGCAGGATCCGCGCGATCGCCGAGCAGCCGACGATCGCGACGAGCCACGCCCAGACCGGGATCGCGACGGCGCGCGCGCGCACTCCGGCGACAGCCTCTGTCACCCGACGATGCCCGCGTCGACGGCGGCGCGCGCGAGCGCGGCGGGATCGTCGTGGCCGACGAACGCCGCCGCCTCGGCGATCGCTCGCAGGACGGCGTCGTCGACGGCATCGCCGCCGGCGGCGACCTCGAGCGCTGCGACGTACGCGTCGGCGACGCGAGGCAGCGCGTGCTCCGCCGCCGCGTAGGCGAAGGCCGCGCCGCCGAGCTCCGCCCGGTGGTCGGCGGCGAAGCCGATCGCCGCCTCGAGCATCGGCACCTCGAGCTCGTCGACCGGCACCTTGAGGACGACGTGGTCGGGCAGCTCGGCGAACCAGCCGACGTCGGAGACGACGAGCGCCTTGCCGAGCGACAGCGCGCGGATCACGGAGCCGGAGGTCTCGCCCATCGTCGGGTAGCGAAGGTTTACGAGCACGTCGCACGCGGCCATCAGCGCCCACAGGCGCTCCTCGGGCACGTAGTCGAGCAGCTCGACGCCCTCGCTCAGCCCGAGCCGCTCGAGGCGGCGGCCGACGTCGAAGCGCTCGCCAGCGGCGCCGGCGAGCATCAGGCGCGCCCCCGGACGGTGTCGCCGGAGCGACGCGAAGGCCTCGAGCAGCTGCGGGATGCGCTTGTTCATGTTGAGGAAGCCGAAGCACCCGATCAGCGGGTCGCCGTGCACGCCGGAATCCGGCTCGACGCGCGCGACGGGCCAGGCGGGGTGGGGCACGCGCCAGAGGCGGCCGCCGTAGCCGGCGGCCCGCGCCCGCTCCGCGACGAACTGCGAGTGGACGATCAGGCCGTGCGCGCGGTCGAGGATCCCTCCCGCGAGCGGGAAGCGCTCGGGCTGCGTCTCCCAGAGCAGGGGCAGGAGGTTGTCGAGGACGCCGAGGCCGAGCAGGCGGCCGGGCACGCCGAGCTCGCGCTCCATCGCGTCCAGGTAACCGCGCGGGTCGCCGCGGCCGATCGTCATCCCGGCGACGAGGTGATGCAGCACGTACTCGTGCAGGACGACGACGCCCGGCGCCTTCGCCAGCGCATCGACGATCCACGCGTGCGCGTCGGGGTCGTTGCCGACGTGGTACAGCGCGACGTCGGCGCGCGGCGCAGGCTTCCCCGGCTCGGCGACGACCACGTCGATGCGCTCGCGCAAGGCCGGGAGGAGCAGCGCCGAGTAGTCGGCGACCCCCGAGCGGGAGGGCGGAAGCGGCGAATAGTAGGCGATGCGCACGGCCGGTCACGCAAGCAGGGCGTCGACGCAGGCGTCCCAGGTCACGTGCTCGGCGATCGCCTGCCCGGCGCGACCGAGCGCCTTCGCCTCGTCGATGTGGCCTCCGAGGTAGGTGAGCGCACCGGCGAGCGACGCCGCCTCGGGCGCGACGACCACCCCGGTCTCGCGGTCCCGGACGATCTCGAGCGGGCCGCCGGCGTCGAGCGTCGTCACGACGGGCTTCGCCGAGAGGAACGCCTCGTAGGGGACCATGCCGAAGTCCTCGTCGATCGGCGCGTAGTAGACGGCCAGGCAGCGCGCGTACAGGTCGGCGAGGCGGTCGTCGTCGACGCGCCCGGTGAACTCGATCTGTCCGTTGAGCCCGCCCGCGAGCCGCTCGAGCCGCTCACGATCCGGGCCTTCGCCGGCGATCACGATGCGGACGGACGGGTCGGAGCGTGCAGCCTCGATCAGCAGGTCGATTCGCTTCGCGCGGTCGAGACGGTTCACCGAGAGGATGAAGCCCTCTGGCTCGGCGTTCCGGTACGGCAGCGCCTGCGGCGGGTGCGGCAGTACCTCGGCGACGATGTCGTTGAAGCGCGCGAGCCGGTCGGCGACGTTCTGCGACGTCGCGAAGACACGCCGCGCCTCGCCGAGCGCGACGGCGTCGAGCCGCTCGATCGCGCGTCGCGTCGCGCGGTCCTCGGACGACTCCGAGAACTGACCGAGCTCGGTTCGATCGTAGTCGTAGGCCTGCCGGAACTGGTGCAGCACCCAGACCACTTTGTTCGGGTGGCGGACGCAGTACGCCGGGAACTTCGTCGCGATCACACGGTCGATCGCACGGCCGTCGGACTCGGCGAGGTCGACGAGCCGCCAGAGGAAGGCCTGGTCGAGCACGCGCGTGCCGGGGTACCACTTGAACGGGACCGTGACGAGCTCGGCCTCGTGACCGCGCGTGCGGAGCGCACCGACGAGGTCGTCCGCCATCAGCTCCGCCCCGCCGCGCACGAACGGCACCTGCGGCGCACAGACGGCGACTCTCACGGCTCCCGGTTGCGCTCGAGCCGGGCGATCCGCTCGGCGAGGTCGTCGACGAGCTTGAGGACGGCGTCGTTGAACGCGCGCTGGTCGGCGAACGCGGGCTCGACGTACCAGCGCATGAGGCGGCGCAGCAGCGCCTTGACGGGGCCGCCCTTGCCGACGATCGGCCGCTCCGCCGAGACCGGCCACATCCGCTCCGCCTGGTCGCGGACGCTCAGGCGGACCTGTGCCGGCGGCACGTCCGACGCGCGGGGGCCGGCGGCGCGAACCTC
>DATBIC010000179.1:0-36356 GCA_036557145.1 Gaiellaceae bacterium
GAGCTCACCCTGCTCGCCGCCCGCGCCGTGGCAGACGAGATCGGCGCCGACGCGTCGATCAAGGAGCCGAACGACGTGCTGGTCGCAGGACGCAAGGTCGCGGGCGTGCTCGCGGAGGCGTCCGAGCGCGTGATCCTCGGCATCGGCATCAACGTCGGCGCGGCGCCGTGGCCCGGCGCGGGGTTCGTCGAGCGCGGCCGGCTCGCGTTGCTCGTCGGCGTGCTCGACCGCTTCGAGCGGGCGTACGACGAGTGGGTCAGCCGCTGACCGGCGGCGAGAGGTTGCCGGCCGCGTCCTGCGCCCGCGCGACGACGCTCGTCACCGTCCCCGCGAACGGCACGCTGAACGCCCCCACCGGCTCGGCGGCGACGATCGGCGTCTGGCCGTTGACGAGCAGCGTCACGGTGGCCGGCTCGCTGAGCGTGAACGTCAGCAGCTGCAGGTCGACGAGGCTGAGCACCGGCGGCGTGTCGTCGATCGTCAGCGGGACCGTCTGACGAACCTCGCCGAGAGCGTCGGTGACGGTCAAGGCGAGCTGGTAGCGGCCGTCGGGGAGCGGCGCGCCGCCGACGATGCCGTTCCAGGCGACGGACTGCGGGCCGGCGGCCAGCGGGCCGGCGAACACGGTCGCGACGACGGTGCCCGCCTGGAGCACGTCGACCTCGAGCGGCACCGGCTGCGAGAGCACGAAGCCGACCGACGTCGAGTCGGACACGCCGTCGCCGTTGGGCGAGATCGCCGCCGCCGACGCGACGAGGTCGGTCAGCGTCCGGTCGACGACGACGTCGGTCGCCTTGCGCACGCTCCGGCCCGCCGCCTTCGCGGTGACGACCAGCCGGTACCGCCCGTCGGGGACCGCCGCCGCCGACCACGAGAAGGCGACCGGCCCCCGCGCTCGTGTGCCGTCGAGCACGGTCGCGACGTCGGCGCCGGCGGCGGACTGCAGCTGAGCGATGACGTGCGACGGCGCGCCGAGCGTGAAGGTGACGGAGGCCGTCTCGCCGGAGCCGTCCGCAGCCGGGGCGAGGACGGCGGGCGCGATCGTCAGGCCGGTCAGGCTGAGTGCCGGCAACGGTGGCGCCGGCGGTGGCGGGGACTGCGCGCCGAACGTCCCCGTAGCCGGGCGTACGCCCGGCGCGGCGATCGTCCAGGTGTACGGGCCGTCGGTGAGGCGGCCGCCGGGATGCCACGTCCAGTCGACCAGCGCGCCCTGTCCCGCGCCGGAGCCGACCACATCGCCGTCGCGGTCGGCGATCGTCACCGTCCACGCCAGCGGCGAGGACAGCTGCGCGCGGAACCGGAGCGGACCGCCGACGAGGCCGATCACCTCCGGCGAGTACAGCTTCGGCAGGCCGGTCTTCGCGACGCGCTGCGTGATCGTCGGGATCAGCGCGTACGCGCGCGTGCCGGGACACTCGGTGGGGCCGGTGTCGCGGTGCCCGGAGATGGCGCGGAGCGTGACGGTGCGGCCCGCGTGGTACTTGTAGTTGCCGCTCGAGGTGTAGAGCACGCGCGAACGCGGATCGAGGTGGGCGACGTCGAGCCGCCACGCGAGCAGCTTCACGAGCGCGTTCTGCGCCGCCCTCGTCGGCGGCACGTCGCTGAAGTTCCCGATCAGCGCAACGCCGACCGTGGCGACGTTGAAGCCCTGCGCGTGGGCTCCGACGACGTTCTGCTCGACACCGCCCGCGCGCCCTTCGTACACGGTGCCGAACCGGTCGACGAGGAAGTTGTAGCCGATGTCGTTCCAGCCGTTCGCGAGCACGTGGTAGGCCTCGATCCCGCGGACGATCGCCGCGGCCTGCGCACGCGTGTAGTGATTCGTGTTGACGGTGTGATGGACGATCGCGAGCCGCAACCGCGCCGCAATGCGCGGCCGCGCGCGCACGATTTCTTCGTTGGCGTGCCAGGCTGCACGCGTCACGATCGCCGGGGTGCCGGCAGCCGCCGTCACGCGAGCGGGCTGCGCGAGCACGCGCGACTGGAGCTCGTAGCTCCGCAGGCGGCGGACGTCGCCGTGCGTCCGGAACTCGGCCGCGGTGGAAGCGCCTGTCCAGTCGAGGTCGCCGTCGTGCCACGCCCCGGAACGGTCGTCGGCGGACGCGGTACGCCAGGCCCGCCAGCGGCCCGAGCGAGCACGCGTCCGGTACTCGACCGTCCCGCTCCCGATCCAGTGCAGGCCGAGCATGTCGAACGGGCGCGCAGGCCCCGCGGACTCGAGCGAGCGGGCACCGCCGAGCGGCACCTCGTGCACGTGCATCGTCACCAGCCCGGCAGACGCGCAGGCCGGCGACGCGAGAGTGAGCAGCATGGCGACGAGGAGCGCTCGCATCCGTGACCCCGGGCAGACCGTGCACCCTCCGGGCGTGCGCTTCAACCCCGGCCGGGCCGACGCGAATACAATCCTTACAGGTGTGAAACCCCTGCTCGTGCTCGCGTTCGTCGCCGTGCTGGCACTGCCGGCGCACGCGTCGGCGGCGAGCCCGCGCGTGCTCGCCGTGCACTTCACGACCGACGTCAACCCGGTCACGGCCGACTGGGTGAACTCGGAGCTCGACCACGCCCAGTCGCACGGGTACGACGCGGCCGTGATCGTCCTCGACACTCCAGGCGGGCTCGAGGACTCGATGCGGAAGATCGTGCAAAAGGAACTCTCGCTCCGGATCCCGGTGCTCGTGTACGTGTCGCCGGCGGGAGCGCGGGCGGCATCGGCCGGCGTGTGGATCGCGCAGGCCTCCGACCTGCTCGCGATGGCGCCGGAGACGAACATCGGATCGTCGACGCCGATCCAGGGCAACGGCTCGAACATCGGCAGCGACCTCCGCCGCAAGGAGATCAACGACGCTGCCGCGTCGCTGCGCGGGCTCGCGAAGTCGCACGGCCGCAACGCTGCGTGGGCCGACCTCGCGGTGCGCAAGGCATCGAACCTGACGGCCGAGGAGGCGCTGCGGAAGAACGTGATCGACGTCATCGCGCCGACGCTGCCCGCGCTGCTCCGCAAGGTGGACGGCCGCGTCACCGTCCCCCGCCATTTCACGCTCCACACGGCGAACGCCGACATCGTCGATGCGAGCCCCGGGCTCTTCACGCGCTTTCTCTCGACGCTGATCGACCCCAACATCATCTCGCTGCTCTTCCTGGCGGGGCTCGCCGGGCTCGGCTTCGAGCTGTTCCATCCCGGCGTCGTGATCCCAGGCGCGTTCGGCGCGATCTGCATGGTCTGCGCGCTCTTCGGGCTGTCGGTGCTGCCGGTCGCGTGGGGCGGGCTGATCCTCGTGCTGCTCGGCGCCGCGCTCCTCGTCGCCGACCTGCACGTGACGAGCCACGGTGCGCTCACGCTCTCCGGCCTCGTCGCGATGGCGCTCGGCTTCGTCGTCCTCTTCCACAACGCGCCGGCGCCGTACCAGGCCTCGCAGACGCTCATCGTCACCTTCACCGTGATCATCGGCCTGCTCTGGGCGTTCGCGATCTCCAAGGCGCTCGCGATCCGGAAGGCGCCCGCCGCCGTCGGCCCGGAGCAGATCGTGGGGCTCGAGGGGGTCGCGCGCGACGACGGCTACGTCCTCGTCCAGGGCGAGCTCTGGCGCGCGCAGTCGGACGAGCGGCTCGCGGCCGGCGAGCGCGTCCGCGTCGACCGCCTCGACGGCCTGACGCTCGACGTGCATAGGATCGAATCGTGACCGTCGCGCTCGTCGTCTTCGTCGTCGTCGTCTTCTTCGTCATCCTCTATGCGATCAGCGCGATCAAGGTGCTCCGCGAGTACGAACGGGGCATCGTCTTCAGGCTCGGCCGGCTGCTCCCCGAGCCGAAGGGCCCCGGGCTCTTCTTCCTGATCCCGATCGTCGACCGGATGGTGCGCGTCGATCTCCGCACGATCACGTTGAACATCCCGCCGCAGGAGGTCATCACCAAGGACAACGTCCCGGTGCGTGTCAACGCGGTGGCGTACTTCCGGATCGTCGCGCCGAAGGACGCGATCGTCCAGATCGAGAACTTCATGGTCGCCACGTCGCAGATCGCGCAGACCACGCTGCGATCGGTGCTCGGCCAGCATCAGCTGGACGAGCTCCTCTCCGAGCGCGAGAAGATCAACGCGATCCTGCAGGAGATCATCGACGAGCAGACAGCGCCGTGGGGGATCAAGGTCTCGGTCGTCGAGGTGAAAGACGTCGAGATCCCACAGGGCATGCAGCGCGCGATGGCGCGGCAGGCGGAGGCCGAGCGGGAGCGGCGCGCGAAGGTGATCGCCGCGGAGGGGGAGTTCCAGGCGTCGGAGCGGCTGAAGGACGCAGCGCTGGTGATCGAGGAGCATCCGACCGCGCTGCAGCTGCGGTACCTCCAGACGCTGATCGAGATCGGCTCGTCGCCGTCGACGACGATCGTCTTCCCGGCCCCGATCGAGCTGCTGAAGGCGTTCCTCCGGAACGGCGACTCCTAGCAATCGGTGGCCGATCTGCGGCACGACCCCGCCACGGGCCGCTGGGCGGCGATCGCGCCCGGGCGCGTGGCGCGACCCGGCGGCGCCGAGACACCCGCCGCCGACCGCGAGGACGCCTGCCCCTTCTGCGCCGGCCACGAGGACCAGACGCCGCCCGAGACGCTCCGCCTCGGCGACGGCCCGACGGGCTGGGACGTCCGCGTCGTCCCGAATCTCTACCCGGCGCTCGAGCGGCAGGAGGTCGTCATCCACGGACCCGAGCACGTGCATTCGGTCGGCGAGCTTCGCGACTCCACGCTCGACCTCGTCGCCGAGGCCTGGCAGCGCCGCGCCCGCGACGCGGGCGGAACCTGCTTCCCGCTGTTGAACGAGGGACGCGAAGCGGGCGCGTCGCTCCCGCACTCCCACTCCCAGCTCGCCTGGCTACCGGCACCAGCTCCTGCGGCCGTCGCGGAACGCGGCGTCCCCGAGACGGTCGAGGTGATCGAGCGCGACGGCGTCGTCGCCGGCTGCCCGCTCGTGAGCCGCGTCCCGTACGAGGTGCTGATCGCGCCGGCGGCGGACGACGATCCCGACTGGCGCGCGTCGGATGCACTCGCCTCGTCGCTCCGGCTGCTCGCGGAGATCGTGCGGCGGCTTCAGCGGGTCCGCGGCGAGGAGCTCGTTCCCGTGAACGCCTGGCTGCACGACAGGCCGCGATGGCATCTCGAAGTGCTGCCCCGGACGACGCGGCTCGCCGGGCTCGAGCTCGGCGCAGGCGTCTACATCAACCCGGTCGCCCCGGAGCGCGCGTCGCGTGAGCTCGGCGCGGCCTGAGCGTCAGAGGTGGTTCGGAGCTGGCCGCTCGCGGAACCGGCGGGCGGCGTCGATCGCCGCGCCGAGGTTCAGTCCCTTGTCCTTCGCCTGCTTGATCAGCATCACGGTCTCGACCGCTTGCATGTCGTAGATCCGCTGCTTCTTGCCCTTCGTCGGGATCTGCGCCTTGTTCGTCCAGTAGTCGAGCTGCATCTTCGAGATGCCGGCAACCGCGCAGACCTGACCGAGGTAGAGCTCGATCTTGTCCAAATGCTCGGCCATGTCGACCGGCTCGAGCAGCTCGACATGCTTGCTGTACGCCATCCCGAGCTTCCTTTCCGCCCGCTCTCACGCCTGACCCTGCCCGTCTCTTATATCGCGACGGGTTGCAAAACGGAAGTGATATCGGCGTGCCGAGGGTCAGTCGGAATCGGGCGTGAGCACGGGTTCCGGCGCCGATTCGGCCTCGGCGTCGTCTCCGGACTCGACCACCGGCGCGAGCGACGAGACGAGCTCTCCCTCGCGGAGCCGCATCACGATCACGCCCTGCGTCGAGCGACCCATGCGGCGGATGTCGTCGACCGACATGCGGATCACGGTGCCTCCGGTCGAGATCAGCATCACCTGGTAGCCGTCGCGCACCACCCGGGCGCCGGCGAGGTGGCCCCGCGCCTCGGTCAACTGCACGGTCTTCACCCCGAGGCCGCCGCGGCCCTTGCGCGGGTAGTCGGAGACGCGCGTGCGCTTCCCGTAGCCGTTCTCCGTGACGACGAGCAGGTCGGCGTCGTCGGCGGCAATCGTCACCGCGATCACCTCGTCGTCTCCCCGCAGCCGCATGCCCTGGACGCCGGAGGCGTCGCGGCCCATCGGGCGCACGTCGCGCTCGGCGAAGCGGATCGCCTGACCACCACGCGACACCATCAGCACGTCGTCGTCGCCCGAACTGTGCCGAACGCCGATCAGCTCGTCGCCCTCCCGCATCTTGATCGCGATGATCCCGTCCGACCGCAGCGGCGTGTTGTAGGCCGCCAGATCCGTCTTCTTGACGACCCCGTTCTTGGTGGCGAAGAGCAGGTACTTCGCCTCCTCGAACGCGCGCGTCTGGATCACGGTGCGCACCGTCTCGTCCTGGCGGAACGGGAGCAGGTTGACGATCGCGCGGCCCTTCGACTGACGAGACCCGAGCGGCAGCTCGTGCACCTTCAGGCGGTAGACCTTGCCGACGCTGGTGAAGAAGAGGATGTAGTCGTGCGTCGAGGCCACGAACAGGTGCTCGATGTAGTCCTCGTCCTTGAGGTCCATCCCCATCACGCCGATGCCGCCGCGCCGCTGCTCGCGATAGGCGGTGACCGGGAGCCGCTTGATGTAGCCCGACTGCGTGATCGCGATCACCATGTCCTCCTCGGCGATCAGGTCCTCGATCTCGATCTCGCCCTCGGCTGCGACGATCTCGGTGCGGCGGTCGTCGTTCTTGCCGTAGGTCTGCTTCAGCTCGAGCAGCTCCTCGCGGATGACACCGTCGATGCGGGCCTCGTCCGAGAGGATTGCGCGCAGCTCACCGATGCGCTCCTGCAGGTCGTCGAACTCGCTCTGGATCCGCCGGCGCTCGAGCCCGGTGAGCGCCCGCAGCCGCATCTCGAGGATCGCCTGCGCCTGGATCTCCGAGAGGCCGAACCGCGCCTGCAGCTCCTGCCGCGCGATCTCCGTGCTGTCGGAGCCGCGGATCACCTTGATCACTTCGTCGATCGCGTCGAGCGCGATCAGGTAGCCCTCGAGGATGTGCGCGCGACGGACCGCCTGCCGCAGCTCGTGCTTGAGCCGGCGCGTGACCACCTCGCGCTGGAAGCGCAGGTAGTGCCCGACGAGCTCGAGCAGCGACAGCGTGCGGGGCACGCCGTCGGCGAGCGCGACCGCGTTGTAGCCGAAGGTCGTCTGCAGCTGGGTGTGCTTGAAGAGCTTGTTGAGGACGACCTGCGGCACCGCGTCGCGCTTCAGCTCGACCTGGATCCGCATCCCCGTCTTGTCCGAGAGGTCCTTGATCCCGGAGATCTCGGGAAGGACGTTGTCCTTCGCCAGGTCGGCCATGCGCTTGATCACGCCTTCGTCGCCGCCCTTGCGGACGCCGTAGGGCAGCTCGTTGATCACGATCGCGGCTCGCCCGCCGCGGAGCTCCTCGACGTGCGCGCGGCCGCGCATCAGGATGCGGCCGCGGCCGGAGCGATAGGCCTCGCGGATCCCGTCGCGGCCGACGATGATGCCGCCGGTCGGGAAGTCCGGGCCCTTGAGGTGATGCGACAGCCGCTCGACGTCGATGGCCGGGTCGTCGATCATCGCGACGACCGCGTCGATCGTCTCGCCGAGGTTGTGCGGCGGCATGTTCGTCGCCATGCCGACCGCGATGCCCGAGGACCCGTTGACGAGCAGGTTCGGGAAGCGCGACGGAAGCACCGACGGCTCCCGCTGCGAACCGTCGTAGTTCGCGCCGAAATCGATCGTGTCCGCGTCGATGTCGCGGAGCAACTCGGTCGCCATCGAGCTGAGGCGGCACTCGGTGTACCGGTCGGCCGCCGCCGGATAGCCGTCGATGTTGCCGAAGTTGCCCTGCGGGTCGACGAGCGTGTAGCGCAGCGAGAACGGCTGCGCCATGCGCACGAGCGTGTCGTAGATCGCCTGGTTGCCGTGCGGGTGGAACTTCCCCATCACGTCGCCGACGACGCGGGCGCACTTGATCCGCGGCCGGTTCGGCTGCAGCCCGAGCTCGTGCATGCCGTAGAGGACGCGGCGGTGCACGGGCTTCAACCCGTCGCGGACGTCGGGAAGCGCCCGCGAGACGATGACGCTCATCGAGTAGTCGAGGAAGCTCGAGCGCATTTCCTGCTCGAGCTCGCGGGACTCGATGCGCCCCGCCCCGAGGCCGCCGGTGCTGACCTCAGACATCGAGCCGCGCGTACTTCGCGTTCTGCTCGATGAACTCGCGCCGAGGCTCGACCTGGTCGCCCATCAGCATCGAGAAGATCCGGTCGGCGAGCAGCGCGTCCTCCACGCCCACCTGGATCAGCATGCGGTTCTCGGGGTTCATCGTCGTCTCCCACAGCTCTTCGGGGTTCATCTCGCCGAGCCCCTTGAAGCGGCTGACCTGCACGCCGTCCTTGGCGAGCTCGAGGATCGCTCGGCGCAGCTCGGCGAAGGTCGCGGCGGCCTCCGACTTCTTCCCCAGCTCGACGCCGAACGGCGGCGGGCCGACGAGCTCGATCAGGCGCGCGTACGTGCGCTTCAGGCCCTGGTACACGGGCGACTCGAACAGGGCGAGCGGCAAGTCGACATGCGTCGCCGCGCTCGTCTCGCGCTCGGTCACCCGGATCCGAAGCGCGGTCTCGGTGACCTCGTCGACCGAGAGCTCCAGTTCCTCGCCGCTCAGCGTCGGCACCGCTGCCTCGAGCTCGGCCGGCGTGGCAGCCTCCAGCTCGACCACACGCTGCCCGACCACGAACGCCGCCACGGCGCCGCCGTGATCCGCGCGCAGCCGCGCGAGCCAGCCGTCGAACTCGTCCAGCGCGCGCACGAGCCGCTGGTACCGCGTCTCGGTGACCTTGAACGTGCCGCCGGCCCGGTCGCGCACCTCGACGTCCTTGGCGCGCTCGCGAATGAGGATCTCCTCGAACTGCGACTCCTTCTCGACGTAGCGCTCCTGCTTGCCGACCCGGAGCCGGTAGAGCGGCGGCACGGCGATGTACACGTTCCCACGCTCGACGAGCTCCTGCATCTGGCGGTAGAAGAACGTCAGCAGGAGCGTGCGGATGTGGGAGCCGTCGACGTCGGCGTCGGTCATCACGATCACGCGGCTGTAGCGAAGCTTCTCGATGTCGAACTCGGCGCCGATCCCGGTGCCGACGGCGGTGACGATCGACTGGATCTCGGTGTTCGACAGCACCTTGTCGATGCGGTTCTTTTCCGAGTTGATCACCTTGCCGCGCAACGGCAGGATCGCCTGGAAGTTCTTGTCGCGCGCGTCGACCGCCGACCCGCCCGCGGAGTTGCCCTCGACGAGGAACAGCTCGCAGTGCTCGGGGTCGGTCGACTGGCAGTCGGCGAGCTTGCCCGGCAGGCCGCCTCCGGTGAGCGCGCCCTTGCGGCTCACCTCGCGCGCACGGCGCGCAGCCTGCCGCGCCCGCGCGGCGTCGATCGCCTTCTTGAGGATCCGCTTGCGCTCGCCGGCGTGCTCCTCGAACCACTGCGCGAGCCCCTGGTTGACCGTCTGCTCGACGAACCCGCGCACCCACGGATTGCCGAGCTTCGTCTTCGTCTGCCCCTCGAACTGCGGCTCGCGCAGCTTCACCGAGATGACCGCGACGAGCCCTTCGCGCGTGTCCTCGCCCTCGAGCCCGTCGTCCTTCTCCTTCAGGGCGCCGTCGTCGCGCGCGACCTTGTTCATGGTGCGGGTGAGCGCAGCGGAGAAGCCCGACAGGTGCGAGCCGCCCTCGTGCGTGTTGATGTTGTTGGCGAACGAGAACACCGACTCGACGTACTTCGAGTTCCACTGCAGCGCAATCTCGACCGAACCGCGCCCGTCGCCGTCCTCCGCCTCGAAGTAGATGACCGATCCGTGGATCGGATCCTTCTCCGCGCCGATGTGCTTGACGAAGTCGCGGATGCCACCCTCGTAGTGGAACTCCTCGCGCCAGTCGCCCTCGCGCTCGTCGACCAGCGTGATGCGCAAGTCGCGCGTCAGGAACGCCGTCTCGCGCAGATGCTGGCGAAGCGTGTCGCGCGAGAAGTCGATCTCCTCGAAGATCTCCTTGTCGGGCATGAACGAGATCGTCGTCCCGGTCTCGTCGCTGTCGCCGACGATCTCCATCTCGCCGGTCGGAGCGCCGCGCTCGAACTCCTGGCGATAGACCTTTCCATCGCGCGCCACCTCGGCGACCAGGCGCTCGGACAGCGCGTTCACGACCGAAACGCCCACCCCGTGCAGCCCGCCCGAGACCTTGTAGCCGTCGCCGCCGAACTTACCGCCCGCGTGCAGCTTCGTCAGCACGACGGTGAGCGCCGGCAGCCCCTGTTCCGGGATCACGTCGATCGGGATGCCGGCACCGCGGTCGCGCACGGTGACCGAGTTGTCCGGGTGGATCGTCACCTCGATCGAGTCGTTGCGGCCCGCCATCGCTTCGTCGACGGCGTTCGAGACGACCTCCCAGACCAGGTGATGGAGGCCGCGCGAGCCGGTCGAGCCGATGTACATGCCCGGGCGCAGGCGGACCGGCTCGAGGCCCTCGAGCACGGTGATGTCCTTGGCCGTGTACGCGGCCGTTGCGACGGTGTCAGCCATACAGAAGAAAATCCCTGCAAAACTCCTGTTTTGCGGGGCCTCGACAGTGTATCAGAACGAGGGGTCGGACCGGCCCCGAGCAAGCGCATAACTGAGCGCTTTTTGCACCGATTCACGCAACGTCTCGTGGGTCATCGACGCGGTCAGCTCGCGGGCCAGGAGCGACTCGCCGTCGCTCGGCGCAACGACGTCGATCGTCGGCTTCGCGGCCGGCTCGGGGAGCGGGCCGGGAGTGAAGCGGAGGCGGTCGCAACCGAGGCGGCCCGCGATCTCCGACGCCCGCTGGCCGAGCTCGAACGCCCACACCGCGTCGGCGGTCGCGACGTGCACCGTGCCGTCGCGCGCGATCCGCGCCGGCCACGCGAAGCGGGCGATCGTCGGCCCGACCGCGCCGGGCCAGCGGTCGACCAGCTCCGCCATCCCGGCCTGCGGACCGAAGCGGGCCAGCTCGGACCGGATCCCGTCAGCGAGCCGTTCCAGGCTCCACCTCCACGAGCTGGGCGGGTGCGGTGGGAAGCGCGCTCGCGTGCGTGGCGGTGATCACCGTCTGACCGTGACTCTCGAGCAGGCCGGCCAGGCTGCGGCGGCGGCCGGGATCGAGCTCGGACAGCACGTCGTCGAGCAGGAGGAGCGGCGGCGCCGGGAGCAGCCTTGCCTCGGCAAGCAGGAGCGACAGCACGGCGAGGCGCTGCTCCCCCTGCGATCCGAACTGGCGCAGGTCGCGTTCGCCGCTCGCGACCGCCACGTCGTGCAGATGCGGCCCCAGCCCGGTCGAGCCGCGTTCGACGTCGCGGTCGAGCCGCGTGTCGAGCTCGGCGCGCGACGGCGGATCGCCCTCGTAGCGCAGCACCGCATCGGCGAGGCCGAGCACGGCTGCACGGTCCGCGAACCCTGCGGAGAGCGCCGACAGTGTCGCGCGACGGCGTTCGACCAGCTCCGCGCCGAGCGTCGCCACCTGCTCGGACCACGGCTCGATCGTGTCGCGGCTCGAGAGGCCGAGTTGCACGCGCCGCAGCGCGGCGTTGCGCTGCGCGAGCGCGGCCAGGTAGGCCTGCGGCAGGCCCGCCGACGCGGGCTCGAGCCGCGCGAGCACGCGGTCGAAGTACGCGCGGCGAACGGCCGGGCCGCCCTTCACGACGGCGAGGCGGTCCGGTGTGAAGACGAGCGTCGACACCTCCCGCCGCAGCGACTCGGCCGACGGCAGCTTCGCGCCGTTCAGTCGCGCCTCCTTGGTCTGCCCCGCGCGGAGCGTCACGGTCAGCTCCAGCGGACGTGAGGCCGACGTGCCGTTCACCGTGACGCGCGCCGCCTCGTCGCCGAAGCGGATCAGCTGCGCGTCGGTGCGGCTTCGCGGCGAGAAGCCCTGCGTGCCGAGGTGCAGCGACTCGAGCAGGTTCGTCTTGCCGACCCCGTTCGGGCCGGTGACGAGCACGACGCCGGGATCGAGTGCGAGCTCGAGCGACGCGTAGGAGCGGTAGCTGCGAAGGGAGACCTGCGTGACGACCAGGCGCGGCTACCCGGCCAGGCGGATCGGCATGATCAGGTAGACGTAGTCGTCGCTCTCGCCCTCGAGCACCGCCGGCCGGAGCGGGCTGATCAGCTTGAAGCGCAGCGAGTCCGACTCGATCGACTCGAGCCCGCTCCGCAGGAACTCCGCGTTGAACCCGATCTCGAGCGGGTCGGCGGCGAACGGCGCCGGCAGCGACTCGCGTGCCTCGCCGACGTCCTGTGTGATCGCCGAGACCGTGAGCTCGCCCTCCGCGAAGCGCAGCCGCAACGGCGCGTTGCGTTGCGCCATCAGCGAGACGCGGCGCACGACGTCGAGCAGCTCCTCGCGCGGGAGCGCCAGCTCGTGCTCGAACTGCTCGGGGAGCAGCTGGCGGTAGTTCGGGAACTGGCCGTCGATGCGGCGGGTCGTGAGCCAGACCCCGTCCGCACCGAAGACCACGTGGTTCTCGTGGAGGCCCAGCTGAACGTCGTCCGCGCCCGTCGTGATCCGCGACAGCTCCTGTAGCGCGCGCGCCGGGATGATCGCCTCCAGCTCCGGCAGCGGGCCGCTCACCGCCGTCTCCTTGACGGCGAGGCGATAGGAATCGGTCGCCGCCATCACGATCTTCCCCGGCTCGAAGCGCACGAGGATCCCCGTGAGCACGGGGCGGCTCTCGTCGCGCGAAGCGCTGCGGCCGACGCGGCCGACTGTCTCGACGAGCGCGTCGCCGTCGACGGCGTGCAGGGCCAGCGACTCGACGTCGGGCAGGCGCGGGAAGTCCTCGGCCGAGTAGGTGTGGAGGCGATACGTCGCCGATCCCGCAGTCACCACCGCCACCGCTTCGTCCGGGCGGTGCTCGATCGTCACCTCGCTGTCCGGCAGCGAGCGGGCGATGTCGAGCAGCAACCGCCCGGGCACGACCACGGTGCCTTCGTCCGCGACGCGGGCGTCGACGGTCGCGCGCAGCGAGAGCTCCATGTCGGTCGCCGCGAGCTCGAGCCGGCCGTCGGCAGCCTGCAGCCGAATGCCACCGAGCACGAGCACCGTCGTCCTCGCCGAGACGGCGCGCGCGACGACACCGAGCTTCGCGGCCAGCTCGTCGCGCGAGACGGTGATCTGGAGACCTGTGCCCACTACGGTTTCTGAGTCAATCATCTAGAAAGAACCTCGTTGTAGTCGTAAGCCCTGTGGGCACCGGGGAAAGTCGTCGAAACGCGGTCGGCAAGGGCATTCTTCCTGTGGGAGCGGACGGGGGAGAAGTCGCGGCCGCCCACAGGCCCGCGCGGTCAGCGCGCCTGGCGGACACGGGCTGTGAGCTCCTGCACCAGGTTGTACACACCTCTGTCCTCACGGATCAAGCGGGCGATCTTCGAGGTGGCGTGGATGACTGTCGTGTGGTCGCGGCCGCCGAACTCACGCCCGATCTTCGGCAGCGACGAGTCGGTGAGCTCGCGTGCCAGGTACATCGCGACCTGCCGCGGGTAGACGATGTTCTGCGAGCGGCGGTCACCGGTGAGCTCGGCCATCGTCACACCGAAGCGTTCGCAGACGAGCTCCTGGATCAGCCCGATCGAGATCTGCGCAGCCTCGCCCTGCGGGAAGACGTCCTTGAGGACGTCCTGGGCGAGGTCGACCGAGAGCGGCCGGCCGGTGAGCGACGAGAACGCGACGACGCGCGTGAGCGCCCCCTCGAGCTCGCGGATGTTCGTCGACACCCGCGACGCGATGAACGTGAGCAGTTCGGGGTCGCCGATCTCGATCTGGTCGCTCTTCACCTTCTTGCGCAGAATCGCGATGCGTGTCTCGAGGTCGGGCGGCTGGATGTCCGTGATCAGCCCCCACTCGAACCGGGACCGCAGCCGCTCCTCCAGCGTCGCGATGTCGCGCGGCGGCCGGTCGCTCGACATGATGATCTGCCGGCCGGCTTCGTAGAGGGAGTTGAAGGTGTGGAAGAACTCCTCCTGGATCCGCTCCTTGTGCTCGAAGAACTGCACGTCGTCGATCAGCAGGACGTCGTAGGTGCGGTAGCGCTGCTTGAACCCCTCGATGCGCTTGTCGCGAAGGCTGTTGATGAAGTCGTTCATGAACGTCTCGGAGGTGACGTACCGGCACGTCAACCCGCCGCCGTGCTCGGTGACGAAGTTCGAGACGGCGTGCAGCAGGTGCGTCTTTCCGAGCCCCGTGTGGCCGTAGATGAAGAGGGGGTTGTATGCCTTCGCCGGCGACTCGGCGACGGCGAGCGCCGCAGCGTGCGCAAAGCGGTTCGAAGAGCCGATCACGAACGAGTCGAAGGTGTACTTCGGGTTGATCCCCGGCGACTCCGTTCGCGGCATGGGCAGAGGCTCGACCGGAAGCGGCCGGACCGAGGCGGGGACAGCAGGCGCGAGTGAGACCGGCGCCGGCTCGGCGATCCGCAGCGAGACGCGGACGCCGTCTCCGGCAACGGCGCGCACGCCGGCCCGGATCAGGTCGAGGAAGTGCCCCTCGATCCAGTCGCGGACGAACGCGTTCGGGACGGCCAGCTCGAAGGCACCCGAGTCGAGCTCCACGTCGCCGACCCCGCCGAACCAGGTCTCGTACGTCGTCGAGTTGAGTACCTCACGCAGTCGAGCCGAGACGTCGCTCCAGAGGCTCTCCGCCGTCAGCTCGATTTGACCTTCCACCTGCCTGAGACTCCTCTCGCAGGATGCTCCGGGGGCGCGAGCATAGCAGCGTCCTCGAGGCCCCTCAATGAGGATTTCTCGCCGCGTCCGGATCGGCCGATCACGCTGTTTTGCAGGGATTTCATCGACCTCCACACGCCACTCCACAGCTGTGGAAACCGGTTCACCGGACCGACTCACGTGCCGCACTTTCCACGCCTTTTCCCGTCCGCGCGAGCTGTGGAAAACCGAGCCCGTCCGCGGTCCAGGTAGACTGCTCGCCGTCCGGCCGCTGCTCGAAACGAAGCGGCCGCCTGTCTTTCTCCGGAGCTTTCAGACCTTGAAACGGACCTATCAGCCGAACGTGCGCAGGCGGAAGCGGAAGCACGGCTTCCGCGCCCGGATGTCGACGCGCGCCGGCCGCCAGATTCTGAAGCGCCGCCGCTCCAAGGGGCGCGCGCGCCTGTCGGCGTAGAGCACCAGGTGCAGCGGCGGAACCGCCTGTCTCGCTCGCGCGACTTCGACGCGGTCTACCGCCACGGACGTTCGGCCTCCACCCGCTTCCTGACGCTGTACTGGTTCGAGCGCGGCGAGTCCGTCGGCGAGCCGCGGCTCGGCTTCGCGGTGCCGAAGGCGATCGGCAACGCGGTCGTCCGCAACCGGATCAAGCGGCAGCTGCGCGAGATCGTCCGCGGCCGCCTCGAGTCGCTGCCCGCCTCCAACGACTACGTCCTCGTCGTGCGGCGCGGCTTGCCGGAGGCCGCCGAGACGCACGGCCACGAGTGGCTCGAGGCCCGCGTCGACGAGCTGCTCGGGAAGGCTGCGGCATGAGGCGTAGGCTCGACGGAGCCGTCCAAGGAGCGGAGGTGCCGGCTCTGCCGGCGCTGGAGCGGGGATTGAGGTTGGTCGCCACGTTTCCGATCCGGCTCTACCAGCTGCTGGTGTCGCCGCTCGTGCCGGCGAACACCTGCAAGTTCCATCCGAGCTGCTCGGAGTACGCGGTGCTCGCGATTCGCAGGCACGGCGTCGTGAAGGGATTCGCGCTCGCCGGCTGGCGGCTCCTGCGCTGCAACCCGTGGTCGCACGGCGGAGTCGACTACCCGTGACCGCGTTCCTGCTCGTCGCCGGCATCCTGACGCCGCTCGAGAACGTGATGAAGTCGATCCTCGACTTCTTCCACTCGTCGGTCGGGCTCTCGTGGGCGTGGTCGATCGTCGCGCTGACCGTGCTCGTGCGGATCGCGCTCGTGCCGCTCGCCGTGCGCCAGATCCACTCGATGCAGTCGATGCAGCGCCACGCGCCGGAGATGAAGGCGATCCAGCAGAAGTACAAGGGCGATCGCCAGAAGCTCAACGAGGAGCTGATGAAGTTCTACAAGGAGAACAACATCAACCCGGCTGCCTCGTGCCTGCCGCTGGTGTTGCAGTTCCCGATCTTCATCGCGCTCTACTTCACGCTCCGGCACGAGTCGCACCACATCACCGGCTCGTGGCTGTACGTCGTCCCGAACATCTCGGCGAAGGCGACGGCGCACTGGTCGGGCTACGTGCTGCTCGCGATCTACGCCGGCTCGCAGGTCGCCTCGACGTACTTCATGGGCGCCGCGATGGACAAGACCCAGCGCCGGATCATGATGGTCCTCCCGCTCGTCTTCCTGACCGTCGTCGCACGCTTCCCGACCGGCCTGATCATCTACTGGATGACGACGAACCTGTGGACAGTCGGCCAGGGCTTGATCACGCGCCGGCTCGTGCCGAAGACGCCCGCGGCCGCCCGCACACCGGCAGGCCCGCGTCGGAGCTCGCGCACGCCGGCCCGCGCGGAGACAAAAGCGCCGGAACCGGAGCCCGCCGCTGCGCCTGCGCCGACGCCGCCCCCGCGGCGCGTGCGCCGGAAGAAGAAAGGTGGCGCGCGTCGGTGACGCGCGAGCTCTCGGTCGAGGCCACGGGCGAGACCGTGGGCGAGGCGAAGTGGAAGGCCCTTCGCGACCTCGAGCGGCTCGCGCCGGGCATCGACCGTGCGAGCGTGCGCTTCCAGGTCGTGTCCGAGGGCGAACGCGGCCTGCTCGGCGTCGGTTACACGCCCGCGCTCGTGATCGCCTCGGCGGAGGGCGGGCCCGAGGCTCCGTCGGCCGAGGCCCGACCCGACGAGTCCGACACCGCCGCCCGGCTTCGCGGCCTGGTCGAGCGGGTGACGGCGTCGCTCGGCGTGGTCGCGCACGTCGATGTCGCCGAGTCGGATGACGAGCTCGTCGTCACATGCACGGGCGACGACCTCGGGCTGCTGATCGGGAAGCACGGTCACACGATCGACTCGCTGCAGTACCTCGCGAACGTCATCCTTCACCGTGGCGGTGTGAGCAAGCACGCGACGGTCGACGCCTCCGGCTATCGCGCACGCAGGCGCGCGACGCTCGAGGCGATCGCGGTCCGGAGTGGGGAACGCGCCGCCGAAGGTGAGCGTGTGCTGCTCGAGCCGATGTCCGCCGTCGAACGGCGGATCGTGCACGAGCGGCTCGCCGAGGAGCCGGGCGTGCGCACGTCGAGCGAGGGGGTCGAGCCGCATCGGTACGTCGTCGTCGAGCCCGACGCTTGACGGCTGGCTCCGCGCCGTCGTCGAGACACCGGGCCTGACCGCTCTCCGCGAACCGTCGGACGCGCGCCGCGTGCTCCTCGACGACTCGCTCGCCGGGCTGCAGCTCGTCGAGCGGTTCGACGGCGCGATCGTCGACGTCGGCTCCGGCGGGGGAGCTCCGGGGATTCCCCTCGCGCATGCGCTGCCCGCGCGCGAGGTGGTGCTGCTCGACGCCGAACGCCGCAAGTGCACCTTCCTCGAGCGCTTCGCGCCTGCGAACGCACGTGTGGTGTGGGGCCGCGTCGAGGAGCAGCCGACCGACTGGGCGGGTGTCGCCGTTGCGAAGGCGCTCGCGTCGCCGCCGACGGCGGCGGAGTGGTGCCTGCCGCTCGTCCGCGAGGGCGGCGCGGCGATCCTCTGGGTCGGCCCCAGCGCCGACACGGCGCGCGTCGCTCGCGTCGCCGGCGCACTCGCGAGCGAGCTCGACGACGCACCGGCCGGGTTCCTCGTGCTGCGTAAGGTCGGTCGCACACCGGCCGGCTACCCGCGCCGTGTCGGCGTCGCGCGCAAGCGCCCCCTTCGCTGACCGAGGCCGCGGCTAGATTGGCCCGGTGCGCGGCAAGGTCTACGCGTTCGCCAACCAGAAGGGCGGCGTCGGCAAGACGACGACCGCGGTCAACCTGGCGGCATGCCTCGCGGAGGCAGGAGAGCGCGCGGTCGTCGTCGATCTCGACCCGCAGGCGAACGCGACGTCGGGCCTCGGCCTGCGCGCCAACGGCACCTCGACGTACGACCTGCTCGACGGCGCTCCGCTGCAGGAGCTCGCGAAGCCGACGCAGTTCGAGAACCTCTTCCTCGTCCCGTCTCGCCCCGAGCTGGCCGGCGCCGCCGTCGAGCTCTCGCGCCGCGACGACGGCGACCGCTACCTCGTGGACGCACTCGGGCACGGGGAGGGCTTCGACTTCGTGCTGCTCGACTGTCCGCCTTCGCTCGGCCCGCTGACGGTGAACGCGCTTGCGGCCGCGCACCGGGTCGTCGTGCCGGTGCAGACCGAGTACTACGCGCTCGAGGGTCTCGCGCAGCTCGTGCAGTCGATCGAGCTCGTGAAGCGCCGTTTGAACCCCGAGCTCGCGATCGCCGGCGTGCTGCTGACGATGACGGACGCACGCACGCGCCTGTCGGCCGACGTCGAGGCAGAGGTGCGTCGGCACTTCGGGGCGCTCGTTTTCGACGCGGTCGTGCCGCGCTCGATCCGCGTCGCCGAGGCGCCGAGCCATGGATTGCCCGTGACCCACTACGACCGGCGCTCGCGCGGCGCCGAGGCCTACTGGAAGGTGGCGATGGAGCTTGTCCAGCGGAGCTAGCGGCACCACCGCCCGCCGCGGTCTCGGCCGCGGGTTCGAGGTCCTGATCGGCGGCGCGCCCGAGCTCGCCCACGTGCCGGTCGAGCAGATCCACCCGAACGCGCGTCAGCCGCGCAAGCGCTTCGAGAGCGAGAGCGTCGGCGGCCTCGCCGACTCGATCCGCGCGCAGGGCCTGATCCAGCCGGTCGTCCTGCGGCCGCGCCTCGAAGGCGGCTACGAGTTGATCGCCGGCGAGCGGCGCTGGCGCGCCGCGCGCGAAGCGGGGATCGACTCGCTGCCGGCAGTCGTGCGCGAGGCCGACGATCGCGAGACGCTGCTGCTCGGGCTCGTCGAGAACGTCGCCCGCGAGGACCTGTCGCCGGTCGAGGAGGCGAGAGCGTACGCCCTGCTGCTCGACGAGTTCGGGCTGTCGCTCGGCGAGATCGCCGAGCGGGTCGGCAAGGCGAAGCCCACCGTGTCGAACCGCATTCGGCTGCTCGAGCTTCCGGATGACGTGCTCGCGATGGTCTCGCGGCACGAGCTCACCGAGGGCCACGCACGCGCGATTCTCTCCGTGCCCGACCAGGACGGCCGCCGGAAGCTCGCGCGGACGATCGTGCGCGAGGGGATGTCCGTGCGCGCCGCCGAGCGAGCGGCGCGGTGGGCCGGAGCGCGCACGAAGGAGCGGCGCGTGACCACGGTCGATCCGTTGCTCGCCGCGCGGGTGAAGGACGCTGTCCTGCGCCTGACCGGCTTCGACGCGAAGGTGGGCGCGGCTGGCGTGCGCATCCCACTCGACGGCGAAGTGCAGCTCGCCGAGCTGGCCGAAGCGCTCGAGCGCCTCGGCGGCTGACGCGGCTTACTTCGTCGCGCGCAGCGAGAGGAAGAACGGGTAGTCGTCGCCGCCGGGCTCTCGGAACTCGAGCAGAGTCAGGCCGGACCCGACCACGGCGTTCAAGAAGTCCGCGAGTGGCAAGTGGTTGACGCCGACGCGCGGGCGGATCCCGTCACCGAACGCCGGCGACGCATCCCACCAGCCTTGCCGGCGGTAGCCGGCGTGCAGGACGGGCAGCTCGACGCCCGCTCGCTGCACCGACGGCGCGACGAAGCACGGATGCGAGCCGACGTAGACGAACCTCCCGCCCGGCCGGAGTACCCGCCGCGCTTCCGCGAACACGGCGCCCGGGTCGTCGAAGTCCGTGTGCGTGAGCACCGAGACGACGGCCTCGAACGAGGCGTCCGCGAACGGCAAGTCTGCCGCGTCAGCGAGCACGAGCTCGGCGCCGACTCCTCGCGCGGCGTCGAGCTGGTCGGTCGAGACGTCGACCCCGACGACGAGCCAGCCGGCAGCGACCAGGCCCGGGACCGCGAAGCCGGTGCCGCAGCCGAGGTCGAGGCACCGCCCCGGGCCGTTCCCGAGGAGCTCGAGAGCTTCGGTGTGCGCGACCTGATGCGCGGGAAGCGTCGCCACGTGGTCCGCGTACCACGCGGCAAGCCCGTCGTACCGCGCGTCCCGACGATCTGCCACCGCGACCGAGGCTAGCTCGATCGCACGGCCTCGAGATGGGCGATCCTGGATTCGAACCAGGGACCTCCGCCTTATCAGAGCGGCGCTCTAACCAGCTGAGCTAATCGCCCGCGCGGCCGCAGTCTAGCCGCCCGTTGGCGGCGCGTAGGGCGCAGGGGCCGGGGGTAACCTACGAGTTGAGAGATGGTCGAGATGACGATCTACGGGGTCTCGTTCGACATCGTCGGCAAGCAACCGATCGTGCTGCTCAAGACCGCGGACGGGAACCGCTACCTGCCGATCTGGGTCGGCCACCCCGAGGCGGCCGCGATCCTGATGAAGCTGCAGGGCGCGACGACGCCGCGACCGCTCACGCACGACCTGCTCGTGAACATCCTCTCCGAGCTCGACGTGTCGGTCGTCCGCGTCACCGTCACCGAGCTGCGCGAGAGCACCTTCCACGCGTCGATCACCGTCGCCCAGAACGGGACCGAGCTCGAGATCGACTCGCGCTCCTCCGACGCGATCGCCGTCGCGGTCCGCACCGGCGCCCCCATCTTCGCCGACGACGAGGTGATCGAGGAGTCGGCGATCGAGATGGAAGGGGACGAGGTGAACGAAGAGGAGATCGTCGACGAGTTCAAGCGCTTCCTCGACCGCGTCTCCGCGGAGGATTTCGCCGGCGCGGAGGCGGAGGCGGAAGCCGCCGAGCTCGACGACGAGCAGGACGAGGACGACGACTAGATAGCGGTCGCCAGTGGGTGCGCACCGGAGCGGAACAGCTGCCGCTCCTCGTCGATCCACTCGGCCAGCTCACGGGCGACGGCATCGATCGGCAGGGCCGAAGTATCGATCACCCGCACGTGCCAGCGCGGATCGCCGGCCTGCCAGCCGGCCCAACGCGACCAGCCCATCCCGTCGACAGTCGCCTCGTCCCGGATCACCTCCGGCCGCGATGCAGGGTCGGCCGCGTGCTCGCGCATCCAGGCCGCCCAGGCGAGGTAGTCCTCGAGGTCCCCGCCTGTCCGCGCGAGCCACTCCGGCCCGCGCGCTCGAAGGCGTGCCACGCGCGTCGCGTCGTCGCAGTCGAGAAGGCACGCGGAGATTGCCTCCAGCCGCGGCGCCGACGGCGCTGCGAGCAGCTCGCCGAACGGCGTCTGCCCGGCCAGCAGGAAGTCGGTTTCCTTCGCCTGATGGTCGAGCGCTTGCAGCACCCAGCGCTCGTTGGCGCGGTGTCGCCATGCCGTGTCCGCGCCTGCCGGGACGCCGATCTCGTCGAAGTCGTGGACGGCGAGATGGTCGTCGCGCCCGCGCAACTCGCCGAGCACGAACGTCTTGCCGGCTGCGCTCGATCCGAAGAGCAGAAAGAGCACGAATGGAACCTAGACGTAGATGTAGATCGCGGTCCCGAGCGCGATCTCGCCGTAGACCCGCGTCGCGACCCACATCGGGATGCGTACGCAGCCGTGCGACGCCGGGTACGGCGGCACGTCCGGGTAGCCGTGCACCGCGAACCCGCGCAGGAAGTAGTTCGGGTAGTAGAGGACCCAGTCGAAGCCGGTGACCTTGCGGTAGACGTGCCAGAGGCCGAGCGGGGTGTTGCCGGTCGCGCCCGTCGACACCGCGACGACGAGCGCCACCTTTCCGCCGCGGACGACGAAGAGCACCTGCTTCTCCTTGTCGACCTCGATGTGGTTGCCGGGGTAGCGCGCGCGGGGAACCTGCGCGCGCAGCAGTCGGCGCCAGAGTGTCGGCGTGACCGCGCCCGTTCGTGGCAGCCCGGTCACCTTCTGGAACGCGTAGATCGCCTCGACGTCGTCGTCGCCGAACGTGCCGTCGACCTGAACCGCGTAGTGGAGGTCGTGCAGCCGCTGCTCGAGCGCCAGCACGTTCGGCCCGTGTGCGCCGAGCGACAGCGACGGCAGCGCGATCGCGCGGTGCGCGGTGGTGCGAACGGCCGCCCACCCGCGCGCAGGCCGGCTCGCTACGGTCACGCTCGCGGTGCGGCCGGCGCGGGCGAGGACGACCTTCGGGCCGACGACGCGGCCGGCGCTCGCCGGGTGCAGCGCCGCGTGCACGCGCAGCCGGGAGCCGGCCACCGGCGTGCCGGTGAGACGCACGACGAGCTTCGGGATCGCGACGACGTGCGCCGTGGCGGCGACGTTCCCCGCGCGGGCGACCCACGGTGCAGTGCCGAGGACACGAACGCGCAGCTTGCCGTGCACGAAGCGGCGACCGCGGAGCGTCACCGGCAGGCGCGGCGTGACTGCGGCGTGCAGCGTCACGTACGACGCGTAGCGAGCACGCGGCGGCGCGCTCAGCTTCAGCGCGATCGAGAGCACCGTCGCCGCAGGCTCCGGCTGCGTGTCGGCGTCGCTCGTCAGCACCGGCCGGAAGACGCCTGCGCGGTAGACGTGCTCGGCGGTCTGGCCGGCGCCGGTCGTCCCGTCGCCGAAGTCCCACGCGTACGACGCCGATGCGCACTGCGCGGTGAACGTGACGGTGAGCGGGGCGGCTCCTTCGACGCGGGTGGCCGTGACCCGACACGCGGCGTGGGCGACCGACGGGAGCGCCAGCGCGGCGAGGGCAACGAGAACGGCGCGGCGCACGCGCCTCACATTAGTGGGAGTAGTGGCCTCGTCCACAAGTTCGGTTGTGTGCTTGGCCGGCTGCAAAGCGGCGCATGCCGGCGTCCTCGGTCGCCCCCGTACCTGTTAGGTACGAGGGCTCCCTGCGTCCTTGGCCTGCTTGCTTTTCGCTCGGCCAACCACGAACCAACTTATGGACGTGACCACTAGTGCGAGACGGCGACCGCGGCGACGAGCGCGATCAGGTTGAACGTGCCGTGCAGGAACATCCCGGGCACGGCGCTGTCGGTGCGGTCGCGGATCCACGCGAGCATGCAGCCGAAGACGACGATCACCGGGAGCAGGACGATCAGCCCGTGCGCGAGGCCGAACATGAGGCCGACGATCAGGATCGCCGGCCAGCGGCCGAACCGCTCGACCAGCGAGAAGCCGAGCCCGCGATAGGTGAGCTCCTCGACGAACGGGACGAACGTGCAGATGACCAGCGCGTTCACTGCGTACGCGGCCGCGTGGCTCGACTCCCAGTGCTTCGGCGTCAGCCCCTGCTCGTTGCCCGGGTGGGTCAGCGCCGCGTAGACGCCCTCGAACACGTAGATCGCGACCAGGGCGACGACCAGATACCCGGCCGCGCGGGCAATCGATCTCGGCCGCCGTAGTGCGAGCAGGTCGTAGCGCGGCTTCGCGATCAGGAGGACGAGCCCGAGGATGATGCCGTCCTGGATCACGGTGCCGATCGCCGTCGTCCACTCGTAGAGCGTCTGCGGACTGGGCTTGCCGGAGGAGAAGCGGCCCGCGTACTGGAGGATCGCGAGGACGCCGACGAGGAGGAACCACAGCGCCAGCCGTTGCTTTCGCCTCGTACGATACGGCGGCGCCGTGCTCGACCGCACGTTCACTCCGGCCGAGGCTAACAGCGCCCTCGGCGAGGTGCGCCCTGCCGCCGAGCGCCTGGTGCGCCTTCGCGAGCGTCTGCACGAGCTCGAGTCGACGCAGGGGCGGCTGGTGACGGCGATCGGCGGGAACGGCGGCGGGCATGCCGCCGGCGACCTCGGCGAGGCGCAGGCGGAGCTCGTCTCGCTCGCCGGCGCGGCGGCCGCCTGCATCGAGCACCTCGAGTCGCTGGGTGTGATCGTCAAGGACGCCGACCTCGGGCTGCTCGACTTCCCGGCGCTCCGCGGCGACGAGCCCGTTCTGCTGTGCTGGCACGTGGGCGAGCCGGCCGTCGGCTTCTGGCACGGCTACCAGGATGGATTCGCAGGGCGGAAACCGATCGACTGGGGCGAAGAAGAAAGGTCGTAGATGTCCGAGTTCTGGCAGCACGCACTGATCGCGGCCGTCGTCATCGTGGCGACGTGGGTCGTGGCGAAGGTCGTCGACCACCGGATCGCCCGGCGCAACCTGCCCGCGGACGTGATGACCCGCTACCGCGTCATTCGCCGCGTCCTCTTCGTGACGATCGTCTTCGTCGGCGTGATGTCGGCGCTGCTGGTCATCCCGCAGGTGCGCGCCGTCGCCGGCGCGGTGCTCGCGTCGTCGGCGGTGATCGGCCTCGTCATCGGGCTCGCGAGCCAGCGGGTGATCGGCAACGCTGTCGCCGGGATCATGATCGCCTTCACCCAGCCGTTGCGCCTCGGCGACGAGGTCGAGGTCCAGGGCGCGCGCGGCGTCGTCGAGGAGATCGGCCTCAACTACACGTGGCTGCGCACGCGCGACGACAACCGCGTCGTCGTTCCGAACGAGAAGCTGGCCTCCGAGACGATTCGCAACTCGACGATCCGCAGCCCGGGCGGGTTCATCGAGGCGACGGCGAAGCTGCCGCTCCAGGCCGACCTGCGCGGTGTGCTGCAATCCCTGTCGGTGGACGGGACGGTGGCTCGGGTCGTGGAGCTCGGCGCGAACGACGTCACGATCAGCGTGCGGAGGCGGGCATCCGGCGCCAGGCCGCTCGGCGACGCCGCTTCCGATTTGCGCGTCGAGGTGGCAGAGCGCCTGCGTTCCGCCGGCGTCTACGCCGAACCGGAAGAGGCATGACCCGCCGCCACGACGACCTCGACTTCATCCTCGCCCAGCGTGGGCGGAAGCGGAAGCGCGCCGAGCGCACGAAGCGCCGCCGTCGCGCGGGCCTCATCTTCGCGACCATCGTCGTGGCGCTCGTGCTCGTCTCCCTCACCGTCGGCTTCGGCGCCGGCGTCGCGCTGTCGGCGAGTTGCGACCTGAGCTCGCTCAAGCCGGTCGACATCGGGCAGAACTCGTTCGTCTACGCGAGCGACGGCTCGCTGCTGGGCGTCATCCCCGCGGAGCACAATCGCGAGCCCGTCACGCTCAGCCGGATGTCCGTCTGGCTTCCCCGCGCAACGGTCGCAATCGAGGATCGCCGCTTCTGGTCGCACGGCGGTGTCGACTACGTGGGGATCGCGCGCGCCGCCTGGACGGACGTGACCGCCGGCAAGGCGGTCGAGGGCGGCTCGACGATCACGCAGCAGCTCGTGCGCGGGCTCTACACCGGCCGCGAGAAGACCTTCAGCCGGAAGATCAAAGAGGCGTGCCTCGCGATCAAGCTCGCGCGCAAGTGGTCGAAGCCGAAGATCCTCGACGAGTACCTGAACACGACCTACTACGGCAACCACGCGTACGGCGTCGAGGCCGCGGCGCAGACCTACTTCTCGCGTCGCGCGAGCAACCTCAGCCTGCTCCAGTCGGCGCTGCTCGCGGGCCTGCCGCAGGCGCCGTCGGTGTACGACCCGTTCGAGAATCCAAAGGCCGCGCTCGCGCGCCGCAACGAGGTGCTGCAGGCGATGCTCACGAACCGCGTGATCAGCGCCGCCCAGTACCGCGCCGCCGTCCGCTCGAAGTCGCTCGGCCTGAAGCCCGGCAACATCTACACGGAGATCAAGCAGCCGTACTTCTTCTCGTACGTCACCGATCAGCTGATCGACGCGTACGGCGCCGGAACGGTGCGCGAAGGCGGGCTCAAGGTGTACACGACGATCGACCCGCGGCTGCAGCGCCTCGCGAACAAGGCGATCAACGACGTCCTGCCGTACAAGACCGACCCCGCTGCCGCGATCGTCTCGATCCAACCGGGGACCGGCGCGATTCGGGCGATGACCGCCGTCGTGCGCAAGGCGAGCAACCAGTTCAACCTCGCGGCGCAGTCGGCGCGGCAGGCGGGCTCGACGTTCAAGACGTTCGTGCTCGCGTCGGCGATCGAGCAGGGCATGGACCCGAACTCGACCTACTACGTCTCGGCTCCCTTCACGTGCAACCTCGGGCCCTGGTGCGACCCGGCGAAGCCGTGGGAGGTGCACACCTACGAGAACACCTACAGCGGCAGCGAGTCGGTGACACGCGCGACGCTGCAGTCCGACAACACCGTGTACGCGCAGCTGACGCTCGACGCCGGCCCGCGGTACGTCTGGCAGATGGCGCACCGGCTGGGTGTCCGGATGGTCCCGGACAAGCCCGTCGCGTCGATCGGGCTCGGCACGCTCGCGGTCTCGCCGCTCGACATGGCAGCGGCGTACGCGACGTTCCCGGCGGCGGGCGTCTACGCGAAGCCGATGGCGATCACGAAGGTCGTGCTCGCGAACGGGAAGATCGACACGGCCAGCGGCTGGGGCAAGCCGCAGACGAAGCGCGCCCTGTCGGAAGGCGTCGCCTGGCAGGTCACCGACGTCCTGCGCCAGAACGCCGAGTACGGCACGGGCGCCGGCTCCGGCGACGGCGTCCACGAGAATGCCGGGAAGACGGGCACCACCGACAACCATGCGGACGCGTGGTTCGACGGTTTCACGCGGCAGCTCAGCACCGTCGTGTGGATGGGCTACCAGGGCGGCGAGATCCCGATGCTGGACGTGCACGGCGTGCCGGTCGCCGGCGCGACCTACCCGGTCCCGATCTGGCACGAGTACATGGCCGCGGCGCTGTGGAAGCGGCCTGCGCTCGACTTCGCGACGCCGAACGTCTATCCGACGTTCCGAACGTTCACGCACCACGACTACGGCTACCTCCAGTACGCGAGCCCGCCGGCCGCCACGACCACCACCACGACGACCACTACGACCGCGAAGCCGCCGCCGAAGCCGCCGGCGACTCCCAACTCGGCGGCGACCTCGCCGCACTGAACCCCTACTGCGCGAGCTGGTCCTCGACGAGCGCGCGCCATTGCCGGCCACGTACCTCGCGCGCTGCGCGCTCGACGAAGACGCGATGGCCGGCTTCGGCGACCGACTCCCGAAGCGCGTCGTCGCCCGCCAGGAGCGTGATCGCCTTCGCGAGTGCGTGCGGGTGCTCCGGCGGGACGAGCAGCGCCGTCACCCCGTCCTCGAGCAGCTCGCGCGCGGCGCTCGTGTCGGCGGTGATCACCGGCGCTCCCGTCGCGAGGGCGCCGAAGACCCCGGCTGGGATCGAGCGCGACTCCCGGAACGACCCGAGCACGATCCCGGCGCGGGCGAACGCGAGCCCCACGTCGTCCGGGTCGAGGTCGGCGCGGCGGATGCTCCGGACCGGCACCTCCGGCACGAGCGCCGCCGCCTCGCCGACGACGTCGCTCGAGCCGTCGGCCTCGTGGAGCGCCGAGAACGGATATGTGGGCGTCCACCCCTCGCGGAACACGTCCTCGTCGGCGCCGAGGAAGACGACGGCGGTGCGGTCGGCGCCGAGCTCGCGCAGGTAGGCAGCCTCCGCCTCCGTGCCGCAGACGACGAGGTCGGGGAGCCGGAACGCGCGCGCGTCGGTGACACGGAGCACCGCGGCGGCGGCCGATCTCGGGCCGTACTGCTGCCGGACCGAGACGAGCTCGTCCTCGAGCGAGAGCACGGCGTCGAAGACGAGCGGCCGCCGGCCGGCGAGCCGCCGCGCGCGCGGCACGTCGAAGTGCCCCGGATAGCCGACGATCACGGCGTCCGCGTTCCTGCGGCCCGGCAATGCGAGCCGCGCTTCGGCCAGCAGCAGCTCGAGGGTCCCGAGCACGCCTCCGCGGCCGAGCTGCAAGTGCCGCTCGACGACCTCGACGCCCGCGGCGCGGAGCGCGGCGATGGCGTTGACGTTGCGCGGGTGCTCGCGGTCGTACGTCCCGAAGTAGAGGATCCTCACCGCCGTCCGGCCACCTTCGCGGGATTATCGTGATCGGCGGTGGAAGCTCTGCTCGGCATCGAGGAAGCGCGCGCGCTCGTGCTCGGACGGGTGCAGCCGCTCGGGCACGAAGAGGTCGCTCTTGCCGCTGTAGCCGGGCGCATGCTGGCGGAGACGGTGCGCGCGCCGATCGACCTGCCGCCGTTCGACAGCTCGGCGATGGACGGGTTCGCCGTCCGTGCCGCCGACACGCCGGGCCGCCTGCGCATCGTCGAGGCCTCTGCGGCAGGGCGTCCTTCGAGCACTCGCGTCGGGGCGGGCGACGCTGCGCCGATCTCCACGGGCGCGGTCGTCCCCGAGGGTGCGGACGCGGTCGTCCCCGTCGAGCGCACGGCGCAGGATGACGGCGGCCACGTGGAGGTCGAGGCCGTTGCCGAAACGGACAACGTCCGCCCGCGCGGCGGCGACATCCGTGCCGGCGACGCCGTCGCCGAGGCCGGCACGCGGCTGACCCCGTGGACGGTCGGTGCGCTCGCGGCAGTCGGTCTCGCCGCCGTTCGCTGCGCCAGGCGTCCGCGCGTCGCGGTGCTCGCCACGGGCACCGAGCTCAGGCCGCCGGGGGAGCCGCTCGCGGCGGGGCAGATCTACGAGTCGAACTCGCTGCTGCTCGGCGCGCAGCTGGCGGAGGCGGGCGCGGAGGTCACCCGGATCGCGCCGGCGGCGGACGACGAGGCCGACACCCGTCGCGGGCTCGAGCAGGGGCTGGACGCGGACGTGCTGGTGACGTCGGGCGGCGTCTCGGTCGGCAACCACGACCTCGTCCGCGGCTCGCTCGCCTCGCTCGGCGTCGAGGAGCTCTTCTGGCGGGTCGCCGTCCGGCCCGGCAAGCCGGTCGCATTCGGCGTGCGCGGCGCGACGCTCGTCTTCGGGCTGCCCGGGAACCCGGTCTCGTCGCTCGTCGGCTTCGAGCTATTCGTGCGGCCGGCGCTGCTCGCGCTGCAGGGCGCCGCCGAGCCCGGCCCGAGCTGGCAGCCCGGACGGCTCGCCGCGCCGGTGCGCCGGAACCGCGAACGGGACCAGCTCGTCCGCGCGCGCCGCCGCCTCGATCGCGACGCCGTCGAGCTCGAGCCGGTCCCCGGCGACGAGTCGCACATGATCGCGCGGGCCGCCCGCGCCGACGCGCTCGTGCTCGTCCCGCGCGGGGAGGGCGAGCTCGCGGCGGGCGCAGCGGTGCGCTACCTCGCCGGATAGCGGCCGCCGCGCGTGGCGCCGAACCGGCGCGCCGCCGAGCGGATCGGTCGGCGCGCCGTCCGCTCGCCCGGCCGAGGGTACGGCGCATAGCGCCCGGCGGCGACCATCGCCAGCTGTGCGGCACAGGCGCCGCCGGCGAGCGCGATCGCGAACGCCGCCGGCGACACGTAGCGCACCGAGACGAGCTCGAGCAGGTACCACGGCGCGTCGAAGCCGAGCCCGAAGCGAAGCCCGAGGGAGAGCACCGGCAGGAGCGGGCCGATCAGGCCGACCGCGAAGACCGGCCAGCGGACGCCGGCACCGCGGTCGCGCACCTGCGGCAGCCACAGCCAGGCGTGCAGCGCCGGCAGGCAGAAGAGCAGCGCGTACGGGTTTGTTGCCAGAACGAGCAACGCGACGACTCCGGCGCCGACCAGCGCCGCCACGTTCCCGGCGAGCAGCTCCTCCGGCGCGATTCGCCGCCGGGGCGTTAGCCGCCGCCGCCAGCCGAGCCAGCAGGCGGCGAGGAGGAGCACGAGCAGCAGGAGCGGCAGCACCGGCCAGTCGCCCGCCGCCTCGATCGCCGGGTTCGGCGGCCGCGAAGGATCGCGCGGCCAGGCGCCCAGCAGCCCGAACACGACGAACAGCACGCCGGCGAAGAGCCAGAACGCGACCCGGCGCGCCAGGCTCCGGAAGGCGGGGGCGATCGGGATCCGGCGCCGGCGGGTGTGCGCGAGCAGGTCGACCACGGTCACGAGGTAGGGGACGAGCAGGGCGATCAGCAGGAGCGCGACCGCCCATCCGCGGACCGCGCGGCCGCCCACCCACACGAAGGCCGGTGTCCCGTGCTCCGGCTGGACGCCCAGGTCGAGCGATCCGACCAGCTCCTGGGCGGCGCGCCCGAGCTGGGTGAGGTGGCTCACGTCGAGCCCCTTCGGCCGGTCGGTGAACGCCGGCGCCGCCCGCTCCCCGCCGGTCGTGACGGTGACCGCCGGGACGCCGCGGGCCACGAACGGGCCCTGCTCTCCCAGCGTGAACGGGAACCCGAGGTCGATCAGCTGGGCGAGCACGGTTGCGCGCTGCGGCTCGGCGCCGGTCTGCTCGGAGATGCGCCGCGCGGCGGTGTCGAGGAGCAGCGACGCGGCGGTGTGGGGCGTGTCGCCGGAGAAGAGCAGCCGGGGGGCGCGGCGGCCGGCGATCCCCGTGAGGTTCACCACCGCCTCGACGCGGAGCGGCAGCCGCTCCGCGAACCGCAGCGCACCGAGGCCGCCCGCGGCGCCGGCGTCCGTGGAGAGGAAGACGATGCTGTGCGCGGGAAGCACCGCGGGGCCGCCCGCGGCCCCGGCGGAAGCCGCGTACCCGCGCGCCAGCTCGATCAGCGCCGCCGTCCCGCTGGCGTTGTCGTTCGCGCCCGGGCCGACCCCGGTGTCGTCGCGGTGCGCCATCACGACGATCGCGTTCCGGGACTGGCCGCGCGCGACGGCCCAGACGTTCTGGAGCCGCGCGGTCCCGCCTCCGGGGAGGCGCCCGGTCCAGGCGTCGGTCGAGACCGGGAGGCCGAAGCCCCGGAGCTCGTCGCGGACCCACGACGCGGCGCCGAGCGCGCCCGCGCTGCCCGGCGCACGGTTGGGGTAGCTCGTCGACAGCTCGGTGGCGAGCGCCTCCGCCCCCGGACCGTCGAAGTTCGGCGGCAGCTCCGGCGCCGCGAGCACGCCGGTGCGCGAGCTCGCGAAGGCGACGAGGAGCAGCGGGATCACCACGACGAGGAAGGACGCGCGGTAGAGGCGCCCGTTCACCGGCCGCGCGACCGAGCCGCGGCGGGCCCGGCGCCGGCGCTCGACAGCGGGGGTCGGTCTCATGGGCAGGGCTATAGTAGGAGGGCGACTGCTGGACAGCGGTCTCGCTTGCGCGCCCGGCAGGCGCCGCCGCCGATGCCCGACTCGCCACCCACGATTCTGCTCGTCGACGACGAGGACGCGGTGCGCACCGTTCTCGCGTTCCCGCTCGAGCGCGACGGGTACGAGGTCGTCCAGGCCGCCGACGGCGAGGAGGCGCTCGAGCGCTTCGACGCCCAGCCGGTCGACCTCGTCGTGCTCGACATCATGCTGCCGCGCCTCGACGGGCTCGAGGTCTGCAAGCGCCTGCGGGCCCGGAGCACGGTGCCGATCATCATGCTGACCGCCCGCGACGACGAGCTCGACAAGGTGATCGGGTTGGAGCTCGGCGCCGACGACTACATCACGAAGCCGTTCTCGATCCGGGAGTTCCGCTCGCGCGTCCGGGCGCTCCTGCGCCGCGCCCGCGCGCCCCATTCGCTCGAGACTGCCGGCGACGAGCGGATCGAGCACGACGGGCTCGTGATCGACGTGCCGCGCCGCGCGGTGGAGATGCGGGGCGCGCCGGTGCAGCTGACCTACGTCGAGTTCGAGCTGCTGCGCGCGCTCGCCGCCCAGCCCGGACGGGTCTTCAGCCGGCGGATGCTGCTCGAGGCGCTGTGGAAGAGCGCCGATTACCGCGACCCGCGCACGATCGACGTCCACGTCCGGCACCTGCGCGAGAAGCTCGAGGCCGAGCCGAAGACGCCCGAGTACATCCTCACCGTCCGCGGCGTCGGCTACCGGTTCCGCGACCGATGAACGCGTTGCGCGGCGTCGGCGGCAGGCTCGCGCTCGCGCTGCTGGTGGTGGTCGCGGGCGTGCTGGCGATCGTCTACCTGATCGTCGTCCCCTCCTACCAGCGCTCGCTCGAGAACAGCGAGCTGCGCGGCCTGGAGACGTCGATCCGGACGGTCGCGATCCCGAACTATCCGGCGAGCCAGGTCGAGTACTCGAAGCAGGCCTACGCCGACAAGTGGGCGTCGAGGGTGAACGCTCGGATCGTCGTCTACGACCTGCAGAACGCCGTGCCGTTGAACCTGCAGCCGGTCGCCGACTCGGCCGACGAGTCGGACTCGAGCGACATGCAGGACGACCCCGTGGCCAACGAGGCGGTCGAGAGTAAGACGCTCTCCCACGGCACCGTCGAGCACGGCGGCCAGCAGTACGCCGAGGTCGCCTACCCGCTCGCCGGCTCCGTCGTCCTGCTCTCGGCCTCGCTCCACGACCAGTTGCGCACCGTCGCGGTCGTGCGTCGCCGGGTACTGATCGCCGGCGGGGTGGCGTTCGCGTTCGCGCTGCTGATCGGCTATGCGGGCGCGGCGCGGCTCTCGAGCCGGATCCGGCGCCTCGAGGTCGCCGCGGAGCAGATCGCCGCCGGCAACTTCGCCGAGCCGGTGGTCGATGCAGGCTCCGACGAGCTCGGGCAGCTGGCGCGCGCGTTCGAGCGGATGCGCCTGCGCCTGTCCCGGCTCGACCGCGCGCGCGGCGAGTTCATCGCCAACGCCTCGCACGAGCTGCGCACGCCGCTGTTCTCGCTCGGCGGCTTCCTCGAGCTGCTCGACGACGACACCCTCGACGAGGCGACGCGGCACGCCTTCCTCGCGCAGATGCGCGAGCAGGTCGACCGCCTCGGCCGCCTTGCGACCGACCTGCTCGACCTCTCGCGCCTCGACGCGGGGCGGCTCGCCGTCGGACGGGAGGAGGTCGACCTCTCCGAGCTGGCGGCCGACGTGACGCGCGAGCTCGCGCCGCGCGCGGCCGCACTCGAGCACACCCTCGAGACGGCCGCCGGCGCGGCCGTGCTCGCGCGCGGCGATGCCGCCCGCGTGCTGCAGATCGGCCGCATCCTCGTCGAGAACGCGCTCCTGCACACCCCCGCGGGCAGCACCGTGCGCATCTCGACCGGGCGCGAGGGCGGGCGGGCGACGCTGACGGTCGCCGACGACGGTCCGGGGATCCCCCGCGACGCGCGGCAGCAGGTCTTCGAGCGCTTCTACCGTCTCGACGGCACGCGGGCATCCGGGAGCGGCCTCGGGCTCGCGATCGCGCGCGAGCTCGCCGAACTGATGGGCGGCCGGCTGGAGCTCGACGCGGAGAGCGGTTGGACGACGTTCACGCTCGTGCTGAGCGCCGAGGTCGCCGAGCCCGCCCTCGAGCCCGCCTGACCCCCCGTTTCGACGTGAAAACGGTGCGGGCCCGCCGGGAAGAGGCGGGTACAGTGGCCGCTGGTGCGCCCCGGGCAGCTCGCCGCCGTCTCGCTCGTCGCCGCGGTGATCGGCGGCGTGCTGGTGCTGGCGGTCGCCCGAGCCGCCGGCTGGCTGAACCGCGGCCACGACTCGGCGACGGTCGTCCGCGTTCCCGCGGGGGCCGCCGCGACGCCGGTGGTCGTGGCCAAGCCGCTCGCCGGCAACGGCTTCGCGCCCGCGCAGATCTATCGCGCCCGCTCGGCGGGCGTCGTCACCGTCTACAGCGCGTTCGGCGCCGCGGGCTCTCCCGACGCGGTCACGGGCGTCGGCTCGGGCTTCGTCGTCGACCGCGAGGGGACGATCATGACGAGCGCGCACGTGATCACGACCGCGGCGCAGGGCGGCGGCCCGGCCGTCCGGGCGCGGACGGTCTACGTCCGCTTCGCCGACGGCGACCGGGTGCCGGCGCGGATCGCCGGCTACGACCTCTTCGACGACGTCGGCGTGCTCCGCGTCGCTCCGAAGGCGCACCGGCTCGCGCCGGTGCCGCTCGGCGATTCGAGCCGTGTCGTCGTCGGCGCGCCGGTGGCGGTGATCGGCAGCCCCTTCGGGAACCCGGGCTCGCTGTCCGTCGGCGTCGTCTCGGCGACCGGCCGCTCGATCCCGTCGCTGATCGGCGGCTACGACCTCGTCGACGCGATCCAGACGGACGCCCCGATCAACCACGGCAACTCCGGCGGGCCGCTCCTCGACGCGCGCGGGCGCGTGATCGGCATCAACGCGCAGATCCGCTCGACCGGGAGCGTGTCGGGCTTCGAGGGTGTCGGTTTCGCTGTCCCGATCGACTCGGCGCGGCGGTCGCTGCGGCAGCTGCTGCGCTCGGGGACGGTGACCTACGCCTACGTCGGGATCACGGCGGAGGATCTCACCCCCTCGATCGCGAAGAAGTTCGGTTACCCCGTTTCGCAGGGTGCCCTGATCGACTCCTTCGCCGGCGGCGATCCCGCGGGAGAGCGCGCGGGGCTGAAGGCGGCGACCGCAAGCGAGGCGTTCCGAGGCCAGACCGTCCGCGTCGGCGGCGACGCGATCGTCGCGATCGACGGCATCCCCGTGCGGAGCGCCGAGGACGTCGTGCGGATCGTCGCCGAGCGCCTCGAGCCCGGCGAGAAGGCGGCCTTCACGGTCGTTCGCGGGCACCGCCGCCTCACCGTCCCGGTCGAGCTCGACACGCGGCCGGCGCCCGTGGGTTAGAGACGGTTCCATGCGGGCAGGAATCGGGCGAACGAAGCGCGAACCGATGGTGGAGAAACCGGCAGAATCTCCGAGGTTTGCTCCGACCGCGCAAGCGGGAAAGGTGCCGCAGGGATGAGTGCGCTCGAACACGACTGGTTCCGGACGGTCCGGCTGACGATTCCGGCCAAGGCCGAGTTCATCGGCCTCGGCAGGCTGGCGCTCAGCGGGCTCGCCCGGCTCGACGACTCGCCGCTCCCGGACGAGGTCGTCGCCGACCTGAAGCTCGCGCTGACCGAGGCGTGCACGAACGCGGTGCGGCACGCGTACGACGGCGGCGAGGGCCTGGTCGAGATCGTCTACGAGCGGTACCCCGACCGATTCGTGATCGAAGTGGCCGACGACGGCGAGGGGTTCGACCTCGAGCCGGCGCGGACGCTGGCGGGCGACGACGAGCTGGTCGAAGGCGGGCTGGGGATCGCCATCATCCGCGCGCTGGCCGACGAGCTCGAGCTGTCCGGCCGGGAGCAGGGAGGCGCGCGGCTTCGCTTCGTGAAGCGCCTTCCGGTCGCCACCGTCTAGCCGTGCTCCAGCTCGTCAACGCGGGGCGCAAGTCGCTCGCCGACTACGCGACGCTCGTTTCGCGCGGTCTGATGCACGAGGTGCGCCGCCTCGCCGCGCCGCTCGCAGGCAAGCGGGTGCTGCACCTCTCGGCGACGCCGTTCGGCGGCGGCGTCGCGGAGATCCTGTACACGCTCGTGCCGCTGACGGTCGACGCCGGGCTCGACGTCGAGTGGCGCGTGATGCGCGGCGCCGACGAGTTCTTCCGGGTCACGAAGACGATCCACAACGCCCTGCAGGGCGACGAGCGCGGGCTCGACGCCGACGACCTCGCGATCTTCGCCCGCTACAACGAGGAGACGGCGGCGGCGCTCGACGCCGACGCGTACGACTTCGTCGTCGTCCACGACCCGCAGCCCGCGGCGACGATCGACTCGTACCCGGAGCGCCGGGCGCGGTGGATCTGGCGCGGCCACATCGACTTCTCGACGCCGAACGCCGACGTGTTCGCGGCGCTCCTGCCGTCGCTCCGTCGCTACGACGCGGCGGTGTTCCACCTGCGCGAGTACGCGCCGCGCGACGGCGGGCTGTCGCGGGTCGCGATCTGGCCGCCTGCGATCGATCCGCTGCAGCCGAAGAACATGGCGCTCTCCGCCGAGGACGCGTCGTACATCGTCGACCAGTTCGGCGTCGACGTCGAGCGGCCGCTGCTCACACAGGTCTCGCGTTTCGACCCGTGGAAGGACCCGCTCGGCGTGATCGACGCCTACCGGCTCGTGAAGCGGCGGCACCCAGAGGTGCAACTCGCGCTCGTCGGATCGATGGCCCACGACGACCCGGAGGGGTGGGAGTACTACGAGCGCACGGTCGCGCACGCCGACGGCGACGCGGACATCCACATCCTGAGCAACCTGAACAACGTGGGTGCGGTCGAGATCAACGCGTTCCAGGTGCACTCGGATGCGCTGATCCAGAAGTCGACCAAGGAGGGATTCGGGCTGACCGTGACGGAGGCGCTCTGGAAGAGTCGGCCGATCGTGGCCGGCCGCGTCGGAGGGATCGTCGCGCAGATCGAGGACGGTGAGACCGGCTGGCTCGTCGATTCGGCGGAGGAGTGCGCCGACGCCTGTGCCGCGGTCCTCGACGACGGCACCGTCGCGCGTGCGCGTGCGCTGCGTGGAAAGGAGCAGGTGCGCCGCCGCTTCCTCGCGCCGCGGCTGCTCCGCGACTGGCTCGTGCTCTTCAACCTGCTCGCCGGCAACGACCTCGGCGGCAGCGAGATCACGCTGGTATGAGCCGTAGGCTCGACGGAGGCTCACAGGAGCGGAGGTGCCGGTTTTGCCGGCGCTGGAGCGAGAGCTGAGCGAGCGCGCGCTCATCGTCGTCTCGAACCGCGGCCCGGTGTCGTACGGCCGGGACGACGACGGGGCGCGCGTGATGCGGCGCGGTGCAGGCGGGCTCGCGACCGCGCTCCGCGGGCTGCTCGCGCGCCACGAA
>DATBIC010000180.1:0-15649 GCA_036557145.1 Gaiellaceae bacterium
CACGACCGCTACCGGATCTCGCGCTTCCGCTGGCCGGACGGGCTGTCGAAGGCCGCCGCCGCGTCCCTGCGTCTGGCGATGCCGGCACGGCTGCCGCTGCTCCTCCGCCGGTCGCGCGCCAACGTCCTCTCGCTCCACCACACGCTCTGCTCCCGCGCGGCGGTGGCCGCCTCCCACCGGGTGGGCGCGCCGGTGCTCGTCTGGACCGTGAACGATCCCGCGGCCGTGCTGCGCCTCGCCGCCGTCGGCGTCGACGCGATCGTGTCCGACGATCCCGAGATGGCGCGCGAGGCGCTCGGTACACTGGATCACCCGTGAAGCGGCTGTTTTTCCCTGCACTCTTCGTTGCCGGCTTCGTGGCAGCCGGCACGTTCTCGGGCGTGGTGATCGCCGGTGGCACGAGCACCGGCACGACGACGACGACCGCCGCGACGACGACGGACGTCGCGACGACGACCGAGCCGGACGTCACGACGACGCCGACGACGACCACGAGCGCCGTCTCGCCCGCAACGCTCCCGGCCGGCGTCCGCGTCGCCGGGGTGCGCGTCGGCGGGCTGGCCCCGGCCGCCGCGGTCGCGGCCGTCGAGGCTGCCTTCGCCCGTCCGCTCGTCGTCGTGGTCGATCGGGCAAGGCTGACGCTCGACCCCACGAGGTTCGCGACGCCGTACGCGAACACGGCGGTCGCCCGCGCACGGGTCTCGGCGCCCGGGTCGAACGCGCACCTCGTGGTCAACGTGCGCGGCTCGCTCGTGCGCGCCTGGGCCGCCCGCGTCGCCCACCGATTCGCGCGGCCCTCGGCCGACGCGACGCTCGTGTTCGCGAACGGCAAGCCGCGCATGACCAAGGAGCGCGTCGGGCGCGCGCTCAACGCCCACAAGCTGGTCGTGCGGATCGTGGCGGCGCTCGAGTCGAACTCGCGCCTGCCCGTCCACGTGAAGACACGCGTCGTCTCACCGGCGGTGACGGCGAAGTCGTTCGGGCCGGACATCGTGATCAACCGCGCGCTCAACCGGCTGACGCTGTACGACGGTGCGCGCTTCGTCCGCTCGTTCCCGGTCGCGACCGGCCAGGCGATCTACCCGACACCGAAGGGCGTCTTCCACATCGTCGTCAAGTGGGAGAACCCCTGGTGGTACCCGCCGACGCAGGACGCCTGGGCCAAGGGCCTGCAGCCGGTCCCGCCCGGCCCCGACAACCCGCTCGGCACGCGCTGGATGGGCCTGTCGGCCCCCGGCATCGGGATCCACGGCACGGACGAGCCCACGTCGATCGGCTACAGCGCCTCGCACGGCTGCATCCGGATGCAAGTGCCCGACGCCGAGTGGCTCTTCACCCGGGTCGACATCGGCACCACGGTCGACATCATCTGATGCGGCCGCTCCGGGCCGTCGCCGTCGTCGCGGTGGCCGCACTCCTCGGGCTGCTCGTCTGGGACGTCGCCCACCAGCAGAACAAGGGCATCGCCGCCAAGGTCGACAAGGGCGAGTCGGTCGCGGCGCCGGCGCTGAGCCTGCCGCGGATCGGAGGCGGCCCGAAGCTCGACCTGGCGGCCTATCGCGGGAAGGTCGTGGTCGTGAACTTCTGGGCGTCCTGGTGCGTCGAATGCAAGCTCGAGGCGACCACTCTCCGCGACGCGGCCGCCCGGTGGCGCGGGAAGGCGGTGGTGATCGGCGTCGACACGAAGGACCTCACGTCGGCGGCCGAGCGCTACATGTCCCGCTACAAGGTCAACTACCGCGTCGCGAAGGACGTCAGCGGCGACGAGAGCGACCGCTGGGGAGTCACCGGCTACCCCGAGACCTTCATCGTCGACCGGGCAGGCCAGGTGATCCCGCCGCACGTCGACGGCCCGATTCCGGCGAGCCGGCTGAACGACGCCATCCGGAACGCGATCCGCTCGTGAGCCCGCGCGCCGGCATCCGCGCCGCCGCGGCAGTCGCCGTCGCCGCGCTGGCCGCCGTGCTCGTCTGGCACCTGACGCACCAGCCGGCCTCGGTCGCGCGGCAGGTGGCGAACCACGACATCGTCCCGGCGCCCCCCTTCGACCTCGCGCTGCTCAGCGGGGACGGACGGTTGTCGCTCGCCTCGCTGCGCGGCAAGGCCGTGGTCGTCAACTTCTGGGCCTCCGACTGCGCGCCCTGCAAGGAGGAGATGCCGCGGCTCGTCAGCTTCGCCCGCGCGTGGTCGAGCCGTGACGTCGTCGTCGTCGGCGTCGACGTCGACGAGCTGCACCGCGGTCCCGCGCAGGCATTCGCCCGCCACTACCGGGCGACGTACCCGATGGTGTTCGACCCGCACGGCTCGACCGTCGATCCGTGGGGCGTCGGCGAGGGCACGCCGCAGACGTTCTTCGTCGATCGCCGCGGCAGGATCGTCGGCCACGTGCTCGGGCCGGTGTCCGCCGACAGGCTCACCGCCGGCGCGCGCGACGCCCTCCGCGCGTGAGGCTCGTCGTCGCATTGCTGGCTGCGCTCGCGCTCGCGGCACCCGCGCTCGCCGCCTCGCGCCCGAGCGAGGCCGACCTCGAGACGAAGCTCGTCTGCCCGGTCTGCCATGAGACGCTCGACGAGTCGAACGCGCCGGTGGCACAGCAGATGAAGGCGGAGATCCGCCGCCGGATCGCGGAGGGCTGGACGGAGAAGCAGATCCTCGACGAGATGGTGGCGAACTACGGGCCGGGCGTTCTCTCGACGCCGGCGACGCACGGCTTCGACCTGCTCGCCTGGGTGCTGCCGCTCGGCGGGATCGCCGTCGGCGCGCTCGCGCTCGGCGCCGGCGCCTGGTACTGGTCGCGCAACGTCGGCGGAGGGCCGCCGGAGCCGCCCCCGCCGCCGCTCGCCCCCGAGGACGCGAAGCGGGTCGAGGCGGAGCTCGCGCGCTTCGATGCTTGAGAAGCTCCCGGTCGCGTTCCTCGCCGGCCTCGTCTCGGTTGCGACGCCGTGCGTGCTGCCGCTCGTGCCCGGCTACCTGTCGGCGCTCTCGGCCGTCGACGTGGCGAGGCTCGGCGAGCGGAGCGTGGCGCGCCGGGTCGTCGTCTCGAGCGTTCCGTTCATCCTCGGCTTCACGATCGTCTTCGTGGTGCTCGGCGCCGGCGCGGCGGCGGTCGGCAGCACCGTCGACAAGCGCTCGCAGCTCGAGATCGCGGGCTTCGTGCTGATCGTCATCGGGCTCGGCTTCCTGCGGGTGCTGCCGTGGCCCGAGCGGACGTTCGCGCCGGGCCTCGTCTCGCAGGCCCACAGCTCGGGCTCGCAGGTGCTGCTCGGCGGGGCGTTCGCCGTGTGCGCGGCGCCGTGCATCGGCACCGTGCTGGCGTCGATCCTCGTGCTGGCGTCCTCGTCCGGGACGATCTTCCGCGGCATCGTGCTGCTCGTTGCCTACTCGCTCGGGCTCGCCGCCGCGTTCGTGGCCGCCGGCATCGCGTTCGCGCACGCGATGCGCGTCTTCCGCTGGACGCGCGACCACTACAACGTGCTCCGCGTCGTCTCCGGGACCACGCTCGTCGTGCTCGGGCTGCTGCTCTTCTTCGACCGCGACTGGTGGCTACGCGTCGCGCTCGACCAGCTGTTCACGCGGATCGGCCTCGGAACGGTCTAGCGCCTCGAGGAGCGAGGCGACGTCGAGGCCGCGGTGCCGCGGCGCGTACGCCGTCAGGCGGCGCAGTGCCTTCAGGCGCTGCCGCTCGGCGGCGACCGGCCGCTGCCGCCCGCGCTGGTAGGCGGAGACGACGACGTGGACGAGCCCCTGGAAGAAGTCGCGCTCGGCCGGGTCGCACGCGCGCCAGGCCGTCTCGAACGCCTCGTGCGCCTCGAAGAACGCACCGGCCTGCGCGAGTGCGAGCCCGCGCTTGTATTCGAGGGCGACGATGCTAGATTCGCGGGCGGGCATGGCGACGATCCTGTTGTGTGGGGTCGATCTGTTGGTCAGGAGCAAGCTCGAGGCGCTCGTCCCCGGGCATCGCTTCGAGACGTCGGACGGCGTCGAGCCGCCCGATCTCGTCATCGCCGACATCGCCCGGCTCGATCCCGACGACGTCGCCGACCGCTTTCCCGACGTGCCGATCCTCGGCTTCACGAACCACACCGACACGTCCGGCTTGCAGCGCGCTCACGCCGCCGGATTCGACCAGGTGATCGCGAAGTCTGCGCTGTTCGAACGCGGTCCGGAGGTGATCGATCGACTTCTGGCGTCGGTAGAGTAGGCGCCGATGACGTACATCATCGCCGAGCCCTGCATCGACATCAAAGACCGCTCGTGCGTCGACGTCTGCCCCGTCGACTGCATCCACGAGTTCGAGCGCATTCTCGTGATCGACCCCGAGGAGTGCATCGACTGCTTCGCCCCCGACGAGCGGCTGCTCACGGCGTACGGCGTGAGAACGCTGGTCGAGCTCGAGAACCGGACCGTGAGCGTCTTGACCGACGACGGGTTCCGGCCGGCCTACGTCCGCCGCTTTCGGAAGAAGCCGCTCCACGAGATCGAGCTCGCGCCCGCGTTCGAGGAGCGTGACCGCTACGGCGGGACGCGCTTGACGACCCGCAACCGCTCTCGCTACCGGCGCACGGTGAACGCCACCGCGACCCACCGCTGGTTGCTCTCGAGCGGCGACAGCACGACCGGTCTCGAGGTCGGCGACGTTGTGCGCTCGGGGCGGCGCTCACCGGGCCGGGACTCGGAGAGCTACCGGCTCGGCGCCCTGCACGGCCTCGTGTTCGGCGACGGCAGCTGGAACAAGGTCGAGATCCGTTCGGGCGAGCACCTCCACTACGTGCAGCTGTACGGCGACAAGGTCGCCCGCTTCAAAAGCTTCTTCGACCAGGTGAACTTCTCGCCGTGCCTCGATGTTCATCCCGGGTACGCCGGAACGGGCGTTGTGCGCGCACCGCTCAACCTGAAGCGTTCGCTGCCCTACGATGCCGACGCCGAGTACATCGCTGGCTTCGCCGACGGCTGGCTGGCGGCGGACGGAGACCGTGTGCGCGCCGGGTCGTGGCGGTTGCGCTCGACCGATCACGAAGCACTCGCCTGGCTCGAGAATGTCGCACCGCTCGCCGGCCTCGTCGTCGTCGGCTCGGGCGAGGAGACTGCGATGGAGACGAACTTCGGCGTCCGCAGCCGCGCGATCCGCTGGCTCTACCTCGCGACCCGCGAGACGTACTGGCGCGTGATGCGGGTCACGGAGCGGGACGAGGAGCCCGCCGACACCTACTGCGCGGTGGTACCGGGCCGGCACGAGTTCACGCTCGCAAGCGGCATCCTCACCGGGAACTGCGGGGCCTGCGAGCCCGAGTGCCCCGTCGAGGCGATCTTCCCCGAGGACGCGCTGCCGGAGAAGTGGAACGCGTTCGTCCCGATCAACTACGCGTTCCCCGAGGGCGCCGAGGCGGTGAACCGGCTGACGACCGCGTACGCCACCGAGCACAACGTCCAGAACGAGCCGCTCGAGTAGCGAACCGAGTCCACCGGCCCGGCGAATCCGGCTCGAGGATCTATGGCCGACAACCCGCACGAGCTCTCCGCCCTCTACGCACTCGACGTTCTCGACGACGAGGAGCGTGCGCGCTACGAGGAGCATCTCGCTGCGTGCGAGCAGTGTCAGGGCGATTTGCGGGGACTTCGAGAGGCCGCCGCCGGAATCGGCTTCGTCGCGTCCGGGCCGCCGCCGTCCCCCGAGTTGCGCGACCGCATTCTCGAGCAGGCGCGCACGGAGCGCCCGAACGTCGTCGAGCTACGGCCGCGGCGTCCGTCCTTGGCCGTGTCGGTCGCTGCGGTGGTCGCGGTGGCGACGGCGGCGGCCGCGGTCGCACTCGGCGTCTGGGCGGCGTCGCTGCATCACTCGCTCTCACACGAGCAGGCGGCGGTGCGCGTGCTCGGCAATCCGCACGCGCGTCACGTGGCAGTCGCCGGAGTGCCCGGCTCTCTCGTCGTCGCGCCGTCCGGCAGGGCCGCGCTCGCGGTCGATCTCCCGGCGCCGCCTGCGGGAAAGACGTACGAGGCGTGGGTGATCGACGACGGGGTGCATCGCGACCGGCTGTTCAACGGTGCACCGACGCTCCTCCAGCGACGCGTGCATCCCGGCGTCACCGTGAAGGTGACGCTCGAGCCCGACGGCGGCGTCGACGCACCGACCACCGTGCCGCTGCTGAGCGCACGCGTCTGACGCCTTCCGACGCACGTTTTCCTTTCCAGCAACGTGCGCGCGATGTTTGCCGTCCGCATTGCACGTTAGAAACCAACGTGGTAGGGAATCGTGCACGCGGAATGCGAACAGGAGGTCATAGATGACCCAAGAGGATTGGAGCGGGACCGGATCGACGGACGAACCGTCCGCCGACTCGATCGGCGAGTCGATCGACACGGCTGAGGAGACCACTCCGGCGCCGGTGTGGGGCGGCTCTGCGCTCGAGGAGGCGCCCATCGACGAGATCGCGGAGCCGGCGCGCGCCGTTCCGGCGGCGACACGCTCGTCTTCGCGCTCCGGGACGCGCTCCAGTTCGCGTAGCGGCTCGAAGGCCAAGTCCGGAGCCAAGCGCAAGGCGGCTCCGAAGCGGAAAGCGGCACCCAAGCGGAAGGCGGCTGCAAAGAAGACCGCAGCTCGCAAGACGACCGCGCGGAAGAAGAGCACCGCGCGCAAGACGACCGCGCGCAAGAAGACCGCCGCCCGCAAGACCACGGCCCGCAAGACGACCGCGCGCAAGAAGACCGCGGCCCGCAAGACGACGGCCCGGAAGAAGAGCACCGCGCGCAAGACCACGGCGCGGAAGAAGACGGCCGCCCGGAAGACGACGGGCCGCAAGAAGACGACGGCGCGGAGGAAGACGACGGCCCGGAAGACGACCGGCCGGAAGAAGACGGCGGCCCGGAAGACGACGGCGCGGCGGAAGACCGCCGGCCGGAAGTCGACCGCCCGCAAGTCGACCGCCCGTAAGTCGACGGCTCGCAAGTCGACCGCCCGGAAGTCGACGGCTCGCAAGTCGACGGCTCGCAAGTCGACGGCCCGCAAGTCGACCGCCAGGAAGACGACCGCCCGCAAGTCGGCGACTCGTCGTCCCGCTTCCCGGTCGCGCTCGTCGTCTCGGCGCAGCTCGAGGTAAGCACTACGGACGCGCCGGGCTCTGCACGAACCGTGCGGGGCCCGGCCGCCGTGGTTTTTTGGCGGCCCCGTCACCACTAGCCTCTCCGCTATCGTCGAGGCGGTGCAGGCGAACACGCTCGACCACGTCGCCTTCTGGGTCACGGACCGCCACGCGATCGCCGGCTTCGCCGAGCGGCATCTGGGGATGCACGCGATCGTGACCGAGGAGGCGTTCACGCTTCTCGGCAGCGATGCGCGCCGGGGCAAGCTCACGCTCTTCGACGCCGAAGGCCCGCGCGAGCCCGGCGCGTTCGAGCACGTCGGCCTGAGGGTCAACGACCTCGCAGCGGCACGCGCTGCGCTTCCCGATGGGACGCCCGAGATCTTCGAGATCGGCGACGGGATCAAGGTCACGCTCGTCGAGGCCGCGACCGACGTCGACTACGACCTCGACCACGTCGCGCTCCGATCGCCGGACCCCGTTGCGACCGCCCACGAGTACGTGCGCTACGGGTTCGAGCCCGCCGGTGACGCGCGCGTCGAGGTCGGCGGCGCGTTCGTCGACCTGTACGAGGGCGCAGCGCCGGCGTCGGAGCGGCCGCTCCTCAACCACATCGCGGTGCTCGTCGACTCGGCCGACGAGGTGATCGGCGATGCCGCCGATCTCGCGATCGAGGTCGAGTCGGTCGTCGATGCTGCGAACACCTACGCCGCGTTCCTCGTCGGCCCCGACCGCGTGCGCATCGAATATGTCGAGCACAAGCCGGAATTCAGCCTGACGTAGTCATTGCGGGCGGCGGCATGGCCGGGCTCGTGACGGCCGTTCGCCTGCGCGAGCTCAGCGTGCCGGCCGTGGTGCACGAGAAGGGGTCGAGGCTCGGCGGCTCGATGCTGCTCTCCTCGTGCGTGATCTGGCGGCACCGCACGTGGGACGACTTCCGCCGCGAATGCCCGGGCGGCGAGGAGCGGCTGCAGCGTCTGGTCTGGGAACGGCTCGACGACGCGCTCGAGTGGCTCGAAGGGCTGGGCGTGCAGCCGATTGCACGCGAGACCGGCAACCCGCTCACGACCGGCCGGCGGTTCGATCCGCCGGCGCTGACGCGGGCGCTCGCCGACCGCGCGGGCGAGGTCGAGCTCGGCGTGTCGGCGATCCCGGAGTCACGCCCGCTGGTCCTGTGCACCGGCGGCTTCGGCGGGTCGCCGGAGCTCGTGGCGCACTACGTCCGGCCGGCGGCGCCGCTGCGCCTGCGCGCGAACCCGTGGTCGGAGGGCGACGGCTTGCGGGCGGCGCTCGAGCGCGGCGCCGCGTTGAGCTCCGGGCTGGACGAGTTCTACGGCCGCAACATGCCGGACGCGCCGTGGGACGAGCCCGCCTTCGTCCCGCTCTCGCAGCTCTACGCGCGCTTCGCGCGCATCTTCGACGAGGACGGCGTCGAGTTCTTCGACCGCCACCGCGTCTCGTGGTCGGAGACCAACGTCGTCGCCGCCACCGCGCAGCGGCCGGGCGCGCGCGCGTACTACGTGCTCGACGAGCCGGCGCTCCGCCAGGAAGTCCGCGGCCGTCCCGTCGCCGACATCGTCGCCGCTGCGCCGGCGTCGGCCCGGGTGGCGCCGGCGGAGCTTCCGTTCGCGCCGCCGCCGGGCACGGTGGCCGCGGTTCGCGTTGTCGCCACGATCACGCACACGATCGGGGGGCTGCAGGTCGACGACCGCGCCCGTGTGCTCGGCGCCGACGGTGGGCCGGTGGAGGGGCTCTGGGCGGCCGGCGTCGACGCCGGCGGCGTCGCGACGGGCGGCTACGCGAGCGGGCTCGCCCAGGCGCTCGTGCTCGGGCTCGCCGCCGCCGAGGACGTCGCGACGGCCCGCTGAACACGATGTCTCGCACCTTGGTGCCAGGCACCAGCACTACGGCAGGAGGCCGCCTAGCTCTTGCCGACCGAGAAGGCGCAGGGCCGCCGGTCGCCCGGCAACGGCGAGGCGCCGATCTTCGAGACGACGATCGTGCGGCCGTCGTCCTCGAGCTCCTCGCCGACGCGCGGCAGCTCGCCGTGCGCCTCGCGCAGCGTGTAGCCCGCCGGCGACCATACGAACAGCAGGTAGTCGGTCCCGCCGAAGGTCATCGGTGACGATCGTAGTCGAGTCGGGGATTCTTACGTTCGCAAGAGCGCTAAGCGGCTGCCGCCGGAGGCCGGCTTGGCCGGCCGGGAGGCGAATCGCGCTCCTGCGACGGCACGCGGGAAGGGAGGGATAGGTTCGGGAAGGAACCGTAGGTTCTCTTCCCGACTACTATCTGCGTGTTGCGTACGGCGGCAGCGTGACGACGACGTGGGTGCCGCCGCCGTCGGCCGGCTCGATCGCGACCACGCCGTGGAGCTGCGTGACACGCTCCTCGATAGCCTCGAACGACCGGCGGCGCCGCTCCGGCTCGGCGTCGTCGGAGACGATCGTCGTCACGCCGCCGCCGGGCGCCTCGGCCATCGCCACGCGGATGCGCGTGAGCGGCGCGCGGCGTACCGCCTGGTCGAGCAGTTCGCGGATGATCGTGTACACGGCGATCTGGGCGGACTCGCCGAGCCGGTCGGCCTGCTCGACGTCCACGTCGATCTGGATCGAGTGCGCTTCGCCGACCTGCGAGGCAAGCGCCTGCAGCGCGGCACCGAAGCCCTGGTCGCGCAGCACGACCGGCTCGAGCGCGAACGAGAGGTCGCGAAGCTCTCGGATCGTCGCGCGCTGCCGCTCGGTCGCGCTCTGAAGCACCCGGGCGGCGTCGCCGAGGTTGCCCGTCTGGACGGCGTCGAGCACGGCGTCGAGCATCAGCGCGATCCCGGACAGGTTCTGCACCGGGCCGTCGTGCAGGAAGAGCGCGATCCGCCGCCGCTCGTCCTGCTCGGCCGTGATCATCCGGTCGAGCGTCTCGCTGCGGCCGGCGGGGGCGTCAGTCAATGATCGCTTCGCGGAGCGCGATCGCGACCGCGTGCGTCCGTGTGTCGGCCTCGAGCTTCGTGAGGATGTGACGCACGTGGCTCTTCACGGTCTCGGCGGAGATGAACAGGCGGCCGGCGACGTCCGCGTTCGAGAGCCCGTCGGCGAGCAGCTGCAGGATCTCCCGCTCGCGCGTGGTGAGCATGTCGGTCGAGTCCTTGCCGGCGAGGAACGCAGGCATCAGCGCGGGATCGACGTAGCCCTCGCCCTGCGCGATCTTCTCGATCGCGCGGACGAGCGTCTGGTGCGGCGCCTCCTTGAGGATGTACCCCTTGGCCCCGGACTCGAGCCCGCGGCCGAGCAGCGAGCGCTCGGAGTAGGCCGTGAAGATCAGCACCTTCGCGTCGGGCACCTTCTCCGTGAGCAGCTTGGTCGCCTCGAGCCCGTCCATGCCGGGCATCCGCACGTCCATGATCACCACGTCGGGCTTGCGCCGCTCGGCGAGCTCGACCGCGCTGGCGCCGTCCGACGCCTCGCCGACGACCCGGATGTGGGGCGCGCGCGACAGGGAGAGACGAAGGCCCTCGCGGACGACCTCGTGGTCGTCGACGATCAGCGTCGTGATCTCGTCGGCCATGCGAGCGCCCATCCTATGCGGAAAGCAGCGAAAGCTGTTCGTCGCGGGCGGGCGGAGCGAGGGGCGTCCGCCGGCGGTCGCGGATCCGGTGCTCCCGGGCGAGCTCCCGGACCTGGTCGCGAGCCGGTTCGCTGTCCTGCGCGCGGAGGTACGCGCGTCCGTCGGCGTACAGGCTCTCGTAGCGGGGCAGCAGCTCGGGCCAGTCGTGCGCCAGGCAGTCGAGGAAGTGCTCGCGCGTGCCCGGCTTCAGGTGGAGCAGGTTGGCCCAGATGCCGCAGGCGCCCGCCTCGCGGGCCGCTTCGACCACGCGGCGCAGCTGCTCCGGCCGGTCGGAGAGCCCGGGGAGGATCGGCGCCATTCCCACGGATGCTCGAATGCCCGCCTCGACGATCGTCGAGAGCGCGCGCAGGCGCTGGCGGGGCGGTGCCGTGCCCGGCTCGGTCGTGCGCCAGACGTCGTCGTCGACGGTCGGCACCGAGAACGTCACGGAGACCGACGCCCGGCGCGCGGCGTCGGCGAGCACGTCGACGTCGCGCACGATCAGGGGCCCGCGCGTGATGATCGCGAACGGGTTCGCGGCCGCTGCGAGAACCTCAATGCAGGCGCGCGTGAGCCGGTAGCGGCCCTCGGCGGGCTGGTACGGGTCGGTGGCAGCGCCGATCACGAGCTCGCTGCCGCCCCAGGACGGCCGGGCGAGCTCGGCCCGCAAGACCTCGGCGACGTTCACCTTGATGCGGATCGAGCGGCCGTAGCGGTCGTCCGCCGGACGGTCGGCGCGCCGCTCGAACGCCCGCACGTAACAGAACGTGCAGCGGTGCGCGCAGCCCATGTAGGGGTTCAGCGACCACTCGAAGGGCATCCCACGAACGCGGTTGAGCGCGCTCCGGCACGGCTCCTCGCGATAGGCGACCCGCACCCCCATAGCATAGAACACGTGTTCGTGTCGGGCGAGGGCCGGGCTATACTCGTCGGCAGATTCTCTTGGACGACGATCTGCCGCCGAGTACGCAGGCGCCCTCGGGGCGCACACGGTGACACTTCCGCTCGAGCTGCTCGCGCTCCTCGGCCTGATTCTCCTGAACGGGTTCTTCGTGGCCGCCGAGTACGGGCTGGTCACGTCGCGTCGCACCCGGATCATGGAGCTCGAGCACCAGGGCAACCGTCGCGCCCGCAGGGTGCTCGGGATCACCTCCGACCCGCCGCGCTTCATCGCGGCGATGCAGCTCGGCGTCACGATCTCCTCGCTGGCGATCGGTGCTCTCGGCGAGCAGGTGCTCGCGCGCCGGTTCGACGCCGTGATGGCGTCGTTCCTCGCGGTCATCCTCGCGCTGCTGGTGGTGACCTATCTCCACGTCGTCATCGGCGAGCTCGTGCCGAAGGGGATCGCGCTCGGCCACCCGGAGCGCACCGCGCTGTCGGTCTCCGGTCCCGTGCGCGTGTTCTTCGTCGTCTTTCGCCCGCTGATCTGGCTGCTCGAGCGCTCGACCGAGGTGCTGCTGCGCCTGCTCTCGCTCGAGCCGCCGGGGGCTGAGGGGGAGGCGCACTCCGAGGCCGAGCTGCGGATGCTGCTCTCGACCTCGGCCGAGCAGGGCGAGATCGAGCACGAGGAGCAGGAGATGCTCTACAAGGTCTTCGACTTCGCCGACAAGGAGGTGGCGGACGTGATGGTGCCGCGGCCCGAGGTGGCGGCGATCGCATTGACGCTGCCGCCCGAGGAGGCGCTGCAGTCGGTGCTCGACTCCCCCTACACGCGCTATCCCGTCTATCGCGAGTCGCTCGACGACATCGTCGGCGTGCTCCACGTCCGGGACCTCGTCGAGGCGATCTACGACCGCGGCCTCGCGGCCGTCGACCTCGCGCAGATCGTGCGGCCCGCCCACATGGTCCCGGAGACGAAGGATCTCGCTGCGCTGCTGACCGAGTTCCGGCGGACCAACCAGCACCTCGCGATCGTGATCGACGAGTACGGATCGACCGAGGGGATCGTCACGCTCGAGGACCTGCTCGAGGAGATCGTCGGCGAGATCGAGGACGAGTTCGACCTGCCGGACGAGACGGTCGAGCGCGTCGACGACGACACCGTCCGCATCGACGGGACGTTCCCGATCGACGACTTCAACGAGCGCTTCGACGTCGAGCTGCCGGAGGACGGCTACCACACCGTCGCCGGTTTCGTCTTCGGGCGGCTCGGACGCGCGGCCGTGCCCGGCGACGAGATCGCCCACGACGGGCTGCGGTTCGAGGTCGAGGCGGTCGAGGGGCAGCGGATCGACCGGCTCCTCGTCACGTTCGAGCCGCCGCAGCACCGCGAGGCGCCCGAGCAGGGCGGCGAGGCGAACGGCGAGCGCCGCTAACCTGCGCGCGTGACCGAACCGCTCGACCGGCTGCGCGCGAACGCCGAGGCGCTGCCGCCCGTGCGCGACGAGCTCGTGGGCTACCTCGAGCAGGTGCGGGTCCGCGCGTACACGATCACCGACGCCGACGTGGAAGGGCTGAAGGCGGCAGGCGTCTCCGAGGACGAGATCTTCGAGCAGACGGTCGGCGTCGCGATTCGCGAGGGGTTGCGCCGGCTCGACGCGGCCGCGAGGGCAATCGGATGATGCGCCTCGACGTCGTCGACCATGGGCATGCTCCGGCCGAGGCCGAGGTGCTCGACATGATCCGCGAGCGTTCCGGCAGCGAGCCGCTCGGCGTCGTCAAGACGCTGCTGTACCGGCCGGAGCTCTTCGGCACGCCGTTCTCGGAGGAGCTCGACCGCGTGATGCGCGGGCCGTCGGACTGGAGCCCGGGCGAGCGGGAGCTGTTCGCCGCGTTCGCGTCGATCCTCAATCAGTGTTTGTTCTGAGCGGGATCCCACGGCGCAGTTGCGTCGTACGCACTCGGGAAGGAAGTCTGGGAGGCGGTCGTCGCGGACTGGCGCAGCGCCCCGCTCAGGCCGGAGCTCGCGGCGACGCTCGCGTTCATCGAGAAGCAGACGCTTCGTCCCGACGAGCTCGGTCCGGGCGACGCCGACGCCGTCCGCGCGGCCGGCGTCTCCGACCAGGCACTGCGGGACGCCGCGCTGGTCAGCGGCCTCTTCAACATGATCGTGCGCCTGGCCGACTCGTTCGGCTGGGACGTGCCGCCGGCCGAGCGCCTCGAGCTTCGCGCCCCGGCGATGCTCGAGGGCGGCTACCTGCTCACCGCGATCGGCTCGCGCTAGCCCCAGCTCGCTCCAGAGGTCGCAGGACGGGGTAGAGGCTGCGGAAGCGGGCGTAGCCGCGCTCGTACGCGGCCGCCCAGCCGTCGTCGGGCTCGATGCGGCCGCGCACGCGCACGCAGCGCTCGACGGCCTCGTGCGCATCCGCGAACACGCCGGAGCGCACGCCGGCGAGCAGCGCCGCGCCGAATGCCGAGCCCTCCTCCGACTCCGTTCGCTCCAGAGGCAGCCCGAGCACGGAGGCGACGATGCGCAGCCAGAGCTCGCTGCGCGCGCCGCCTCCCGAGACGCGGCCGACGTCGGCGCGCACGCCGAGCGAGCGCAGCAGCTCGAGCGAGTCCCGCAGGCCGTACGCGACGCCCTCGAGCGTCGCTCGCCAGAGCGCGCCGCGGTCGTGGCGCAGCGAGAGGCCGGTGAAGGCGCCGCGCGCATCCGGGTCGGCGTGCGGCGTCCGCTCGCCGGCGAGGTACGGCGCGAACTGCAGCCCCTCGGCGCCGGGCGCCCAGCGCGACGCCTCCGTGTCGAGCAACTCGTAGTCGGCGCCGAGCGCAGCCCGCACCCAGGCGGCCGAGCCGGCGGCGCTCAGCATCACCCCCATCGCGTGCCAGGACGCGGGTACGGCGTGGCAGAAGACGTGCACGCGCGCCTTCGGGTCGGCGGCGTAGCCCGGCAGCGCTGCGAAGACGACGCCGGACGTGCCGAGTACGACCGACACCGGCCCCGGGGCGGCGATCCCGACGCCGAGCGCCGCAGCCGCCTGATCGCCGGCGCCCGCGATCTCGGTCGACTCGTGCGCCGCAGGCAGCCACTCGGCGGGAAGCTCGAGCGCGTCGAGCACCTCGGTCGACCAGCGGCGGTGACCGACGTCGAAGAGCAGCGTGCCGGACGCGTCGGCCGCGTCGATCAGGCGCTCGCCGGTCAGGCGGAAGCGGACGTAGTCCTTCGGGAGCAGCACGTGGCGGACCCGGGCGTACGTCTCCGGCTCGTGCGCGCGCAGCCAGAGCAGCTTCGGGGCGGTGAAGCCGGTGAGCGCGCGGTTGCCGGTCAGCTCGATCAGCCGGCGGAGCCCGATGCGCGCCTCGATCTCGGCGCACTCGGCCGCCGTCCGCTGGTCGTTCCAGAGGATCGCCGGGCGCAGCACCCGGTCGTCGCCGTCGAGCACGACGAGCCCGTGCATCTGCCCCGAGAGGCCGACGGGGCCGGCCGGCAGCCGCGCCAGACACGCCTGCGCGGCGCGCCACCAGTCCTCGGGGTCCTGCTCGGCCCAGCCGGGCTCGGGCGTCGACAGCGCATAGCCCTCCTCGGCCGTCGCGATCACCACCCCGTCCGGCGAGATCGCCACTGCCTTGACGCCGGACGTGCCGACGTCGAGGCCGATCAGGATGTCCGGCGACGTCACGCGCCGAGCGCGGCGTAGACGAGCTCGTAGGCGCGGACGGCGTCCTTCTCCTGCTGCGCCTTGCGCAACTCAGCGTCGTCGATGCGCGCGGCGACGCCGTCGATGAAGCGCCACTGCAGGACCGAGCGCGTCACCGCGCCCACGGCGTCCTCGGTGTACGGATAGAGGTCGAAGCCGAGCCGCTCGCCGTTCTCGCCGTAGCCCGCGCGGCGGAGCTCGACCGCCAGCTCGATCGTCTCCATGAATGCGGTCGCGCCGACCATGTTGTCGTCGTCGAACGTCCCCCAGCCGGAGTTCGCGTGCTGATGCCCGAGCAGTCCCTCGGCGGCGAGGAGCGCCGCGTACTCGGCGAGGTTCTCGCCGTTCATGATCAGGTGCTGCCAGTCCATGTTGACGCTCAGGTTGTCGAGCCCCTGG
>DATBIC010000181.1:0-14162 GCA_036557145.1 Gaiellaceae bacterium
ACCTTGCCCGTGTCGGTGCGGCGGAGCAACGCGTAGGAGAACGTGAGCGTGCCGAGCAGCCAGGCGAGCACCGCCTTGAGCACGCGGTCGCGGTACCAGAGGCGCATGTAGCGGGCTGAGAACGTCCCGGTCGCCATCTGCACGACGAGCACGCTGATCGTGACGACGAAGCCGATCAGCGCGACCATCGAGCCCACGACTGCCGACAGCAGCGTCGACGCGGTGCCCGGCGAGTACTGCCAGCCCGCGGGCAGCGTCACGTGGCGGTCGAGGAGGATGCTCAACTGGCCGAAGGCCACGCCGACGACAGCGCCCGCGACGGGCAGCACCCAGAGGCTCCCCCGGAGCCACTGGCGCACGCGGAACCTGATGCTCCAGGTCACCTTGCGCCGAGCCTAGTGACGGGCTCGGCCGTCGCCTCTACGTGGCCGGCTCCGCCGCCGGCACCAACGGCGGAGGAGCCTCTTGGGCCGCAGTGTCCTCCGCGTGGTACCCAGCGAGCAGCTCGGTCTCGCGCTCGTGCCGCGGGAACAGGAAGAAGACGATCGCCGCGCCGATCAGGACCGCGACGACTCCCGCCGTGTAGGCCCACTGGTCCCCCTGCAGGAACGCGGTCTTGGCGGCGGCGGTGATCTGGCTCGCCTGCGCGGGGTGCTGCGCGGCGACCTCGGACGCGCTCGCGAACGACTTGGTGAGCTCTTCCTGGACGCTCTGCGTGATCTTCGCGTCCGACGCCGACGACGTCGCGGCGGTGGCTGCCGCCGCGTAGCCCGCCGTGAGCAGCGCGCCGAAGATCGACTGCATCATCGCGCCGCCGAAGTCGCGCTGGAGGTCGGCCGTGCCCGACGCCATGCCTGCGCGCGACACGGGCACGGAGCCGGTGAGCGAGCGCGACGCCGGCGTGCCGGCGAAGCCGACGCCGATGCCGAGGAAGACGTAGCCGAGCCCGACCTTCCAGTACGAGATGCCCTCCTTCCAGAGCAAGAGCATGGTGAGGAAGCCGAGCAGGCAGAAGACGTAGCCGACGAGCAGCGTGAAGCGCGCCCCGTGGTCGTCGACGAGTTTCGCCGACCGCGGAGCGACGACGACCATCGCCAGCGCCGCGGGCAGGATCGCGACGCCGGCGTGGAAGGTCGAGTAGCCGAGCACGTTCTGCAGGAACTGCTGGCCGATGAACATCGCGCCCATCAGCGACCCGAAGACGATGATCCCGGCGCAGGCCGCGACCCAGAACGTCGGGCGCGCGGCGATGCGCAGGTCGTAGAGGGGGTTCCGCGCGCGGCGCTGGCGCAGCCAGAACAGCGCGAGCGCCGCCACCGTGATGACGGCGAGGCCGACCACGAGCGCTCCTTTGCCGGGCACCGGCGCGAAGTTGATCGCGAGGATCAGCGACCCGACGAGTACCACGGAGAGGATCCCGCCGAGGTTGTCGACCGGCTGGTCGTCCTCGTTGACGTGGCTGGGGACGAAGAGCAGCGCCATCGCGAACGCGACGACGGCGAGCGGGAGCGTCATCAGGAACACCGATCCCCACCAGAAGTGCTCGAGCAGCGCGCCCGAGAGCATCGGGCCGAGCGAGGAGATCGCGCCGCCGATGCCCGACCAGAGCGCGATCGACTTCGTCCGCCCGGACCCGCTCCAGAGCGCAGTGATCAGCGCCAGCGTCGTCGGATACGCCATCCCGGCGGACAGCCCGCCGAGGAGCCGCGCAGCGAAGAGCACCCAGTCCGACCACGCGTAGGCGGCGAGGAGGCAGGCGGGCACCGAGAGGCCGACGCCCGCGAGCAGCATCAGCTTGCGCCCGTACCGGTCGCCGACCGCTCCGAGGTAGAGCACCGACGCCGCCAATCCGAGCGAGTAGCCGACCGCGATCATGTCGAGCGCGGTCTGCGACGAGTCGAACGCCTTTCCGATCGACGGGAGCGCGACGTTGGCGACGGCGAGGTTCAGGTTCGCGACCGCCGCGACCAGGATCAGCGAGACGAGGATCAGCCCGCCGCGGGCGGGCCCATCGGCCGGTTCGGCCGGAGCCGTCAGAGCCGGCCTGCGCGCCGGTGGTGGAGGATCAGGTAGACGGGGATCGCGACCGGCGCGAGGAAGGTGAGCAGCAGGAACCAGACGATCTTGGCGAGTACCGAGATCGAGTCCGCGACGAGCAGGAACAGGCAGGCGAGCCAGATCAGGAAGAGGCCGCCGAGAACGACGATCGAGAGGAACGCGCCCCAGCCGGAGGTGAGCTCGATCGACGCCGGCGAGAAGAGCATCCGCGGATTCGATCAGGCCCCCGCGCCGCCGACATCACCCTGCGGGGATGAACCGCGCGGCTCGATCCCCCACTCCGACGTGAAGGCCGAGCCCGGCTCGAGCGTGACGACGGCCTCGCCGGTCCGGAACGCGTTCGGCGGGCAGGTCATCGGTTCGACGGCGAGGCTGCGACGCGCGACATCGGGCAGCGGATCGCCGCTGAAGACCATCACGTAGCCGTGGCGATCGTCGAGCCAGAGCGCCACACCGGCGCCGGCCGGGTCGCGAAGCTCGATGCGTGCGCGACCGTCGCCGTCCCGCTCGAGGTCGGTGAAGCAGGTATCGAGCACCGTCGTGCCGATCGCCCGCGGCGCGCGGAAGTCGAGCTCGGTGCCCGCAACGGCGGCGCGTCCGCAGGGCAGCGAGCGGTCGTCGGAGAGGAGTAGCGTGCGCGCGGGCACGCGGAGCGTCGCCGCGTCGACCGTCGGGACGCCGACCGCCAGATAGGGATGCGCACCGTGGCCGTACGGGCACGGCTCGTCGCCGAGGTTCGTGGCAGTGGTGCGCACCGACAGTCCGCGCTCGGTGAGCGCGTACTCGACGCGCAGCCCGAGCGTGAACGGATAGCCGGGCTGGGGGTGCAGCGTGTGCTCGAGCGCGACGCGGTCGGGGGACCGTTCCGCGACCGTCCACGCCGACCAGCGGACGAGGCCGTGGATGGCGTTGCGGTTCGCGAGCTCGTTCAGCGGCAGTTGGTGCGTCCTGCCGTCGAAGTCGTAGCACCCGTCCTCGAGCCGGTTCGGCCACGGGATCAGCAGCTGGCCGCGGCCGGACGGCGACAGCTCCGACTCCGCATAGCCGTCGAGCACCTCCCGGCCGCCGGCCGAGTACGAGCGCAGCCCGCCGCCGACCTCGACGACGACGAGGCGCTGGTCGCCGAAGGCGAGCTCGAGCTGCTCGCCTGACGGGGCGGGGGCCACGCTTACTGCATGCGTGCGAGCAGGTGGTCGCCGACGCGGAGCGAGTTCGCCATCGCGGTGAGCGCGGGATTGACCGCGCCGATGCTCGGGAAGACGCTCGTGTCGACGACGTAGAGGTTGTCGAGCTCGTGCGTACGGCAGTCGGCGTTCAGCACGGAAGCCGCCGGATCGTTGCCGAACCGCGCCGTGCCCGCCTGGTGCGCGCAGCCCGCGATCGGGATCTCGTTCTTCATGTACGCGAAGCGGTGGATCAGGTGGCCCTCGTTCAGGTCGAGCGGGCCGAGCAGCGAATGGAGCTTCTGGTACAGCCGCTTCTTCGCCTCGGCGTTCGTCTCCGTGTAGCTGAGGGTCAGCTTGCCGTCGCCGTCGACGGTGACGCGGTTGTCCGCCCGCGGGAGATCCTCGGTCGAGAGCCAGAAGTCGATTGCATGCTTGGCGACGCGATCGAGCGACCACTCGGGCGCGAGCCTCGTCTCGCCCGGCTTCTCGCCCCGGAACATCGGCGCCTGCGACTTGCCGACCATCTGGATGTTTCCCATCGGGAAGTCGAAGTCGTCGCTGCCGAAGTAGAAGTCGTTCAGGCCGAGCGTCTTCTGGTAGACGGTCGGGTTCTCCTCGCGCGAGAGCGCGAGCACGGCGACCGAGTCGTGGAACATGAAGTTGCGGCCGACCTGGTCGGAGCCGTTGGCGAGCCCGTTCGGGTGCTTTTCGCTCGCCGAGGAGAGCAGCAGGTGCGCGGTGTTGGCCGCACCGCACGCGACGGCGACGATGTCAGCGGAGTACGTCTCCCGCTCCCCGTTGCGCTCGACGACGACGCCCGTCACGGCGGTCCCGGCGTCGTTGGTCTCGAGCTTCACCACCTTCGCGTTCGTCAGCAGCGTGACGTTCGGGTGCTCGAGCGCCGGCCGAACCGAGATCACCTCGGCGTCGGACTTCGCGTGCAGGAGGCACGGGAAGCCGTCGCAGTTCGCGCAGCGGGCGCACGCGCTGTACGGCATGTTCGGCTCGTCGAGCAAGATCCCACAGGGCGCGTGGAACGGATGGTGCCCGGCCCGCTCGAGCGCGTCGGCGAGCTGCTGGATCCGCGGCTCGTGCGAGACGGGCGGATGGGGATACGGCGCGCTCGCAGGCGGCTCGGTCGGATCCTCACCGCGCGCGCCGTGCACCTGGTACAGCTGCTCGGCCTGCGTGTAGTACGGCTCGAGCTCGTCGTAGGCGATCGGCCACGCCGGCGACAGGCCGTCGTGGTGCTGCAGCTCGCCGAAGTCCTCCTTGCGCAGGCGGTAGAGCGCAGCGCCGTACAGCTTCGTGGCGCCGCCGACGAAGTAGTGCACCTGCGGCTGGAAGGGCTTGCCGCCCTTGTCGAACCAGGTGTCCGGCGACACGTAGCGGTTCTCGACGAACACGTCCTGCGACAGCCAGTTCTGCGGCTCGCGCGGCAGCCAGTCGCCGCGCTCGAGCAGCAGCACCTTCTTCCCGGACGGCGCAAGGCGGTGGGCGAGCGTGCCGCCGCCCGCGCCCGTGCCGACGATGATCACGTCATACGACTCCATCTCAGTACTGCTCCAGTAGCTCGGGGACGAGGATGCGCGCCGCCGCCTCGAGCAGCGCGAGATGCGAGAACGCCTGCGGGAAGTTGCCGAGGAAGCGGCCGGTGTCGGCGTCGAACTCCTCGGCATAGAGCCCGAGCGGAGAGGCGATCCGCAGCAGCTTCTCCATCAGGTCGCGTGCCTGCTGCAGCTCGCCGACGATCGCGAGCGCCGAAACGAGCCAGAACGAGCAGATGAGGAACGTGCCCTCCTTGCCGGAGAGCCCGTCGTCGGTCTCGTCGGTGCGATAGCGCAGCACGAAGCCGTTCTCGGTGAGGTCGTTTGCAATCGCCGTGACGGTGGCACGGAGCCGGGCGTCGTTCCCCGGCAGGAAACCGAACATCGCTGCGAGCAGCACCGATGCGTCGAGCGAATCGGTCTCGTAGTGCTGCCGGAGCACGCCGTCCTTGGTCAGGCCGTGCGCGAGGATGTCGTCGCGGATCTCCTCCGCCGTCGCGGCCCACGTGTCGCGGAGGTCGCCGTCGCCGCGGATCTCGGCGAGCTTCGCGGCGCGGTCGAGGGCGACCCAGCACATCAGCTTGGACGAGACGTAGTGCTGCGGCTTGCCGCGCGCCTCCCAGATGCCCTGGTCGGGCTGCTGCCAGATCTTCGTCGCGCATTCCGCCTGGCTGACGACGACCGGCCACAGCCGCCTCGGCAGGCGCTGGCCCTTCTTCGTGTGCAGCAGGATCGAGTCGAGCACGGCGCCGAAGACGTCGTTCTGACGCTGGTCGAACGCGCCGTTCCCGATGCGGACCGGACGCGCTCCGGCATAGCCCGTCAGGTCGTCGCGCGTCGACTCGGTCAGGTCGCGCCGCCCGTCGATGCCGTACATGATCTGCAGCGAGCCGTCCTCGGTCGGCTCCAGGTCGGCGACGAACTGCATGAACTCGTCGGCTTCCCAGTCGAGGTTCAGCCAGTGCAGCGCCTGCAGCGTGAACGTGCTGTCGCGCATCCAGGTATAGCGGTAGTCCCAGTTGCGCTCGCCGCCCGGCGTCTCCGGCAGCGACGTCGTCAGCGCCGCGACGGTCGCACCGGTCGGCATGTACGTCAGGCCCTTGATCGCGAGCGCCGAGCGCTGGAGGGGGTCGCGCCACCGGTGATCGGGGATACGGGCGCGCGCGAGCCACGACCGCCAGAACTGCGACGTCGCCTCGAGGCGCGACTCGGCGTCGTCGACGTCCTCGGGCGCGGCGAAGCCCTCCGCCCACGTCAGCGCGCAGAAGACGCGGTCGCCGGGAGCGAGCATGTGACGGGCCCGCACGCGGTTACCCTCGATCCCGAGGAGCAGATCGGTCTTGAGCCGGACCGTCTGGCCCGCTCCGGTCGCCTCGGCGAGGTGCTGGTCGCCCTCGACGAGCGTCCACTCGGCAGGCGTCCGTCCGTAGTCGAACGCCGGCTCGCAGACGAGCTCGACCTCGACGTTGCCGTCGATGCACTCGACGACGCGGACGAGCATGTGCTCGCCGTCGTCGTCGGCAGGCGGACGCGTGTGCGGCGTCACCGAGTCCCCGCCGCGGGTCGGCCCGATCGTCAGGGCGTCGTGCACGACGATCCACCCGGCAGGCGTCTTCCACGTCGTCTCGAGCACGTTGGTGCCCGGCACGTAGACACGCGCTGTCGGGTGGTTGATGCCGTAGGGGCCGAGGCGGAACGAGCCTGCCTCGCGGTCGAGCAGGCTGCCGAACATGCTCGGCGCGTCGAACGACGGCGCGCAGAGCCAGTCGATCGCGCCGTCGGGCGCGATCAGCGCACCCGTGTGGCAGTTGGACAGGAACGCGTACTCGGCGATCGGCGGGAACGGCGACGGTGCCGCCGCGCTCTGGGGCGCCTTCTTGGTCTTCGCAGCCGTCGTCATGACTCGATCCAGGGGCCGTGCCAGCGGCCGTGGCCGGCGAGGAGCGCGGTGCCCTGCTCCGGCCCCCACGAGCCGGGCGCATAGGTATGGACGGGCGGCGGGGCGTCGAGCAGCGGCTGCATGATCCGCCAGCACTCCTCGACGCCGTCCTGGCGCGTGAAGCGCGTGGCGTCGCCGATCAGCGCGGCGTTGAGCAGCACCTCGTAGGGCGTCGGCCCCTCACCCCCCTCCTCCGCGAACTCGACGTCGAGGGTGACCGGCGCGGGGCCGGCCTGATCCGCGCGCTGCGCGTCGACGATCATCCTGATCCCGGTGGTCGGATCGAGCTTCACGACGAGCTGGTTCGGCTCAGGACGGCGCGCGTCGAAGGTCGCGAGGCCGAGCTTCGGCGGATGCTTGAAGACAAGCCGAAGCTCGGTCTGCGTCACGGGCATGCGCTTTCCGGTGCGGATGTAGAAGGGCACGCCGGCCCAGCGCCAGTTCTCGATCTCGAGGCGCAGGGCGGCGTAGGTCTCGGTCGTCGAGTCGGCCGCCACGCCGTCGATGTCGAGGTAGCCCTCGTACTGGCCGCGGACATAGTGCGCAGGATCGGCGGTGACGACCGCGCGGAAGAGGCCGACCTGTGCGTCCTTGATCGTGGTCGGGTTGCCGCCGTACGGCGGCTCCATCGCACAGGCCGCGACGACCTGCATCAGGTGGTTCACGACCACGTCGCGCAGCGCGCCGACGGGATCGTAGAAGTGGCCGCGGTCCTCGACGCCGAAGCTCTCCGCCATCGTGATCTGCACCGACGCGAGGTAGTTGCGGCTCCAGATCGGCTCGAGCATCGCGTTCGCGAACCGCAGGTGCAGGATCTCGTCGAGCCCCATTTTCCCCAGGTAGTGGTCGATGCGGTAGAGCTGCGACTCGTCGACGTACTGGTGGAGCTCCGCGGCGAGCGCGCGGGCGGATTCGAGGTCGTGGCCGAACGGCTTCTCCACGACGATGCGGCCGTTCTTCGTCACGCCCGCCTGCGAGAGGCCCTTGACCACGGTGCCGAAGAGGAACGGCGGGATCTCGAGGTAGAAGACGGGGAGCTTGGCGTCCTTGATCGCGGCGGCGACCCGCCCGTAGGTCGCGTCGTCGCCGAAGTCGCCGGAGACGTACGAGAAGCGCGCTGCGAGACGGCCGAAGACGTCCTCGTCGAGCGTCTCGCCGGTGCCGACGATCGACTGCCGCGCCCGGTCGATCAGCTGGTCGACGGTCCAGTCGTCGACGGCGACGCCGACGATCGGGCAGTCGAGCAGCCCGCGTGCTTCGAGCCGGTACAGCGACCGGAACGTCATCACCTTCGCGAGATCGCCGGTGATGCCGAACACCACCAGGACGTCCGCGGGTGCCGCCCCCGCCCCGCCCGTCGCCGTCGTCGTCATGTCGCGCTCCTCCCGTCCTCGAGTTCGTCGGTCTTCACGCTGATCCGGCTCGGACGCTCGTGCGTCAGCCCCGCCCAGGTCCAGTCGATCACCGCCTTCGCGCGATCCTCTCCCGTCGAGAGCAGCGCGAGGTGGACGGCACCCCACGCGAGCGACGCCGACTTCCCTTTCATCGTGCGCCCGCGCCGGAACTGCACGACGGCCGCGCCGCGCCCGATCGTCGCCATCGTCCCCTTGTCCTTGTATTCGAACGGCGTCGTCGGCTTGCCCGCGACGAGCCTGGCGATGTTCTCGCCGGCCCACTCGCCGCTCTGCAAAGCGACCGAGCCGAGCTGCGGCAGGACCGAGCCGGACTCGGAGATCCACGCGATGTCGCCGACGGCAAACGCCTCGTTATGGCCGGCGAGGCTGAGGTCGGGCTCGACGGGCGCGCGGTTTCCGCGCTGCAGCGTCACCGGCATCGACTGCGCGACGTCGCTCGCCTCCAGGCCGGCGCCCCACACCAGCGTGTGCGCGTCGATCGACGTGCCGGACTTCAGCGTGACCTTCGTCGGCGCCACCTCGGCGACGCTGTCGCCGACGATCACCTCGACGCCGCGCTGCTCGAGCGCTTTCTTCGTGTAGTCGCGGATGTCTTGCTTGAACATCGGGAACAGCGTCGGGCCCGCCTCGACCAGCACGAGCCGCGCCTTGTCCTGCGGCAGGCCGGGGAAGTCCTCGGCGAAGTTGCTGCGGTAGAGCTCCGCGAGCGCGCCGATGCTCTCGACGCCGGTCGGGCCGCCGCCGACGACCACGACGGTCAGCGCGCCGGCGTCGGCGAGCGACGGATCGCGGTCGGCCGCCTCCCAGCGCTCGAGCACGTGGTCCTTCAGCCGCACGGCGTCGGCAAGCGTGTACATCGGGAATGCGTGCTCGGCCGCGCCGGTCGTGCCGAAGAAGTTGACGGTCGCGCCCAGCGCGAGCACCAGGTAGTCGTACGCCAGGTCGGCGCGGTCGGCGAAGGAGACGGTGCGCCCGTCGAGATCGATCCCCGTGACGGTGCCCTGGTGGATGGTGACGTTCGGCTGCTCGTGAAACAGGTCGCGGAGCGAATGGCCGACGGCCGCCGTCTCGAGCAGGTCGGTGGCGACCTGGTACAGGAGCGGCTGGAAGGTGTGGTAGTCGTGCCGGTCGACGAGCACGACGTCGACCGGCGCGTCCTTGAGCTTCCGGGCAGCGCCGATCCCGCCGAAGCCCCCGCCCAGCACGAGGACGACGGGCCGGCGACCGGCACGTCCTGCGGCCTTTGCTGGCATCTCAACCGACGAAGCTAACGCAGCCGTTCGCTTCGAGCATCATCCGCGGTGGGTGAAGCGACTTGTTCGTCTACGCATGCGGGACGACGAGCGCGCCGGCGGAGGTGAACCGCGCGGCCGACGAGCCGAAGTCCTCGCGTGAGAGCTGTCGCACGAGCGCGAGGCTCTGGGTGCTCGGATCGAGCACGGGCACGCCGGGATCCTGGAGCAGGAGGGACGTCCACGCGCCGTGCACGATCGATCCGTCGCCGCGCAGCGTGACCGTGACGATGCCGGACTCGGAGAGCGTGCCGCCGAGCCCGAAGTTGTGCCACCCGGCGAGGTTGCCGAGCGAGTACGCGATGAGGCGCCCGTGGTACCACTGGACGCCGCGGATCACGTGCGGGCCGGAGCCGACGACGAGGTCGGCGCCCGCATTGATCACGGCGTGCGCGAAGGCGCGGCTGTTGCCGCGGTTCTCGCCGAGGAAGTACTCGGTGCCCGTCGGCACGTGGTCGGCGGTCGATCCCTCAGCGCCGGCGTGGATCGCCACCACGACGACGTCGGCCTCCTGTGCCGCGCGCCGGACGAGCCGCACCGCGGCGGGGATGTCGTCGAGCCGGGAGGCCCACTTGTACGGCGCGAAGCCGAGGAACGCCACGCGGATGCCGTGGATCCGCAGCACCTCGATCTCGCCGGGCTTGCCGTCCCACGCGACGTGCGCCGCGCGCAACGCGGCGAGCGTCGAGGCCTGCCCGGCTGCGCCGTAGTCGTCGGCGTGGTTGTTCGCGAGGTTGACGATGCCGATGCCGGACGCGGGCAGCGTGCGCCCATAGCTCGTCGGCGCGCCGAACGCGAAGCAGGTGCCCGACGACGCGCCCGCGCACTTCGACGTCGACGCGTTCGACAGCGCCTCTTCGAGGTTCACCCAGCCGACGTCGGCGGCGCGGAACACGGGCGCGACGTGCGCGAGCAGCGGTCTGCCCTGGTCGGGCGGCAGCCCGTACATCGAGCCGAGCACCGTGTCGCCGCCCCAGGCGATCGTCACGGTCCCGGTCGGGGCCGTGTGCACGGTGGGCGCTGCGGGGTGCGTCGAGTGCCGCGCCGGCGCGGCGGAAGGCGCACCGCCGCGCGCCGGGAACGCCCGGCTGAGCCCGAAGGCGACCGCCACGACCGTGGCGGTGAGGCAGGCGAGCGCGACGAGGCGGCGGCGCCGGACGGCGCGGCGGCGAGCGGCGCGCCGGCGAGCGCGATCCGTGGAGCCCGGCATGCGCCCGGACTGATAGCAGGTCGGGTCAGCGGCGCGTGACGGCGATCGCCCGGCTCTTCGCGCCGAGGTACCCGGCGCCCGCCTGGTTGACGCTGAACGCCATGCGCAGCGTGGAGCGGCCGCGCGGGAGGACCGCCGTGAACTCGACACGCGAGCGGGCGCCGAGGCGGACGCGCTTGATGGTCAGCCAGCGGCCGCCGGCCGTCCGGCGCTGGAGCTGGACGACGCGGTGCGCGAACGTCCGCCCCGCTCCGACGCGCACCAGGAAGTGCTTGCCCGTGCGCGAGAACCGGATCGCGGGATGCACGCCGATCGACACGGGCGCGCTCGTGCCGCCCTGCCACGCGGCGCGATAGGCGGTCGCGATCGTCGGCTTGGCGAGGTAGGCCCACGAGCCGTCGGCCGCCGTCAGCACGACGGCGATCGAGCGGAACGACGGCGTGCCGTAGGGCTGCGCATAGACCGTCACCGCCTGCCCGGCCGCGCGCATCGGCACGGCTCCGCGCAGGTAGATCGTGCGCCCGAAGACGACCTGGCGCGTGAGGGCGGTCAGCGTCACGCCGGCGGTCTGGAAGGTGCCGTCGGCGCCGGCGGTCGTGCCGGCGTCGTTCTTCGCGACGAGCCGGAAGTGGTAGAGCGTGCCGCTCACGAGATTCTTGAGCGCGGCCGAGACGCCCTTCGTCGCCGAACCGGAGCCGGCGCTCTGCGCCGACGTCTTCGCACCGTACGCGGTCGAGGTGCCGTACTCGAACCACCACGTCGTCGAGCGGCTCTTCGGGTTGACGGCGCCGGTGAGCGTGGCGGTCGTGATGCCGACGCTCTGCGCGGCGCCCGTCTGCGCGGCCGGCGGACCGGCGGTCGAGAAGGTGCGGTCGGCTCCCGCGTTCGTCCCCGCGCTGTTGCCGGCGACGAGCCGGTAGTGGTAGACGGTCGCGGGCCTCAGCTTCGAGATCGACACCGACTCTTTCAGCGCGCTCGCGCCGGAGCCCGCGCTCCTCGCCGACGTGCGGGTGCCGTAGCTCGTCGACGTGCCGTATTCGAAGTACCAGGTGGTCGAGAGGGCGTTCGGGTTGACGGTGCCGTTGAGCTTCGCGGTCGTAGGAGCGATCGAGCTCGCAGCCGAGGTGGACACGGTCGGCGCGCCGCTGGTCGTGAACGTCGCGTCGCCGCCGTTGGTCGTGCCCCCGTCGGAGGTCGCGACGAGGTGGAAGTGGTACGTGCGCCCGGCCTGCAGGCCGGAGATCGACGCCGAGACCGGCGCGGCGTTCGTGCCCGACGCGCTCTTCGCCGGCGTCTTCGATCCGTAGCTCGTCGACGTCCCGTACTCGAAGTACCAGGTCGTCGGACGGCCGTTGGCGTCGACCGAGCCGTTCAGCGTCGCGGACGACGCCCTGACGCTCGAGGCGCCGCCGGTGACGACGCCCGGCGGCGAGAGCGTCGTGAACGTCCCCTCCCCGCCCTTGTCGCTGCCGTCGGCGTTCGTCGCCTCGACGAGGTAGGTGTAGGTCGTGCCGGGTGAGAGCCCGGTGAGCTTGGTCGAGACCGCGACGTCGGAGGTGCCCGAGCCGGCGCTCGTGGTCGCGGACTTCGTCAGCTTGGAGGGGTCGGAGCCGAACTCGAAGAACGCGGTCGTCGACTTGCCGCCGGGGTTCACGCTGCCGTTGACGACGGCGCTCGTCGGGCCGACCTGCTGCGCGGTGCCGGTGACGGCGGTCGGGGCGGCAGCCTCCGTCGCGCCCGCCGGCAGCGCCACCGCTAGGGCGACGAGTGCCGCGGCGCCTGCGAGATGCATCGTCCTCCGGCTCACGCCCGCCATCGCCCGAACCATCCCGCACGCCCATGCGGCTTTCGCAACCACTGTGTAAAGCGCCGGTAAATCGCCCCGAAACGGCCATGTCCCGTTGCCAAACGAGGGTGACAGACCTCCGCGGAAGTGCATCGAAAGCGTGACGTCGCCGCGGAGGCACGGCACCCGGGCGATCGTCGAGGGCCGGAACGGCCGTGTCTCGTTGCCAAACGAGGGCGACAAACCTGCGCCACCTTCGAACCGAAAGCGATCAACGTCGGCCCCGAGGCCGTCACCGGGCGCGACTCAGGCTCATCCCGCCGGTCGACGCGAGATCATCCCCCGGGCCGATGTCCGCGTCGGGTGAGCGTCGTAGGTTCCCGAGCATGAAACGGCGGGCACTCTTCCTGCTTCTGATCACCGGGCTGATCCTGCTGGCGCTCGCCGGCTGGACGCTCAAGGGCATGCGCTGGCTGACCGCCGGCGGGCGCCCCGCCGCGCTCCCGAATCCCGCTTAACCTGGTTAACGATCCGGCTGGTAGCTTGCACCGGTGAGCGGGCGCCCTCTCTCGGTCGATCCACCGGACCTCGGGACCGTCGCCACGGCGCGGCGGATGGCCGCGCTCTGGCGCGAGCAGGGCCGGCTCGTCGTCGTCGGCCTCGTCTGCGCGCTCGTCTACACCGGGCTCTCACTCGCGATCCCGATCGTCGTCAGACACGCGATCGACAGCTCGATCGCGCCGACGAACGGGCACCACGACCCGCTCTGGCCCTACCTGGTCGCGATCATCGCGCTCGCGGTCGTCCGCTTCTTCATCAACTTCACGCGCCGCTACGCGACGTCCCGCACCGGGATCCGAGTCGAGTGGCGGATGCGCGAGCTGCTCTATCAGGCGTACCTCCGCTACCCGCGCGCGTTCTACGACCGCCACGCGACCGGCCAGGTCGTCTCGCGCGCGACGAACGACCTCTACCCGATCCGCTACTTCATCGGCTGGGGAATGACCCAGGGGCTCCAGTCGCTGATGATGATCCTCGGGATCGCGGTCACCCTCTTCGTCGTCAACCCCAAGCTGGCCGCGATCGCGCTCGTCTCGATGCCGCTCGTCGGGATCCTCGCGTTCATGTTCGCGCGGCGCGTGATGCCGATCTCGCGCCACGTCCAGCAGCTGAAGGCGGACGTGACCGAGGCCGCGGACGAGGCGGTCGTCGGCATCGAGATGGTGCAGGCGTTCGGTCGCGAGGACGACGTCCACGCCCGCTTCACCACGAAGGCGGAAGCGGTGCGGGACGGCGTGCTCCGCCAGGCGCGCGTCGAGGCGACGTTCCTGCCCGGCCTGCTGTTCCTGCCGACACTCTCGATCGGCGCCGTCGTGCTCTTCGGCGGCCGCGACGTGATCGGCGGCACGCTCACCTACGGCGAGTTCTTCCTCTTCTACCAGCTGCTCCTGCAGATGGTGTGGCCGCTCGAGGCACTCGGCTGGATCCTCTCGCTCGCGCAGCGCGCGACCGCCTCGGCGTCGCGGAGCTTCGCCTGGCTGCGGGGCATCGAGCCGATCCCGGAGCCGGCTGAGCCGCGCTCGCTGCCGGCAGGGCCGCTCGGAATCACCTTCGAAGGCGTCCACTTCGAGTACGGCGTCGGCAGCGAGGTGCTCTCGGGCATCGATCTCGAGTTGCAGCCGGGCGAGATCGTCGCGATCTGCGGGCCGACCGGCGCGGGCAAGTCGTCGCTGCTGAACCTCGTGCCGC
>DATBIC010000182.1:0-12404 GCA_036557145.1 Gaiellaceae bacterium
GTCCGTCTCGAGGCTGGTCGAGCCCGACATCCCCTGCGCGGCCAGCGCCTGCGACACCTTCGAGCCGAGCGAGACGAGCTGCGAGCAGTTCTTGGCGGAGCTGAACGACGAGGAGGAGGACGACGAGGAGGATGAGGACGACGACGAGGAGGACGACGAGTTCGAGGAGGAGGAGTTCGCGGAGGACGAGCCGCCGCTCGACGTCGTCTGGCTCGCCGAGTTGCTGCTGCCGCCGCAGCCTGCCGCGAGCGCGACGAGTGCGGTGACGGAAGCGATCGCGAACGCGTGTCTCATGCCCAATCCCCCAATGGTCGCCTGCGCCGGGGAACCTACTGCCTGGGGCGCGCCGGGTCTAGGGGGTGGCGGCTACAGCGGCCGGTCGTTCTGCCCGGCGGTAGCTGACCGTGTAGCCGAGTGAGCGGGGGATCGCGAGCAATCCGTCGAGGTCGAGGTCGATCCGGGCGCCGGCCTTCTGCGTCACCTCGTCCTCGATCGGCAGGTCGAAGTCGTCGGCGCCGTACTCGAGCGCGCGGAACGCCTCCTCGTTCTGCGTCAGCACGGAGGTGCGCACGTGCCTGACGTTGTCGAGGAAGATGCGGGAGAGCGCGATGTGGCGCCAGTACTCGCGCGGTGCGATCTCGCGGCCGCCGAACGCGGTGCCGTACGGCTTGTACGTCCAGCAGAGGAACGAGAAGAGCCCGTCGTAGCCGTCGCGGAGGCACGCGTCCTGGAAGTCGCGGGTCCGCTGCAGGTGCTCGAGGCGCTCGTCGAGCGACTCGTCGAACCCGATCACCATCGTCGCGGTCGTGCGCATCCCCGACTCCACGATCGCCCGCTGCGCGTCGAGGTACTCGTGCACCGTGTACTTGAACTTCGCGTGGCGCTTCCGGAAGTCCTCGGTGAGGATCTCGCTGCCGCCGCCGGTGACCCAGTGGACGCCGGCGTCGCGCAGCCGCGCCGCCGCCTCGGCATGGCTGAGGTTCGCCCGGTCGGCGAGGTAGACGAATTCCGCCACGGTCAGCGCGTAGAACTCGACGCGCTCGGCGTAGCGGTTGCGCACCGCCGCGAAGAGGTCGCAGTAGAAGTCGAGCGGCAGCTTCGGGTTGAAGCCGCCGTTGAACGCGACGAGGTCGCCGCCGACCTCGAGCAGCTCGTCGATCTTCGCGAACACGTCGCCCTGGGAGAGGACGTAGCCGCCGTCCTGGTTCGGCAGCACGTAGAAGGCGCAGTAGTCGCACTGTGCGACGCACACGTTCGTGTAGTTGACGATCCGCATCACCATGTACGTCGCCTGATCGGGCTCGTGGAAGCGCGCGCGTGCGGTCTGCGCGAGCCGGCGCAGTTCGTCGTCGGTCGCTTCGAGCCACAGCGATCTCGCCTCGTCGACGCCGATGCGGCTGCTCATGCCGGGACGGCCTCCTCGACCGTCACCTCGTCGGGCGCGAGCGTGTCCATGAACGAGCTGACCGAGAACACCGCTTTGCCGGCGCCGGCGACGCCGTAGCCGGGCGGCGGCTTGAGGCCGTGGCGCTCCAGCGTCTCGCGGTAGGCCTCGAGCAGGCGGATGTGGTACTCGAGCGGTGCGCCGTCCGGGTTGTCGCGGCCGAGCGGCGTCGTCGGCTCGGGGCACCACGTCGTGAACCGCGGCGTGATCCCGCGGCTCATGAAGTGATCGAGCCCCTCGGTCGTCGAGGCGATCGCCTCGTCCACTGTCGCGAAGCCGAACGGCTTCGCCATCTCCACGCCCGCGACGAAGTTCGGGATCACGTAGCGCGGGCCGAACACCTCGGCCGCGTCGAAGATCCGCCGGTGCCACTCCTCGCGCCCGACGTAGCGCTGCTTGCCGGGTGAGATCAGCTCGAACAGCCGCTTGTCCCACACCTCGTAGTTCGGGTGGTAGATCGAGATCCCGTAGTCCTTGTAGCGCTGCACCTCCTCGCGCGGCAGCGCCTGCGCGACGACCTTGCCGATCCACCTGCCGGGAAAGCGCTCCTCGATCGCCTGGGCGTAGCGGCCGTAGAAGTCGGCCTCGGCGAGCCCGTCGACGGTGCTCGTCACGGAGCCGCCGGTCAGCGTGTACGCCTTCGACGCGCGCTCGCTGTCGTAGCGGTCGATCAGCTCCAGCGCCTCGAGCACGTCGGCGACGGGCTTCACGCCGGTATAGGGGCGGCCCTCCCGCTTGTGCTGGCGCCAGTTGTGGTTGATGTCGCAGAAGCCGCACTCCTCCTTGGCGCCGAAGTACTGGCAGAGGCGGAGCACGGTCAGGTAGACGAGGTAGCCCCACTGGATCGTGGGCGCCGTCTCCATCACCGTCTTGCCGTTTGCGAGCGTGTGCCGGTAGTACTCGGGCATCGGCGGCAGACCGATGTCGGCGATCGTCCGCCCGTCGAGCGACAGGCGGAGAGCGCCGCCCTCGTCGCGCGCGGCGCGGTAGGGCGACGTCGGGTTGACCCGCACCGACACGATCGTTCGGCGCAGCTCGTAGGGGCCGCCGGTGAGGGCGATCTCCTCCGGCGGCCGCCGCTTCGCGGCCTCGCCGAGCGACGCGAGCGGCTTCTGGTCGAACGAGAAGATGAAGTACGACTTCGGCTTGACGTCGCCGTCGAGGTTGTCGGTGAGCGCGGACTCCTCGAACGCGATGCCCGTGCGCAGCAGGTCCTCCTTCAGCACCGCCTCCGGTGGGACGTGTGCGAAGCGGGCCATCAGGCCTTCGACCAGCTCGGTGCGTGTCACAGTCGGAATCTAGTCCCAGTCGTCGGGCTCGCCGTCCTCGTAGGCGAGCGTCTCGATCCGCGCGATCACGCCGGCCCCGCGCCAGTAAAGCTTGTTCGAGCGCGGGTAGTAGCAAACGTCGTTCGGCGGGTTCGTGCCGTATGCAAGCAGCGTCAGCCCGCCCGCCCCGGCCCGGAACGCGTGCGCGACCCGCGTCGACGGAGGGCGGGCGACGACGTGACCGGCGCGCACCGCGACGTCCTCGCGTTCGGCGTCGCGCGCCCTCGGCGCGGGCCAGAGCTCGAGCGTGCCCTCGCCCTCGAGCACGAGGAACACCTCCTCGTCGGCGGTGTGGCAATGCGGCGGCGCGCTCAGCCTGCCCGCCGGGACGTACAGCCACTTGAGACCGGTGCGCTCCGCGCCGGCCTCGGCGGCGAGCGCCTGTGACTGCCGCCGGTCGCGGAGCGAGACGATGTTCGGCGGCCTCGGCGCCGGGTCGCCGAACGCGAGCGGCTCCGCCTGCGCCTCGACCTCCCACGGGTCGTCGGTGCGCCCCTCGACCCACGGCCAGCCGAGCCGCACCGCCCCGGAGCGCGGCAGCCAGCCGTACTCGGTCGGGTGCCGCGTCCCGTAGACGAGGTACTCGAGCCCGTCGGGGCCCGCCTTGAAGGTGTGCTCGAGCAGGTCGGCGCGCTGGACGACGCAGTCGCCGGCGGCGACCTCGTGCACCGCTTCGTCCTGCCAGGCGAGCCCGGAGCCGGCGAGCACGAAGTAGATCTCCTCGGAGGCGCCGTGCGAGTGCGGCGGGGTCGGGAGCATGCCCGGCGCGACCCGAACGCGGTTGAGGCCTACGCCCTCTGCGCCGGCGCTCCCTCCGAGCCGCTGCCACGACGCGTCGATCTCTCCCTTGGCCGCGCGGTGAAACTCCACCTCGTCCCAGTGCGCGATGCCCACGGATGGCACTATCGCAGGGACCTGACCGCCGCCGGTCTCCGAGGTACTGTCGGGCGGGGATGATCCGCCGCCTCGTCCTGGCCGCCTTCCTCTGTGCTGCGCTGTCCCCGCCCGCCCTCGCGGCGGAGCCCGTGACGCTGCTGCCGGGCGTCACCTTCGAGCAGGGCGTGCAGTTCACGCTCCACGGACCGGTTGCGATCGACGTGATCACCGCGCCCAGGCCCGGCGACCAGCAGGGCCTCTACGCGCTGGCCGCGGTCACCGCGCACGGCCCGCTGACCGCCGGCCGCGACCGGCTGACGCGGATCGAGCGCGACCTGTCGGCGCAGGCGACCGTCGTCGGCATCAACGGCGACTTCTCGGCCAAGGGTGGGCTGCCCGCGGGGATCCTGATGCAGGGCGGCGCGCTCGAGCACACGCCGCTGCCCGCCCGCTCCTCGATCGGGATCGACCAGGCGGGGACGCTGCACGTCGACCGGGTCTCGTTCGTCGGCAGCTGGCAGGGGACGGGCCAGCGCCGGCCCGTCGCCGGCGTGAACCAGCCTCCCTCCCGGAACCAGGTCGTCCTCCTGACACCGGCGTACGGCACCACTGCTCCGGCCGTGGTGGGATCGGCCGAGGTCGTGCTCCAGCCGTTCGCTCCGGCCGTCCCCGCCGTCGACCTGCAGGCCCCCGTCGTCGCGGCCGGGACGGGCGGCGGCGAGGCGATCCCGCCCGGCGGGGCGATCCTCCAGGCAACGGGCACGGCCGTCGCCTCGCTCCAGGCGGAGGCGCCGGCCGGGACGCCGCTGACCGTACGGCTGCTCCTGAAGCCGGCCTGGGCCGGCACGGTGTCGGCGCTCGGCGGCGGGCCGGTGCTCGTGCGCGCGGGCAGGGCGATCTTCCGGTCCGGCGAGAGCTTCACGAGCGACCAGATCTCCGATCGCGGCCCGCGTGCGGCGGTCGGCCAGCTCGCGGACGGGCGCGTGATCCTCGTCGCCGTCGACGGCGACCAGCCGGGCTACAGCGTCGGGATGACGAGCTTCGAGCTCGCGCAGACGATGGTGCGCCTCGGTGCCGTCACCGCCTGCGCGGTGGCCTCGGGCGGCCCCGTCGCGGCTGCCTTCGACGGGCAGCTGCTCGACCGCCCGAGCGTCAACGGGGGCGCTGCGACCGGCGACGCGCTCCTCGAGGAGTACTACGGGGTCTACGCGCCGCCACCGCCGGTCCCGCTGCTGAACGGCGACCCGGGAGCCGACACGGAGCCGCTGCAGTACAAGCTCGTCCGTCCGGCGACGGTGACGGCCGAGCTGGTCGCTCCCGACGGCACGGTGCGCCCGATCGAGTCGGCGGTCGCGCACGACCCGGGCACCTACACGACGTCGGCTACCGACCTCGAGCCGGAGGGCGAGTGGCACTGGAACGTCACCGCGAAGGACGACCTCGGCCGCGTCTCGACGATCGACCGCTCGTTCCTCGTCGACTCGACGTTGCGCGGTCTCGCCGTCTCGCCGGCGCCCGGACGTGCGAACGTGCGCTTCGTGCTCGGGCATGCGGCGACGGTCCGGCTGCGCATCGAGACGACCGGCGGCGTCACGGTGCGGGCGCTGCCCGCGGTCTCGCTGCCGGCGGGGCCGCAGTCGCTTGCCTGGGACGGGCGGCTTCCGGGCGGCGCCCGTGCGCCGAGCGGCGCCTACGTCGCCCACGTCTTCGCGGCGAGCGACGTCGGGACGTCCGACCTGCAGGCGTCCTTCGCGTTCACGGCGGCGCCGTGACCTCGCTGCTCGCGCACTACGGCGTGCCGGTGATCCTCGTCATGATGGCGATCGACGCCGTGTTTCCCGCGGCGAGCGAGCTCGTGATGGTGTACGCGGGAGCACTCGCGTCCGGTGCGCTCGTCCACCAGGTTCACATCTTCGGCTGGGACGCGAGCGGCTTCGCCGCGTTCCTCGTGGTCGTCGCGGCGGGCATCGTCGGCTACCAGGTCGGCGCGGTGTTCGGCTGGTGGATCGGCGACCGCGGCGGGCGCCCGTTCCTCGAGGACCACGGCCGCTGGTTCCACCTCTCGGAAGCGAAGCTGGACCGCGCCGAACGCTGGTTTCGGCGCCACGACACCTGGGCCGTCCTGCTCGGCCGGATGACGCCGCTCGTGCGCTCGTTCGTGTCGATCCCGGCGGGCGTCTTCGAGACGCCGTTCCACCGCTACAACGTCCTCACGCTGATCGGCAACGCCGTCTGGTGCGTCGTGTTCGCGTCGATCGGCTGGGCCCTCGGCGCGAGCTGGGACAGCTTCCAGCACGGCTTCCGGTTCGTCGACTACGTGGTGATCGTCGCCGTCGGCGCGGCCGCGCTGCTGCTCGTGGCGCGGCTCCGGCGGCGCAGCCGGGGTACCATCAGCGAGTCGTGAGGATTCCGCACGTCGACGTCCGGGCGCAGTACGCGCCGCTTCGGGCCGAGCTCGAGGCCGCATTCGCGCAGACGCTCGACACCGGCAGGTTCATCTTCGGCCCCGAGGTCGAGGCGTTCGAGCGGGAGTCGGCCGAGCACCTCGGCGTCGCGGAGTGCGTCAGCTGCGCGAACGGAACCGACGCGCTCGTGCTCGCGTTCGACGCGATCGGCATCGGCGCGGGCGACGAAGTGATCTGCCCGGCGTTCACGTTCTACGCGACGGCCGAGGCGATCGCACAGCGCGGCGCCACGCCCGTCTTCGCCGACATCGACCCGGCCACGCTCAACGTCGACCCGGCCGACGTCGGACGCCGGGTCACGGAGCGGACGAAGGCGATCGTGCCGGTGCACCTGTTCGGGCGCCCGGCGCCGGTGGCCGACCTCGCACAGCACGGCGTGCCGATCGTCGAGGATGCGGCGCAGGCGTTCGGCGCCGCGGGCATCTGCTCGAGCGTCGTCTCGACGTTCAGCTTCTTCCCGACGAAGAACCTGTTCGCCCTCGGCGACGGGGGGATGATCGCGGTCAACGACGCCGACGTCGCCGCGCGCCTTCGCATGCTCCGCTTCCACGGCTCGGCGGCGAAGAAGGAGTTCCTCTACGTCGGCTACAACTCGCGGCTCGACGCCGTGCAGGCGTCGTTCCTGCGCATCTTCCTGCGTCACATCGACACGTGGAACGAGCAACGGCGTGAAGCCGCCGCCCGCTACCGCGAGCTGCTCGCCGGCATCGTCGAGGTGCCGGCGGATGCGCCCGGCCACGTCTACCACCAGTTCTGCGTTCGCTCGGCCGAGCGCGACACGCTGACAGCGGCGCTCGCCGCCGCCGACATCGGCTTCACCTCGTACTACTCGCCGCCGTTGCACCTGCAGCCCGCGCTCGCGTACCTCGGCTACCGCGAGGGCGACTTCCCCGAGACCGAGAAGGCCGCGCGTGAGAATCTCTGCCTGCCGCTCTGGGCAGGCATCAGCGAGGAGCAGCAGAAGGAGGTCGCATCGGTGCTCGAGCGCGCCTCCGACCTCGTCGCGACGTGAGGATCTTCTCCATCAACCGGCACCGGATCTGGCAGGTCGTCGTCGACGGTGTCCTGGTGGCCGCTGCGTGGCGCCTCACCTTCTTCCTGCGCTTCGACAAGGCGACTCCGATCTACTACCGCCACCTGCTCGACCTCGACGTGGTCGCGCTCGTGGTCGCGATCAACCTGGTGACGTTCGTCGTCTTCGGCTTCTACAACCGCTGGTGGCGTTACGTCTCGACGCGTGACATGTGGGGGCTGTTCCGCGGCGTCACCGTCGGCTCGGCGCTGACCTATCTCGTCCTCTACGCGTTCCCGCCCGAGCATGCGTCGCGGCTCCCGCGCGGGATTGCGGCGCTCGACTACCTGCTCGTGCTCGCGTTCGTCGCCGGGTCGCGGCTGCTCGCGCGCTCGCTGATCGAGCGCCCGCAGTCCGGGGTGGTCATCCGCGGCAAGGAGGTGCTGGTCGTCGGCGCGGGGGACGCGGCTCAGTTGCTGATCCGCGAGATGCAGCGCAACCGCAACCTCCACTACACGCCGATCGGGCTCGTCGACGACGACCCGCGCAAGAAGAACCTCCGGCTACACGGCGTGCGCGTCCTCGGCACGACCGACGACCTGCAGCACCTGCTCCGCGACAACAAGCCCGACGAGGTGCTGATCGCGATCCCATCGGCGCCCGGCGGCGTCCGCCAGCGCGTCGTCGAGACGTGCCGCGCGGAGCGCGTGCCCGTGAAGACGCTGCCGGGCCTCCACGAGCTGATCGCGGGCGACCTGAACCTCGCCGGCCAGATTCGCCCGGTACAGGTCGAAGACGTCCTCGGCCGCCAGCCGGTCGACGTCGACCTCGGCGCGATCGCCGCGTACGTGCAGGGGAAGTCGGTGCTCGTCACCGGCGCCGGCGGCTCGATCGGCAGCGAGCTCTGCCGCCAACTGGCGCGGCTCGGCGTCGCGCGGCTCGTGCTCGTCGACAAGGGCGAGGCGCCGCTGTTCGAGATCGAGCGCGAGCTCGCTGGCGAGCGCGAGTTCGCAGCCGCGGTGCCCGTGCTGGCGAACTGCGGCGACCAGGCGAAGATGCAGCAGACCTTCGAGCAATACCGCCCCGACGTCGTCTTCCACGCGGCGGCCTACAAGCACGTCGGGATGCTCGAGTCGAACCCGCTGCAGGCGGTGGCCAACAACGTCTTCGCGACGCGACGGCTGGTCGAGGTGGCGGTCGACGCGGGCATCGAGCGCTTCGTGCTCATCTCGACCGACAAGGCGGCGAACCCGACGAGCGTCATGGGCCAGTCGAAGGCGGTCTGCGAGTGGATCGTCGAGTCGTTCGCGCGGCGAACCGACGTGGACACGCGGTTCGTCGCCGTGCGCTTCGGCAACGTGCTCGGTTCGTCGGGGTCGGTGATCCCGATCTTCCGGCGCCAGATCGAGCGCGGCGGCCCGGTGACCGTCCGCCATCCCGAGCTGACGCGCTTCTTCATGACGATCGCGGAGGCCTCCTCGCTCGTGATCCAGGCGGGCGCGATGGGCGGCCGCGGGCAGATCTACGTGCTCGACATGGGCGAGCCGGTGCGGATCCTCGATCTCGCACAACAGATGATCAGGCTCTCGGGCAAGGACGAGTCCCAGATTCCGATCACGTTCACCGGCGTCCTTCCCGGCGAGAAGATGCACGAGGTGCTCTGGAACGACGACGAGGCGGTAGGCCCCACGTCGCATCCGAAGATCATGCGCGCGGCGCACGTCCCGATCGACCGCGACTGGCTCGAGCAGGAGCTGCTCGAGCTCGAGCGGCTCGTCGACGACGGCGACACGGCCGGCGTCGTCGCCCGGCTCCGTTCGGTGACGCACGAGCCGGTGCGCACGGGCGGCGAGGCCGTGCTCGAAGACACGTTGCACTGACGGCACAGTCGGCCGCCGTTCGCGCCGCTACGGTGCGGCGGTGCCCGTTCTCGACGGCCTGAACCCCGAGCAGCGCCGTGCGGCCGAGGCCGTGCGCGGGCCGGTGTGCATCCTCGCCGGCGCCGGGTCGGGGAAGACGACGACGATCACGCGGCGCCTCGCCAACCAGGTCGCGTCGGGCGCGTTCTCCGCGACCGAGCTGATGGCCGTGACGTTCACCGACAAGGCGGGCGGTGAGCTGCGCGCCCGCCTCGCCGCGCTGGGCGCCGGCCGCGTGCGCGCGGGCACCTTCCACTCTGCGGCGCTCCGGCAGCTTCGCCACTTCGCGCCCGACCGGATCGGCGCGATCCTCCCGTCGAAGGCGCTCGTGCTGCGGCAGATCGGCAACACACTCCCGGGCGCCTACCGCTTTCGGGCGGCGGCCGACCTCGCCTCCGAGATCGAGTGGGCCAAGAACCGCCGCATCCCACCCGAGCGCTACCTGGCGAGCCTCGGCGGGCACGAGCCGCCGATCCCGCCCGACCTGATGCTGCGCGTCTACCGCGAGTACGAGCGCCGCAAGGAACGGGAGCGGGTCGTGGACTTCGAGGATCTGCTCGAGCACGCGATCGCGCTCTTCGAGAACGACGCCGCGGCGGCGGAGACCTTCCGGCGGCAGTACCGCGCGTTCACGGTCGACGAGTACCAGGACGTCAACCTGCTCCAGCAGACGCTGCTCGAGCACTGGCTCGGAGGACGCGACGAGCTCTGCGTCGTCGGCGACGACTACCAGTCGATCTACGCGTTCACGGGGGCGGGGCCCGAGCACCTGCTCGGCATGCCCGACCGCTATCCCGGCGCCCTTGTCGTGCGGCTCGAGCAGAACTACCGCTCGACCCCGGAGGTGCTCGCGCTGGCGAACCGGCTCGTCCCGCAGCTCGGCGGTGCGGAGAAGGTGCTCGAGGCGACGCGCGATCCCGGCCGGGAGCCGGTCGTGCGCGCATTCGGGTCGCCACACGAGGAGGGCGCGGCGATCGTCACGGCGTTGCAGGCGCTCGACTGCCCGCTCGAGGAGGCCGCGATCCTCTGCCGCACGAACGCGCGCCTGACCGACTACGAGGAGCTGCTGCACGAAGCGGGCATCCCTTTTCAGGGCGCATCGCTGCTCGCCCGTGACGCCGCGCGCCGGCTGCTCCCACGGCTCGCGCGCGCCGGAGAGGCGCCTGCGCGCGAGGCGGTGCGGGCGGAGGCGCTCGCGGCCGGCTGGCTCGAGCAGCCGCCGGACTCGCTCGGCGAGCGCGAGCTCGTCCGGCAGACCGATCTCGCGCGGCTTGTCGCGCTCGCGGCGGCATTCGACGGCGATGCGGCGTCCTTCGTCGAGGAGCTTCGGCGCCGGTTCGATCCCGGCGGCGACGGCGCGCGCGGGGTCCACCTGCTGACGCTGCACCGCGCCAAGGGCCTCGAGTTCGAGGCCGTGTTCCTGCCGAGGCTCGAGACGAAGGAGCTGCCGTCCCGGCAGGCGCGAACGTCCGAGCAGGTCGCCGAGGAGCGGCGCCTGCTCTACGTCGGGCTGACGCGGGCGAAGAGCCTGCTCTGGGTGACGTGGTCGGGCCCGCCGAGCCCGTTCCTCCGCGAGCTCGGCGCGGCCATGTCGCCTCGACCGAAGCCGAAGGCCGACTGGACGCCGCTCGGCGAGCGGCTTCGTGCCTGGCGGCTCGAACGCGCGCGCGACGACGGCGTCCCGCCCTACGTCGTCTTTCACGACCGCGTGCTGCACGAGATCGCCGAGGCCCGGCCCGCGACGCTTGCGGAGCTGGCGGGGATCGCCGGCGTCGGCCCGTCGAAGCTCGAGCGCTACGGCGACGAGGTGCTCGCAGCGGTAGCCACCGGCGAATGAGCGCGCTCGAGCTCGACCACGTCGTCCTCGCCGTGCTCGACCTCGGCGATGCGGCTCGCGAGCTCGAGGCGCGCTACGGGCTCGCCTCGGTTGCGGGCGGCCGTCACCCCGGGTGGGGGACGGAGAACCGCATCGTCCCGCTCGGCGACTCGTACCTCGAGCTCGTCGCGGTCGCCGACGAGGAGGAGGCGGCGTCCACCCTGTTCGGCCGCTGGGTCGCCGCGCGCCGTGCCGCGCCGTTCGCACCGCTCGCCTGGGCAGTGCGCGCCGGGGATCTGGACGCCCACGCCGCGCGGCTCGGCCTCGCCGTCGAGGACGGCGAACGCACGCGGCCGGACGGCACCATCCTCCGCTGGCGGCTGGCGGGCGTCGCGGAGGCGGAGGCCGAGCCGTTCCTGCCGTTCTTCATCGAGTGGGAGGACGAAGCCGCGCACCCAGGTCGTACCGACGGCCGTCATCCCAACGTCGAGCAGCTCGCACTCGCCGGCGACGCCGCACGGCTCGAGGACTGGCTCGACGACGCGCCGCTGCCGGTGACGGTGAGCGCCGGCGCACCCGCGCTCGTCGGCATCGCGCTGTCAGGCGGACTGACTCTCGGGCAGGGCTGAGAGGAGCAGGTCGAGCAGCAGCTGTGGGTCGCGGCGGACGCGCGACTCCTCGGCGTGCTCCCGCTTGCGCAGCTCGAGCGCCCGTGGGTCGGTGAGCGGCCGCAGCCGCCCCTCGCGGATCAGCTCCTCGTCGACGCCGCCGAGGCGGCCGCCGTACGTCGTGTAGACGGGCACACCGAGCGCCGCCGCTTCGCGGTTCATCGTGCCGCCGGCGGAGACGACGAGGTCGGCGAGCGCGATCAGGCTCTGCGCGTCGACGGCCTCCTCCGGGACGATCACGGACGGCAGCTCCAGCCCGCGCACGAAGTCGCGCTGCTCGTCGGTGCGCGGGATCACGAACGCGTGCACCTCGTCGCGGCGTCCGAGGTGGTCGAGCGTCTGCGGGAACAGCGGGTTCGAGTGCCGGTGGTAGAGCGAGACGTCCGGCGGCGGTCGCAGGACGACGAGCACGCGGCCCGGGTCGACGCCGAACGCGGAGGGGACGGTCGCGTCGGCCTCGAAGTCGGAAAGGTAGTACTCCTCCTTCAGGCCCGGGTACTGCTGCAGCTTGGGCGGCCGTGCGTCGTAGCGCGCGAGCCGCTCGGCCGGGATCGCCTGCGGGACGACCACGCGCGTCGCGGCGCGGCAGCCGAGCTGGTGCTGCAGCCACGCCCACTCGTAATCGAAGGTCGTCGCGCTCGGGATGCCGAGGCGGCGCGCGGTCATCGTCAGCTCGTGCGATCCGTGCGCGAGGGCGAGGTCGAAGCCGCGCGGCTTCGCCCACGCACGCAGCGCAGACAGGCGCGAGCGCATCTGCCGCGCCTTCCCGACCGCCGAGCGTCCGCCGTGATGGCCGATCACGGTCGCCGTCATGCCGTGCGCGGCGATCAGCTGCAGCGTCTGGGCGTAGTCGCGTGCGGTGATCTCGACCTCGTG
>DATBIC010000183.1:0-6668 GCA_036557145.1 Gaiellaceae bacterium
CGCGCCGCGCAACGCGACCGAGCTCGGGAATCTGCTCGCGACCAATTGACGATCTGACAGAGTGCACCGCGCACGAAAGGAGCGAAGGATCGCGTTCGACCTGGTCATCGAGATCGAGAACGAGCCAGGAGCGCTGGCCCGCGTCGCCGCCGCGGTCAGCGACGCCGGCGTGAACCTCGCAGCGGCGACGTGCGTCGGGGCTGCGGACCGGGTCGAGCTGCATCTCCTCGTCCCGCATGCCGAAGCAGCCAAGCACGCGCTGGCCATCTCGCATCTCGGGGTCAGCCGCGAGCGGGAGGTGGTCGTCGTGGAGGTGGACGACCGCCCGGGGGTTCTGGCAGACCTCACTCGCACGATTGCGCAGGCCGGGATCGACCTCGACCTCGTCTACGTCGCGACCCGCAACCGCCTGGTCTTCGGCGCCGCCGACCTCGCCGGCCTGCGAGCCGTGCTCGAGCCCCAGAGCTGAGCGGCGCGCCACGGGTTTCACTCTGGCCGCGGGCGGCCAAGCAGGAGACATGCCACGCCCGATCTGGTCCGGCTCCATCTCGTTCGGCCTCGTCAACGTGCCCGTGCGGCTCTATCCGGCGATCCAGGAGCACAAGCTGCAGTTCCATCTCGTCCACGAGCCGGACAGCAGCCCGATCGGCTACCAGAAGATCTGCAAGGCCGAGGACAAGCCGGTGCCGGAGGACGAGATCGTCAAGGCGTTCGAGTACCGCAAGGGCGAATACGTGTTCGTGTCCGACGAGGACTTCGAGCACGCGCGGGTCGACGGGCAGCGGTCGATCGACATCAGCGACTTCGTCCCGTACGAGGAGATCGACCCGATCTTCTTCGCGAAGACGTACTACCTCGGGCCCGCGTCCGGCGCCGAGCGCGTGTACCGCTTGTTCGCCCGCGCGCTCGAGGAGTCGGAGCTCGCCGCGATCGCGAAGTTCGTGATGCGCCAGCGGCAGCACCTCGGCGCGCTGCGCGTCCGCGACGGCCTGCTGACCCTGGAGCAGCTCTACTTCGCGGACGAGATCCGACCGACCGAGGAGATCGACACCGGCAAGGAGCGGGTCGGCAAGGAGGAGCTCGCAATGGCGCGGCAGCTGATCGAGCAGGGCACGACCGGCTGGAAACCCGAGCGCTACAAGGACACGTACCGCGACGAGCTCAAGGCGGCGATCGAGGCGAAGCGCAAGGGCAAGGACGTGCACGCGGCGCCGGAGGTCGAGGGCGACGAGGAGCCGATCGACCTGCTCGAGGCGCTGCGCGCCAGCGTCGAGCGGAACCGGCGATCCAAGTCTGCATCCCGCAAGTCGTCGTCGCGCCGGAAACGTGCGGCGGCATAGCTGACGGACATCCGGAGGAGGTTTCGATGGCTGACAAGAAGCTCAAAGGCAAGAAGATCGCGATCATCGCGGCGGACATGGTCGAGCAGGTCGAGCTCGTCGAGCCGCGCAGGGCGCTCGAGCAGGCCGGCGCGGAGACGCAGCTGATCTCGTTGAAGACGGGAACGATCCAGGGTTTCAACCACTTCGACGAGGCCGACGAGCACGAGGTCGACAAGGCGATCGAGGAGGTCGACGCGTCCGACTACGACGCGCTGATGATCCCCGGCGGCGTCGGCAACCCCGACCTGATGCGGGGCGACGAGAACCTGGTCCGCTTCGTCCGGGACTTCCACGACCAGGGGAAGCCGATCGCCGCGATCTGCCACGGCCCGTGGATGCTCGTCGAGGCCGGAGTCGTCCGCGGGCGCACCGTCACGTCGTGGCCGACGCTGCAGACGGACATCCGCAACGCCGGCGGCGACTGGGTCGACAAGGAGGTCGTCGTCGACGAGGGGATCGTGACGAGCCGCAAGCCGGACGACATCCCGGCGTTCAACAACAAGATGGTCGAGGAGTTCTGCGAGGGAGTGCACGCGCGTCGCCGCAGCGAGGCCGGCGCTGCGCGCTGAGCCTCGGAGGGGCCGGCGACCTTTCTCTGAAAGCACCTGCCGTAAGCGGCCGCGGCCCGGCCGGCCACGGCCGGGTGCCAGGCACCGGGCCGTGGCCGGTGCGGCCGTGCCCTCGGGAAGCCGGAGACCCGGCTGAGCAGGCGTTTCGCTCGCGCCCAGGCGCTACGGCCGGTGCCTGGCACCGGGCCTTGGCTCGAGCGGCCACGCCCCGAAGCGCAGCGCCGCAGCCCGCCCGGGCTAGAGCTCGCCCGTGAGGTAGCGCTGCAGCGTAGGGGCGATCGCGGCGGCGATCGCCTCCGGCTGCGCCGACGCGAGCGGCTCGAAGCGCAGGATGTAGCGGAGCAACGCGAGCCCGACGAGCTGCGAGCTGACGAGGTTTGCCCGCAGGCGGGCGTCGTCGCCCTCGAGCGGGGCCGCGATGCGTGAGAGAACCTCGCCCGCGAAGAAGTCCCGCAGCAGGGCGGCCGCGTGCTCGTTGGCCACCGCGGAGCGGAGCATCCCGACGAGCACGTCACGGCTCGGCGACTCCTCCCAGACCCAGAAGAAGTAGGCGGCGAGGCGCTCGCCGACCGAGGCCGAATCGGAACCCATCACGTCCGGGATCCGCTCGGCGGGAGCCATGGCGCCTGCGAGGACGGCCGCGAGCAGGTCGTCCTTGCCGCCGAAGAAGCGGTGCACCAGGGCGGGGTCGACGCCGGCGCGACCGGCCACGCCGCGCACCGAGGTGCGGTCGTAGCCGAGCTCGGCGAAGCTCCCGCGGGCAGCCGCCAGGATCTCGGCGCGCGTCGTGCTCTGACCCGGCCTGCGACCGGTGCGCTCCCCCGCGGATGTCGATCCCCTTCGCGTCATTTGCGGAAAGTCAGATCCTGATGATATACCAAAGTCATCAGATGTTGACATACATGGACGGGGGCTTCCATGACCGCACAGACAGAGACATCCGCCGAGCGACGCCGCGCCGTGCTGGCCGTCATGTGCCTGGCGCTGATGATGGTCGTCGCCGCAGTCGCCTCGCTGAACGTCGCGCTGCCCGACCTCGCGCGCGGTACCGGCGCCAATCAGACGCAACTCCAGTGGATCGTCGACGCGTACGCACTCGTCTTCGCCGGCCTGCTGCTCCCGGCCGGCGCGCTCGGGGACCGCTTCGGGCGCAAGGGCATCCTGCTGACCGGGCTCGCGGTCTTCGGCGGCGCGTCGGTCGCCGCGATGCTCGTCGACGAGCCGTCGACGCTGATCGGGCTCAGGGCGGTGATCGGGCTCGGCGCGGCGCTCGTGATGCCGACGACGCTCTCGATCATCACGAACGTCTTCCCGCCCGAGGAGCGAGGCCGCGCGGTCGGCATCTGGGCCGGAGTCGCTGGCGGAGGGGCGATCGTCGGGCTCCTGCTTTCGGGCACGCTGCTGGAGTGGTTCTCGTGGCCGTCGGTCTTCGCGATCAACGTCGTTCTCGCGACGCTCGCGTTCGCAGCGGCAATCCCGATCGTGCCGACCTCGCGGAGCCCACGGCGCGTTCGGCTCGACCCGCAGGGTGCGCTGCTGTCGTCGCTCGGGCTCTTCGGCCTCGTGTTCGCGATCATCGAGGCGCCGCAGCGCGGCTGGCTCGACCCCGTGACGCTGACCGGCTTCGGCGCCGGGGCGGCACTGCTCGCCGCGTTCGTCCTCTTCGAGCTGAGGCGTGACGAGCCGATGCTCGACCCGCGCCTGTTCGCGCGACGCGGCTTCGGCGTCGGATCGCTCTCACTCTCGCTCCAGTTCTTCGCCCAGTTCGGGTTCCTGTTCGTGGCGCTGCAGTACCTCCAGTTCGTGCTCGGCTACTCGCCGCTCGAGGCAGGTGCGTCGATCCTGCCGATGGCGCTGATGCTGATGGCGATCTCGCCTCGCGCCCCGAAGCTGGCGCGGCGCTTCGGCGTACGACTGGTCGGCGGGACAGGCCTCGCCTTGATGGGCGTCGGCTTTCTCGTCTTCACGACCCTCGACGTAGGGTCGTCGTACTGGCGCTTCGGGACCGGCGCGCTGATCGCCGGCATCGGTCTCGCGCTGGCGACTGCGCCCGCGACGACCGCGATCGTGTCGTCGCTGCCGGATCACCGACAGGGGATCGCGTCCGCGGTCAACGATCTCGCGCGTGAGGTCGGCGGCGCATTCGGGATCGCAGTCCTGGGGAGCATCCTGCAGATCGGCTACCGCAACGATCTCGGCTCGGCGACCGCAGGGCTCCCGCGGCCGGCCGCGGATGCCGCGCGCGGCTCGATCGCCGCAGCGGCCGAGATCGCGCAGCAGGCCGGCCCGCGCGGAACGGCGCTGCTCGAACGGGCCCACGCGGCCTTCGTGCACGGCTTCACCGGGGCGCTGCTCGTCGCCGCTCTCGTGCTCTTCGCGGCGAGCGTGGTCGTCGCCGTGCTGGCGCCCGGCCGCAAGGCCGTGAACCGGTCCGAAGCCGCGATTGCAACTCATCGGAAGGAGGCATTGACATAACGGTGTCCGGAACTGAGCCCGCCGCCACTCTGGAAGCTGCTCGGCCTGTCGAAGGATCTACCGGCCGCAATCGCGTCGTCGTGGTCGGCGGCGGCTTCGGCGGCGTGCAGGCGGTGCGGAAGCTGCGCCGCGCTCCCGTGGACGTGACGCTCGTCGACAGGCGGAACTTCTCGCTCTTCCAGCCGCTCGTCTACCAGGTGGCGACCGGCGCGCTCTCCCCGGGCGAGGTCGCCTCCCCGCTCCGCGGGATCTTCAAGCGCAGCTCCAACGTCCACGTCCTGCTCGGCGAGGTGACCGGCTTCGACCTCGAGAACCGGCGTGTGCTGGTCGACGGCATGCCCGACGACGGCGGCCCGCGCGAGCTTCCGTACGACAGCCTGATCGTGGCCGCCGGCTCGGGCTACTCGTACTTCGGCCACGACGAGTGGAGCGGGCTCGCGCCCGACGTCAAGTCGCTCGAGAGCGCGCTCGAGGTGCGCCGCCGCATCCTGAGCGCCTTCGAGGCGGCGGAGTCGGAGCCGGACCCGGGGCGCCGCGCGTCCTGGCTGACCTTCGTCGTCGTCGGAGCCGGGCCGACAGGCGTCGAGCTCGCGGGCCAGATCGGCGAGATCGCCCGCGACACGCTCCGCCGCGACTTCCGCTCGATCGACACGCGCTCGGCCCGGATCCTGCTCGTCGAGATGGCCGACCGCGTGCTGCCGCTCTTCCCGCCGGGACTGTCGCGCAGCGCGGCGCGGGCCCTGGAGAAGCTCGGCGTGACGCCGCTCACCGAGCATCGGGTCGTCGACATCGACGACGGCTCGGTGACGCTGACGTCGGCGGCCGGGGAGACTCAGCGTGTCGCGGCGCGCACCGTCGTCTGGGCCGCGGGCGTCGTCGCCTCGGAGCTGGCAGGACGGCTCGCCGACGCGGCGGGCGTCGAGGTCGACCGCGCCGGGCGCGTGCCGGTCAGGCCCGATCTCACACTGCCGGGGCACCCCGAGGTGACGGCGCTCGGCGACATGGCGCTCGTCCACGACGCGGCCGGAAAGCCCGTGCCGCTACCCGGCCTCGCTCCGGTGGCGATGCAGCAGGGCCGCTACGCGGGGCGGGCCGTCCGCGACCGGATCCGCGGCCGACAGCCGGGACCGTTCCACTACCGTGACAAGGGCAACCTCGCCACCATCGGCCGCGCGAAGGCCGTCGCCGACATCAAGGGTCTCCACCTGAGCGGCCTGTTCGCCTGGCTCACGTGGCTGTTCGTCCACCTCTTCTACCTGATCGGCTTCCAGAACCGACTGATCGTCTTCATCCGCTGGACGATCAGCTTCGTCACGCGCGGCCGCGGCGAGCGGCTGATCAGCTCCGGGCCCCCCTCTACGACTTGACCGAGGCGATGTAGCCGCGCACGTCGGCGGCCGGCTCGCTGTAGGCGTCGCCGAGCGACGACTCCACCGCGGCCATGTACTCCTTCGCCCAGCCCGGGAAGTCGTAGTCGATCGCGTCCAGGAACTCGAGCGACGCCGCCAGCCGCATGTCCGCGATCGAGGGCCCGTCGCCGCCGATGAACGGCTTGCCGCCCATGTAGAAGCGAAACGCGTCGAGCGGCTCGGCGATCGCATCGGTCGCCGCCTGCTGGGCCGCCGCCTTCGCGCTCTCGTCGGCATCGGACGAACCGACCTCGCCCGGGTACTGGGGAAAGGACAGCGCCGGATAGGTCGCGCGCGTGATCAGCGGATAGAGCGTCCCGATCACGTAGAACATGGCGCTGTCGACCGGCGCCCGCCGCGCCGGGTCGGCGGGGTAGAAGCGCTCGAGGCCGTGCTTGTTGCAGAGGTACTGCATGATCGCGCAGCTCTCCCAGATCGACCCCTGCGGCAGCCCCTCCTCCTCGATCATCGGCGTCAGGTGCGCCGGATCCTTCTGGAGGAAGTCGGGCTCGCGCGTGTGGCCCCACACGTCGACCTCCTCGAAGTCGAGCTCCGCCGCGCGCACGAAGATGCGGACGGTCAGGTTGTTGACGCTCGGCTTGAGGATGTTGAGCTTGATCGCGGTCATCTGGTCCCTCCTAGGGCACTAATGGTCGACGAGGCTGGACTTGTACTCGCTCCGCCGCAGGCTCCCCCACGGCACGAGGTCGATGTCGGTCTGGACGACGAGTACGCTGCGCACCCGCTCACGGATCGCCTGCGCCAGCGCCGCGTCACCGGTGGTGTCGCGAGCCAGCTCGACGCTGACGGGCAGGGGCGGCTCCTGCTTCACG
>DATBIC010000184.1:0-13849 GCA_036557145.1 Gaiellaceae bacterium
CGCGATCGCGCGCGCTCGTTCGTTGCCGGCGTGGAGGACGGAGCGCAGGTAGCCCGGGTCGGCGGCGAGCTGCTCCCGCCGCTCGCGGAGAGGCCGAAGGTGCGCGTTGAGGACGTCGGCGGTGAGCTCCTTGAGCGCCAGCGCACCGCGGTCGCCGAGCTCGTCGGCGATCTCCTCCGGCGGCCGGTCGAGGCAGAGCGCCGCGATCTCGAGGAGGTTCGCGACCTCCGGCCGACGGTCGGGATCGTAGGTGATGCGCCGCCGGGCATCGGTCTTGGCGCTCCGGACGAGGCGCGCCGTGTCGGCTTCGCCGGCGGCGAGCGGGATCGAGTTGCCGCGGCTCTTGCCCATCTTCCGGCCGTCGAGCCCGAGCAGAAGCGGCGCCCGGCTGAGCAGCCCCTCGGGCAGCGGGAAGAACGGCGCGCCCGGGCTGTAGCGGTCGTTGAAGCGCCGGGCGATCGTGCGGGCGAGCTCGAGATGCGGCAGCTGATCTCGCCCGACGGGGACGAGGTTGGCGCGGCAGAAGAGGATGTCGGCCGCCTGGTGCACCGGGTAGGTGAACATCAGCGCCGACGTCGAGTCGCCGCCCGCCTGCGCGATCTCTTCTTTCACCGTCGGGTTGCGGCCGAGCTCGGCGACGCTGACGAGGCTGAGGAACGGGAGCACGAGCTGGTTGAGCTCGGCAATCTGGCTGTGCGTGAAGATGACCGCGCGATCCGGGTCGATGCCGGCCGCGAGGTAGTCGGCGACGAGCCCTTCCACGTCGGTGGGGAGGGTGTCGGGCGACGTGCGATCGGTGATCGTCTGGTAGTCGGCGATCAGGACGAGCACCTCGACGCCGAGCCGCTGCAGGCGGGCGCGGTTTCGGAGCGTGCCGAAGTAGTGGCCGATGTGGAGCGGCCCGGTGGGTCGGTCGCCGGTGAGGACCCGGAACGCCGACGGGTCGCGCTGGATCTCGCGTTCGAGCTCGTGAGCTGACATGGGACGTGTTCCTCCTTCGTTCGGGCGTGGTCGCCGCCTCGAGCGATCGGTGTCCCAGAGATGAGTCGGGCCGCTCCGAGGCGGCCCGTTGCACGTGCAGAAGCTAGGGCCGCGTTATCGCGGCCACGACCAGTAGGTGCTGCGGCGCAACGTCATCTCTCTCACTGTAGCGGTCACGGGAGGGCTGTAGCGGTCACGGGAGGGCGTAGGCGACGATCTCGCCGTGCGGGGACTGGCCAAGCGAAGCGGGGGCGCCGGTACCGACGATCAGCATCGTCCTCGTGACCGCAGGGAAGGAGTCGATGCCGGCCGGCGTCTTCGTGCGCCAGAGGGTCGCGCCGGTCCTCGTCGAGAGCGCATAGATGGTGCCGTTGTACGTCGTGGTGAAGACGACGTCGTCGGCGACGGTCGCGGCGCCGGAGGCGAGGTTCGTGAACGTGTGCTTCCAGAGCGGCGAGCCGGTCGCGGCGTCGAACGCGGCGAGGTTGCCGGTCGCGGGCGGGACCGGGCCGCCGCCAACGAGGCCGGTCGACGAGCCCTTGAAGCAGAGGTCGTTCCAAGGCACGTACACGACCCCTCGGGCTTCGGCCATCGGCGTGAGGACGCCGCCGAGCCCGCCGGGACAGTAGACGACCGGCTTCGCGGGCAGTGGTCCCTCTCCGTAGCGGTTGTGCTTGCCGACCACGCGTGTCCACAGGCGCTGGCCGTCGGCGGCGCGGAACGCGATCACCTGGCCCGACTTGCCGGCGCCGATCACCGCCTCGGTGGCGACGCCGTGGACCTTCACCGTGACGATGATCGGCGAGTCCTGAAAGTCGTGGTCGCGGAGGTCGTGCGGCGTTACCTGCCGGTACCAGAGCAGCTTGCCGGTGGCGCCGTCGAGCGCGACGAGCGAGTCGGTGTAGAGGTTCGGGCCGGGCCGGCTGCGCGCGTTCGGGTCGCTCGTCGTCAGCGGGTATGGCCCCGGGTTGCCGGTGCCGATGAAGACGCGGCCGTGCGAGTCGACGGCCGGCGGGTACCAAAGCCCGCCGCCGCCGTTCAGCTTCGGGTTGCCCCACAGCCTGGCTCCGCCCTTGACGGTCGAGAAGCTCCAGAGCCGCTTGCCGGTGCGCGCGTCGAGCGCGTAGAGGACGCCCCAGGCGCCGCCGCCGTAGAAGGAGGTCGAGTTGCCCGGGATCGTCGACACGAGCAGCTTGCCGTCGAAGAGCTGCGGTGCCATGTCGATGCCCTCCTTCGGGCTGCTCGTCAGCCTGCGGATCCAGACCTGCCTCCCGGTGTGCGGGTCGAGCGCGAAGATCGAGTCCGCCGTCTCTCCGTACAGGAGCCCGTAGCCGTAGGCGACGCCGTTCGGCCCGCCGGACGGGGTGACCGAGCGGTAGTCGTGCTTCCAGAGCAGCCTGCCGTTCGCCTGATCCAGTGCGAACACGTCGGAGTCGGGGTCCTCGAGGTACACGACGCCGCCGAGCACGATCGGGTTCGAGGTGAACGAGCCCCAACTGCCGGCGTACGGGAGTGCGAAGGTCCACCGACGCTTCAGCTTCGACACGTCGCGGGCGTCGATCCGCGTGTCGAAGTCGGCGCGCGTGTTCGCGAGGTTGAGGTTGTGCGACGGCCAGGCCGCAGCGTTCGCGGCCCACTCGGGCGGTGGCGCGCCAACCGGAGTCGCGCGGGCGCCCGTCACGGCGAGCACGGCGAGCAGCGCGACCGCGACGGTGCCGACCCGGGCGCGGGTCACTCGAGCCACCCGGTGACCATCGCGGTCACGGTAGCGCGACCGGCTACCCGCGCGCGTACTCTTCGGCAGCTTTCGGCTCGAACTCGAAACCGACGAACGCTTCGTCGCCGAGAACCTCCGCGTCGTGGCCCGGTTCGATGACGTAGGCCTCGCCGGCGGCGAGCTCGAGCACCGTCCCGTCGTCGTGCGACACGCGCATGCGACCCGACTGGACGACGCCCACGTGCCTGTGCTGGCAGGTCTCGGTGCCGGCGACGGGCTTCACGCAGTCCGACCAGCGCCAACCGGGCTCGAGCGTCAGTCGTGCCGCCGTCGTCCCGCCGAGGTGCACGATGTCCGAGCGGGTCTTCGCAGGAGTGCGCGACTCGTCGGGTGAGTCGAAGTCGCGCTTCTCGACGCCTGCCATGAGGAACCTCCAGTCTGGAAGGGGAGCCGCCCGGCGATTCTCCCGGCTCCACTCACGACGGTCAATCGCCGATCGCTCGCTTGTCGCGGCGACCGCTTTCGATCTACGCTCGTTCCACTCCATGGCGACGTGCACGAGCTGCGGGCGCGCGAACCGCGACGGCGCGAAGTTCTGCGTGGGCTGCGGCCGTGCGCTCGCGCTCGCGTGCCCGAGCTGCGGTTCCGAGTGTGCGGCGGGCGAGCAGTTCTGCGCCGAGTGCGGCGCTTCGCTCGCCCGTCCCGCCGGCGACCGGCAGTTTCAGGGCGAGCAGCGGCGGTACCTGACCGTCCTGTTCGCCGACCTCGTCGGCTCGACGCGGATCTCCGGCGAGCTCGATCCGGAGGACCTGCGCGATCTCGTTGGCGCCTACCACGCCGGCTGCTCCGAGGCGATCACCAGCCGCTCCGGGTTCGTGGCGCAGTACCTCGGGGACGGAGTGCTCGCGTACTTCGGCTACCCCCAGGCGCACGAGGACGATGCCCGCCTCGCCGTCGCCGCCGGCCTCGCGATCGCCGACGCCGTCCGGAGGCTGCGCGCGCAGTTCCAGCGCTCCGACCTCGACGTGCGCGTCGGCGTGCACACGGGTGAGGTCGTCGTCGGCAGCGCCGCGCTCGGCGGCCTCGGGAAGAATCAGGACCTCGCGGTCGGCGAGACGCCGAACGTCGCCGCGCGCCTGCAGTCGGCGGCCGAGCCGGGCTCGGTGGTCGTGAGCGACAGCACACGCGAGCTCGTCGACGGCTTCTACGTGCTGGAGGACCTCGGCGACTTCGCCTTCAAAGGAGTCGTTCGGCCCGTGCAGGCCTTCAAGGTTCGCGGCGCCACCCCCGCCCGAACGAGGCTCGATGCCGGCGCGGAGCGCGGCCTGACGCCGCTGTTCGGACGCGAGCAGGAGCTCGCCGACCTGCGCGCGCAGTGGGAGGCCGTCGACGACGCACGGGGCGGAGTCGTCCTCCTCAGCGGCGAGCCGGGAATCGGAAAGTCACGTCTCGCGTACGAGCTGTGCCTGTGCGCCTCTGCCACCGGAAGCGCCGCGCTGCGCTTTCGCTGCTCGCCGTACAACGCGGGCAGCGCCCTGTTCCCGTTCGTCGACCGTCTGCTCGAGATCGTCGGCGCGACCGAGCACGACGCCGAGGATCAGGCGGACCGGCTCGACAGGCTCGAGGGTCACCTGGCCGCGCTCGGGATGCAACCCGCCGCGGACGCCCCGCCGCTCGCCGAGCTGCTGGCGATCCCCGACGAGGGGCGCTACGGGCCGTCGTCCGACTCGGCGGAGCGGCGCAAGCGGCGGACGCTCGACGTGCTCTTCCGGTGGCTGCTCGCCCAGGCGCACGGCGAGCCGGCGCTCGTCGTCGTCGACGACATCCAGTGGATCGATCCGACGACGCTCGAGCTGCTGAGCCGCTACTTCGGCGCCGATCCGGTGCCGGGGATCCTGCTCGTGCTGACGCACCGAGACGACTACGTTGCGCCCTGGCCGCACCGGCCCGGCGTGAGCCACATGGTGCTCGAGCCGCTGGGCCAGGAGGCGATCCACTCGATCGTCCATCAGCTGACCGGCGGCCGCGCGCTCCCCGCCGACCTCGAGACGCAGATCGACCTGCGCAGCGACGGTGTGCCGCTCTTCGTCGAGGAGGTCACCCAGGCGGTGCTCGAATCGGGTTGCGTCGAGGAGCGCGCAGGACGGCTCGTGGCGTCGGCGACGCTGCCCGAGCGAATCGTCCCCTCGACCCTGCGGGAGTCGCTGATGGCCAGGCTGGACGGTCTCGGCGAGGCGAAGGAGGTGGCGCGGCTCCTCGCCGTGCTCGGGCGCGAGGCGTCGTTCGAGCTGCTGCACGTCGCCTCGGATCTCGACGACGCGGAGCTCGAGGCGGGCCTCGACCGCCTCGTCGAGGCGGACCTCGTCCGGCGACGCCACTCTCCGGCCGGGACGGCGTACGTCTTCAAGCACTGGCTCGTCCAGGAGATGGCCTACGAGTCGCTGCTCCGCAGCGCGCGCCGGCGGTACCACGAGCGGATCGCCCTCGCGCTGCCGGGCGAGCTGCCGGAGATCGTCCAGACCCAGCCGGAGTTTGTCGCCCATCACCTGATTCGCGCCGGGCTGGACGGTGAGGCGATCGTGTACCTCCACCGGGCCGGCGAGCTCGCGCACCGCCGGTCGGCGAACACGGAAGCGATCGAGCACCTCGATCGTGCGCTCGAGCTCGTCCGCCAGCAGTCCGCATCGCCGGACCGCGACCAGCACGAGCTGGCGCTCCTGATCGCGGTCGGCGCGCCGCTGACTGCTGCGAAGGGTTACAGCGCGCCGGAGGTCGAGCAGACGTATCGCCGCGCCGGCGAGCTGTGCGTGAAGCTGGGCGACGACCGCTCGGCCGAGTTCTTCCGCGCGCTCTACGGCACGTGGCGCGTCCACTTGCTCAGGGCGGACTACGTCTCCGCCCTCGGCTTCGCGCACCGCTTGCTGCGGCTCGCCGAGGCGGGCGGGAACGGGACGCAGCTCGGCGCAGCACACCGGGCGATGGGGAGCACCCACTTCTACCTCGGCGACGACCCCGCGACCGCGCGCGAGCAGCTCGAGCTCGTGATCGCGTCCGAGGCGCTCGAGCGCGACCGGACGAGCTTCCTCGACGAGCTGCACGACGTCGTCGACCCGTGGATCACCTGCCACGCGTACCAGGCGTGGTCGATGTGGCTCGCCGGCCGGCCCGCGGAGGCGCGCCGGTTCAGCGACCGCGCGCTCCTGCTCTCGGGCGAGCTCCAGCATCCGTTCACGCGGGCGCTCGCGTTCAGCTTCGACTCCTGGCTGTGGCAGTGGATGGGGAACGTCGAGGCCGTTCGCGAGTGCGCCGCCGCTGCGCTCGCGATCGCCAAGGAGCAGGGATACGAGTTCTGGGTCGGGTGGGACGAGATCATGCTGGGCTGGTGCGACTCCGCCGTCGGGGAGCACGAGGCGGGGCTCGACCGGATGGCCCGCGGCCTCGAGAGCTGGCGCGCCGTCGGCTCGGAGCTCGGGACGACCTACTTCCTGGCCTTGATCGCCGACGCGCAGCGGGCCGCCGGTCTCGCCGACGAGGCCTGGCGCACGATCGGCGAGGCGGACGAGGTCGCGCGACGCACGCAGGAGGGCTGGTGGGCGCCGGAGCTGCACCGGATCCGCGGCAGGATCCTGCGCCTGCGCGGCGCGCCGGACACCGAGGTCGAGGACGAGCTCGAGCGCGGGCTCGAGCTCGCACGCCGGCGCGCGTCGCATTCGCTCTCGGTCGGCGTGGCGACGACGCTGGCGGAGCATCTGCTCGAGCGTGGACAGAGCGAGCGGGCCCGAGGCGTGCTCGATGCGGAGCTCGCGCGGTTCGCCGACGTCGACCTGGCCGGCGACACGGCCGTGCCGAAGGCGCGCGCGCTACTCGACGCCTGCTTGCCGATCTGAGCGCGCGCGCCACTGGAAGGCGGGGCCGGCGGTCTGGCCCGTCCCGTCGTCGAGCGGCACCTGCATCAGCGCGATCGCCTGGTAGCGCAGCTCGATCATCGTCTGCACGCCCCCGACCAACGCGCTCGGCGTCCCGGTGAAGCCGGCTTCGAGCTCGGTGAGCAGCTTGCTGTACGTCGCGTTGCACTCCTCGGTGAGGGCGCGCAACTCGCTGCCGGGCGGGTAGCTCTCCGCCTTCGGGTTCGGCCGCATCGGGTAGATCGCGGCATAGTCGATCAGGATCGGGTCGCCGCTCGGGCCGCTCGACGGCGTGTCGCCCTGGACATAGCGGCGCTCCTGGTAGAGCTCGTCGAACCGGAAGTAGTGGGCGAGCTCCTCCTGCTCGCCGAACACGTCGTGGTCGGGGTCCCAGATCGAGAGATCGATCCCCTCACCCTGGAAGATGATCACGTCGAGGGCTTCGCTCGCGGTGGGAAGGTCGTGGATCGGGAAGGCCTCGCCGCCGCCGCCGTAATAGAACGCGCCGTCGACCTGCGGGGTCGGGCCGGCGACGAAGATCCCGGGGGACAGTGCGGCGAGCGCCGCAGCGACCGCCTCGTAGAACTGCGCGATCGTCTGGTAGTCGTCGGATTCGGGCGGCGCGCCGATCGCGGCCGGCTGCTCGATCTTCCGAAACGTCTCGAGCGCCTCGCGCGAGAACGCGCGGAGATCGACGACGAACGCGTCGTTGGAGTGGGGCAGGAAGGACGGATAGTCGGGAGCGGGCACGGGCTTGCCGGGCCGCGGCGTGAAGCGGGGCGAGCCGCCGATCGCGTTGAGCAGGTTGCACGCGAGCGTCACGTGGAGCATCTCCTCCATCACCACGTCGCGCACGCACGTCGCCGCCAGCTCGTTGCGTCCCTCGGGAATCGACCAGAGCGCGCAGAGGTAGGGCGGGATCGTCGACCACTCGATCTCGATCGCGGTCTGGAGATGGTCGCGCAGCTCGTCGGGCGTCATCGCGTCCCGAGGTCGTCGAGGATCTGCTCGGCCGTGCGGAACGTCAGCGCCGCCATCGTCAAGCTCGGGTTCGACGTCGCGACGGTGGGCATGCTGCCGCAGCCGGCGAGGTACAGGTTCTCGTGCTCCCACGAGCGCTGGAAGCTGTCGACCGCGCCCTCGCCCTGCGTCTTGCTCATGCGGTGCGTGCCGACGATGTGGCCGGCGCCGATGAACGAGTACGGCTTCCCGTCGTACGTCACGTAGCCCGGGTCGGACTCGTAATAGCGCGTGTGCTCGGTGGCCCCGAGCTTCGCGAAGAGCTGGTTCCAGAGCTCGCGCGAGGCGGCCATCCCCTTGCGCACGTAGTCGTCGACGTCGTACTTGATGCACGGGCGCGGGATGCCGAGCGCATCGACGTAGCCGTTCTTCACGAACACCTGGTTGCCCGGGTGCGGGAGCTGCTCGTACAGGAACCCGAGATGGAACTGGCGCGGGACCGTCCCGGCGATATCGCTGCGCAGGTCGGAGCCGAAGCGGCCGCGGTCGACCGCCGTCTCGACGTCGCTGAACGGCGAGTCGGTGACGAAGTCCCAGCCCCAGTTGACGACTTCCATCCGGAAAGCCGCCCGGTCGCGCCGGAAGTTGCCGTCACGAAGGATCTCGATTCCCGACGTCGAGCTCGGCCCGCGGTAGGCGCCGATGTTCTCCGGCATCAGCGCCCACGAGAGGACGTACGGGTGGTCCATCAGGTTCTTCCCGACGTGCTTGTTCGGCGTGCCCCCGGATGCGAGCAGCAGCTTCGGGTTCTCGATCGAGTTGCCGGCGAGCACGTACACGCTCGCGGTCACTCGGTCGGGCTTCGTGGGCGGCGGCCGGCCGTCGCTGTACGCGTAGTACTCGAGCGCGGCGACGGGCTTCGACCCGGTCGGCGCATAGATCACCCTCGAGACGACGCACTGGGTGCGCACCTCCACGTGCGGCGCGACCCGGCCCCACGTCTTCAGTGGGTTGTACTTCGCCTGCACGGGGCAGATCGGGATGCAGCTCGAGTTGCCCTCGCAACGGAGGCCGACGTGGTCGGCGCCGTGCGCGCCGCGCGGCCGGTAGCCGCTGCCGTTGTCGTAAGCGGGGTTCGGCATGCCGTTCCGGCCCTGCGGGGTGGGCGACAGGAGCAGCGTGTACTGCTTGCCGTCGAGCTTCACCTTCATCCCGTCGACCGCCTTCGCGACGTGCTCGTCCAGGTAGCTGCGCGGGATCCCGAACATCGGGTACACGTAGTTCTTGGCGAAGGTGATGCCGAGGTACGCCTGGTCCCCGACGTCCGCCGACACGCCGAGCTCAAGCTCGGCGAGCTCGTAGTACCGGTCGAGGTCCGCGTACGAGATCGGCCAGTCGACGCCCCGCCCGTACCTGGTCTTCAGCTCGAAGTCGTTCGGCACCATCCGCAGGGTCGTCCCGAGCCAGTGCAGCATCGTCCCGCCTTGGGCGCGCACGTAGTCGGTGCCGAAGGGCAGCGGGCCGTACTGGACGAAGTACCCGTTGTCGTCCGGCAGGCTGCCGGGGACGAGCTTGCGGATGTCGAGGACGTCCGGGGAAGGCGCGTACGTGGACGAGACCCAGGGGGTGTTCGGGACTTTCACCTCGGCTCCGAGGTAGTGCTCGTGGTTGCCCTGGTACTCGGCCCAGGTCCTGCCGACCGCCGGGCCGGACTCGAGCACGAGGATCCGGAGCGGCCTCGGGCTCTCGACCTCTCCGAGCACGCGCGCGAGGATCGCTCCCACGGGGCCTGCGCCGACGATGACGACGTCGTAGTCGGGCACCGGTCAGCCTGCCCCCGGGACGGTCGGCGGGTTGGCCCACGACGCGAAGCCGGGCCCGTTCGCGCCCTTCGGGTGGGCGCCGATCGCCTGCCAGACGAGGCCGGAGCGGTACGACGCCGGCGAGATCACGCGCGCGACGTCGAGCGTGCTCGCGCCGTAGCGGTTGCGCCACGTGCCCGGCAGCGGTCGCCACGCGCCCGAGTACCAGAGGACGATCACGTTCCGCCCGACGGGACCGAGCTCGTCGTCGGCGAGCAGCGCGCCGAGTGCCTTCTTCGGGTCGCTCGAGACCAGGGCCTCGTCGCCGGCGGCGAGGAGCCGGGCCACGACGTCCTCGCCGACGGTCGCGATCAGCTCGTCGAGGTACACGTCGACCTGCCCGGTGCCCCAGAGGTCGACCGTGCGAAATCCGGTCAGCGCCGCCGAGAGCGCGGCGAACGAGCGGGCGGTCTTCACGCGGGCGTGGGGAAGAAGCCGCGGCTCTCCGCCGACACCGGGCTCGACGTGAACACCTGCGCCGCATAGGGCTGCGCGCTGCCGATCAGCAGCTTCAGGTCCGCGATCACGCCCTGCCCGTCGGCCTTCGTGCCGAGGGTCAGCTTCGTGCGCCCGGGCGGGTCGAGCGAGGCGATGTCGTACGTCTCGAACGGCCCGTAGAAGTCCCAGTAGTTGGCGATCAGGCGCTTCGGCCCCGTCCCGTTCGCGACCGCGCCGTACTCGATCAGAGGCGAGCAGTTCGCCGGAGCCGAGGGCACGCCCGTCAGTTCGCAGTCGATCCCGAACACGAGCGCGCCCTTCGTGGGCGGGTTCGCGTTGCCCGGATCCTCGTAGACCTGGTAGCTCCAGACCGTCACCGGCGGGTACGGCGGGCCGTTGACGCTCGGGACGTCGTACTGGAAGTAGGCGAGGTACTTGGGCTCCCCGTAGAGCCCCACGCCGGCATCGACCGCGTCCTGGTCGTCGCACGGCACGTGGAGCCGGTAGCCGCCGATCGTCTTCGTCTGCTCGTATCCGCGCAGGTAGTCGTCGAGCGCGATCTGCGGGACGTCCGGCTCGCGCACCTTCGGATATACGTAGACGTTGAACTCGACCTCGCTCGTCGACTCGAGGAACGTCGGGCCTTGGCCGGTGTAGCGCTGCAGGTCGAGCGACGCGAGCGCGTGCTTCTCACCGCCGACGTCGAACAGCGCGACCTCGACTTCGTTCGCCGCCGGCAGTGTCGCGACCCGTGTGCGCAGCACGTCGGGATCGACCAGGTAGTAGAGCCAGAATGACTGGAGCGACCCGTAGTACCACGGCGATTGGTACGTCTTCGGCGTCGGCGGGAGGATCCTCGGGAACGGCGTCTGGCCGGCCATGTGTGCTCTCCAGCGTTGAGGGATTGGCGCGAGTCCGACCGTACGAGATCGCGGCCCCTCCTCGCAAGAGGCGGACGAGCCCTCGGCCTCACGAGGACGTGGCGTCGCGTTCTGCGAGTCGAGCGATGATCTCCCAGAGGTGACCGTCCGGGTCGCGGAAGTACCCGGAGTAGATGCCCCACGGGCGGTCGTGCGGCGGCGTCACGACCGCGCCGGCCGCCGCAGCCTGTTCGAGAATCCTGTCGACCTCGGCACGGCTCGCGACGAGCTGGCCGAGGCTGAGCTCGCCGCTCTGTGGCGGGCCGGCGCGTATTGCCGCGTCCTTGGCAAGCTCGTCGCGCGGGTAGAGGGCGAGCACGAGGCCGGTCTCGAGCTCGAAGATGACGATCGCGCCCGCCGCGCCCGTCTCGCCGTCGACCAGGTCGGTTGCGACGACTCCTCGGGTCTCTAGGCCGAGACCGTCGCGGTAGAAGACGAGCGCACGTTCGAGGTCGTCGACCGCGAGCGTGATGACGTCGATGCGCGGCTTCATCGTCCGGGTCCTCTCGGAGGGTCGAGCGAATCTTGCATCGCGGCCGTGGAGGTTAGATCCTCTCCCCCGGCGGGCTGTCCACGAAGGATCTCCGATGAAAGGAAGCGCACTTGATGAGTCGTTGGCAGAAGGTTGCACCGTTGAGCGGCGTCCTGTTCTTTCTCCTCCTGCTCGCTGCGATCCTGGTCATGCCGAACCCGCCCGGCGTCTCGAGCAGCGGCACCAAGATCGTGTCGTTCTATCGGTCGCACAAGGACCAGGCCGAGCTCTCGTCGTGGTTCACGATCCTCGCCGTCTTCGTCGGCGTCGGCTTCTACGGCCTGCTCCGGGACCACCTCCGGCGCGGCGGAGGGACGCGCGGGCTCGCGGCATCCGGGTTCGGCGGGGCGATCATCTTCGCCGCGTCCGGCTGTCTGAGCGCGGGCATGTTCTTCGCTCTCGGTGATGCGGCCGACCATCTCTCGCCGGCGGCAGCTCAGGCGTTGAACACCGCCGAGCGGGACGGTACTTCGGCGTTCGAGTTTGCGGGCGTCGCCGTGATGATGGCGGGCTTCGGATTGGCGATCGTCCGCAGCGGGCTGCTCCCACGGTGGCTCGGCTGGGTCGGGCTTGCGATCGCTCTCGTCGCGTTGGTCCAGCCGATCGGCTTCATCGGCTTTATCGCCGCGGGCTTCTGGACCGTGATCTGCGGCATCGTCCTCACGCGCCGGCGCTTCGCCGGGACCGCCGTCGCCGAGGTCGACGTCGTGTTGACGACCTAGCGTCCCGAGCCGGTAGCGCGCATGGCGCGGTGGTGCGTCCGTTGCCTCTCACCCGTTGCCGACGCGCGCCCTCTGCTTGGCCGCGTACTTCTTCAGCTCGGCGACGGCGGTCGCCTCCTTGATCTTCGGCGGCGTGGGACCGAACGCGCAACCCGCCGGCGAGAGGCCGGCGCCGTTGCAGTCCTCGACCGTCAACTCCCAGAAGACACGCCCTTTGAGGACGACGAGTGCGCTCCGCGCGCGCTCGGCGCCGCCGCCGCCTGCGGGCTTGTAGTCGGCCCAGTTCGCGGCCTGTGCGTCGCCGTAGCGCGGCAGCCTCAGCGACCGCTCTCCCTGGAAGCCCTGAGTCTGCTGGACGTAGCCCGCGTAGAGGCGCTTCGCGACGCCCGCGCTGGGCGCGACCCAGACGAGCGCGGTGACCTCTTCCTCGCGGCCGCCGGCCTTGAAGTTGAACGTCACCGTGTACGACTTCCCGTTCGGCCCGGAGATGGCGGGTGCGGGAGTTGCCTTCGCGCCCGCCGGGAAGTCCGCGGCGCGGAGGGAGAGCGTTTGCGGCGTCGCGGCGGCGGCAACCCCGGCGAGGGCGAGCGCGACGGCCGCGACTGCGATGTGGGTCTTCACTGTGACCTCCCTGTGTCGTCGAAGGAACCGCTCAGCAGAATGCGGCGATCGAGAAGTCGGTGTCGTAGAGGTAGTTGCGGCCGGTGTCGAGCACGACCACGCGGACGGTGTTCCCGCCCTTGCCGAGCGCATTCACCTGCGCCGTGGTCGTGCGGTCGTAGTTGGCCGCCGTCGCGAGCACGGCGCACGACGTGACGTCCTTGTTGAACGTGATCTCGTAGCCACCGTTGTACGTGTCCTTGGCACTGGCGGTGACGCCCTGGGAGGCGCCCAGGCTGCCGTCCGGCTTGACGAGCGCCCACAACGCCGTCGCCGGCGCGCCCGGATCGCCCTTGTCCCCCTTGCTCCCGCCGGGCCCGGCAGGCCCCTGCGGGCCGACCGCTCCGGTCGACGCCGGGAGCTTTCCCTTGGCGTCGAGCACCGGGATCGTCCCGGCGCCGCCGGCGGCAGACGGCTTGTGCCCGCCCAGACGGAGGGCATTGGCCGCGACGTCCGCGTGGTGGGCGCTCTTTGCGAACGGCGGGATCCTGGAGATCAAGCGGCCCGCATGGCCGAGCGGCGTTACGCCGAGCACCGCGACCGCGAGCGCCGCTGTGGACAGGATCACCGGTAGACGTTTCATCGAACTTCCCCTTTCGTTTCGTTCAGTGCTTCGGGCAGCACGGGTTCGGGTCATCGGGCGTCGCCGGCAGGGCGCAGCAGAGGTCTCCGGTATCCGATGTGGGGCAGACGAGGCAATAGGCCTTGCACGTGCCGCCGCAGGGCAGCCGGCTGCTGCCGCTCTTCTTGTGTGACGACGCCTTGCCGCCGCGCTTCTTCGAGCCGGGCCTCTTCTTGGACTGCTTCGACGCCGGCGGCGGCGCCTTCTTGCGCGGCGGGAAGACCCACGGCGATCTCTGCGGGTCGGTGGAACGCGGCTCCTTCCGGCACTCGCTGCTGCACTGGCCTTCCGGCGGAGGAACGAACGAGCCGCCGACGCAACCGATCGCGGCGGCCACCGCCACGGCCGGGGAGACCAGACCGGTGAGGACCAGCTTCGCGCACTCGGTTCGATACGCGGCAGCGTGTCCGTTCCATTGGAGGACGCAATCGAGGCACGCATCCGTGGCTCGCTCGGTTGCGCCCTGCGCCGCCGACGCGCGGAGGAGCGCGCCGAGCGGGCCGAGCGCAAGGGCTGATGCTCCTGCGAGC
>DATBIC010000185.1:0-2615 GCA_036557145.1 Gaiellaceae bacterium
TCCGGGCGCTCCTCGATCTCGAGGCGGCCGTCGTCGATGATCGCGGCGCGCACGTCCGCCATCGTACGGATGCGAACGGCACGGGAGCCGCATCGCCGTGCGGCCCCCGTCGAGCGATGCGTGCTAGACCGGGACCCCGGCCAGGCGCTCGCGAACGGCCTGCGCGGCCTGCCCGAACGTGGCGCCGTACTCGAGGCCGAAGTTGTCGGCGTCGACGCGGCTCATGATGTCGGTGCTCCCCTTCAGCGTCCCGAGGGCCTCGCTCAGCGTGAGCGGCTCCTCGTCGCCGGAGATGTCCTCGTCGAGCGATTCCGCGACGAAGGCATGCTCCGCAAAGTACTTCCGCGTCGCCGTGTAACCGTGCAACTGTCCTCCTTCGGTTCGTGCGGACGGGGCCCGCAACCTAGCAACGCACTCGTTCCCCGAACGAGGGATTCTGCGGCGGCCGGCACGCGGGTGGTTACATGCACGCATGAAGCTCGACGGGATCCATCACGTCACGTGCATCACCGGCGACGCGCCGCAGAACGTCGAGTTCTACGCGCACACGCTCGGGCTGCGGATGGTCAAGAAGACCGTCAACCAGGACGACCCGACCGTCTACCACCTCTTCTACGCCGACGACCAGGGCTCCGCCGGCGCCGACATCACCTTCTTCGAGTACCCGGGGCTGCCGCGCGGCCGTGCGGGCGACGGGATGGTGCACCGCATCGTCTTCCGTGTCGGGTCCGAGGAGGCGCTCGACTTCTGGGAGGCGCGCGTCGGCGGGCTCCGCGCCGAAGGCTCGCTCGTGTTCGACGACCCGGAGGGCCTGACGCTCGAGCTCGCGGTCGACGCGTCGGGCGACGAGCCGCTCGTCGCCGCGCACCCGGAGATCCCCGCCGAGCATGCGTTGCGCGGGTTCGCCGGCGTGCACGCGTATGCGAGCGCACCCGAGACGAGCTCGCCGTTCCTGACGAAGCTCGGCTTCGATCCCGGCTGGAGCTCGCGCGGCGACACGCGCGGGGGCTTCTACGTCTACGACGCGCCGCCCGAGCTGCCGCCTCGCAACGGCGCCGGAACCGTGCACCACGTCGCCTGGTCGGCGCCGATGGACGAGCACGCCTCGTGGGTGCAGCGGGTCGCGCAGGCGGGTGGCCGCCCGACGCCGGTGATCGACCGCTTCTGGTTCCACTCGATCTACTTCCGCGAGCCGAGCGGCGTGCTGTTCGAGATCGCCTCGCTCGGGCCCGGCTTCCAGATCGACGAAGACCCGGACCACCTCGGCGAGAAGCTGATCCTTCCGCCCGCGTACGAGCACCTTCGCGCCGAGATCGAGCCGCGGCTGACCCCGCTGCCGAACCCGCGCGAGCTCGTGTGATCGCACGCGAGCGTCCTGCTGCCGGCGAGGCCGCGGGAGCGCTCGTCCTCTTCCACGGGCGCGGCGCGGACGAGCACGACCTGGTCCCATTGCTCGATGCGCTCGACCCCGAGCGCCGCCTCGTCGGCTACACGCCGCGCGGGCCGCTGCACCTGCCGCCCGGCGGCGCGCACTGGTACGTCGTCCCGCGCGTGGGCTTCCCCGACCGCGCCACCTTCGACGCGACCTACGCCGAGGGCTCGGCGTGGCTCGACGCGCTCCCGCACGAGCGGATCGTGCTCGGCGGCTTCTCGCAGGGCGCGGTGATGTCGTACGCATTCGGGCTCGGCCGCGGGCGCCGCCGGCCGGCGGCGATCCTCGCCTTCTCCGGCTTCGTGCCGCAGGTGGAGGGCTTCGAGCTCGACCTCGACGCACCGCTGCCGCCGGTGACGATCGCGCACGGGTCGCTCGATCCGGTGATCCCCGTCGAGTTCGGGCGCGCGGCGCGCGATCTGCTCGCCGGCGCCGGCGCAGACGTCGCGTACCACGAGTCGCCGATCCCGCACACGATCGACCCGAGAGCGGTCGACGACGCACGACTGCGGCTGGACGAGGCGCTCGCGCTCAGAAGCGCTTGACCATCGTGAAGGCGAGATCGTCGCCGCCCGCCTGCTCGAACCCGTTCCGCTCGTAGAACGCTACCGCCGGCGACCCGTGCTCGACGCTGAGCGACACCGCCTGGTATCCCGCCGCCTGCGCTTGCTCGACCAGCGCGTCGAGCAGCTCCTGGCCCACGCCGTGACGGCGCCGTGACGGGACGACGGCGATCGTCAGCTCGGGTGTCTGCTCGTCGACGAAGCCGTAGCCCGGCGCCGCGGTGGTGAAGCGCCGCAGCCACGCCGCGCCGATCGGGTGGCCGCTCTCCATCGCGATCAGCGCGAGATCGCCGGTACGCCCCCAGTTCTCGGTGTAGCGGGAGAGCGGGATGTCGTCCTCGAACCCGGCGACGCGCCAGTGATACGCGTGGGCCAGCATCGACCGCAGAAACGTGAGGTCGGCAGTCGAGGCCCGGCGAACCATCGCGCGCCTACAACGCGAGTGCCGGCTCTTCGAGGAACTGCTTGACCGTCCGCAGGAAGCCGGCACCCTCGGCGCCGTCGACCGCACGGTGATCGACGGTCAGCGTCATCGTCATCATCGGCCGCACGACGACCTCGCCCTCGACGACCACGGGCCGGTCCTCGGTGGCGCCGACCGCGAGGATCGCCGCCTGCGG
>DATBIC010000186.1:0-1654 GCA_036557145.1 Gaiellaceae bacterium
GCAGGGGGTGCTGCCGCTGTGCGCAAAGCACGACATCTCCTACGTGCCGTTCGGCCCGCTCGCCGGCGGCTGGCTGACCGGCAAGTACCGGCGCGGCGAGCCCTTCCCCGAAGGCTCGCGGATGACGCAGCGCCCCGGCCCGTACGAGGGCTACGTCTCGGATGCCGTCTTCGACGGCCTCGAGCAGCTGGCGGTCGAGGCGGAGGCGCGCGACGTCGACTCGTCGACGCTGGCGTTCGCGTGGGTGCTGTCGAGCCCTTACATCACCGGCGCCGTGTGCGGGCCGATGCGGCCGGAGCACCTGCAGCCGGTGCTGAGCGCGCGCGGCGTGCCGCTCGACCGAAACGAACGTGACAGGATCGCGAGGTTCTTCGAATGACGGTGAGAGTTCTCGACGAGGAGACTGTTCGCCGCCTGCTGCCGATGCCGGACTGCATCGACGCGATGGCGGACGTGCTGGCCGGGCTCGCGCGCGACGAGCTGTACAACCCGCTGCGCTTCGTCGTGCGGCCGCCGGGCGAGTCGAGCCTGATGGGGCTGATGCCCGCGCACCGATCCGGCGATTCGCCGCTGTGGTCGCTGAAGGCGCTGACGATCTTTCCCGGCAACAGCGCGCGCGGCCTCGACTCCCACCAGGGGTTCGTCGCCCTGTTCGACGGCGAGACCGGCGCGCCGCGGGCGATCCTGAACGCGGGCGGCATCACCGCCGTCCGCACGGCTGCCGTCTCCGGCGTCGCGACGCGCCTGCTGGCACGTGCGGACGTGAGCACGCTCGCGATTCTCGGCACGGGCACGCAGGCGCGGTCGCACCTCGACGCGATGCACGCCGTGCGGGACTTCGACCGTGTCGTCGCCTGGAGTGCCAGCGGGCGGTCGCTCGACGGCGCGGAGAGCGTCGGCAGTGCCGAGGAGGCGGTGCGCGACGCCGACGTGATCTGCACAGTGACTGCGCTCGCCGAGCCGATCGTCGCGCGGGATTGGCTGAAGGCGGGCGTGCACGTCAACGCCGTCGGCTCGAGCATCCCGACGGCGCGCGAGCTCGACTCGGCCACGATGGCGGCGGCGGCGCTCTTCGTCGACCGGCGTGAGTCGACGGTCAACGAGGCCGGCGACTACCTGGTACCGCTGCGCGAGGGCGCGCTCGACGAGTCGCACATCCGCGCCGAGCTGGGCGAGATCCTCACCGGCGCGGCCGAGGGGCGGCGGAGCGACGACGAGCTGACCGTCTTCAAGTCGCTCGGGCTCGCCGTCGAGGACCTCGCAGCGGCGGAGTACGTCCTTGCGCGCGCCGAGGCCGAGGGCGCGGGCGAGGTGGTCTCGCTCTGATCCCCGTCGGCGACATCCTGCGTGCGCGCGAGGTGCTCGACGGGATCGCGCTGCGCACGCCGCTCGTGCCGCTGCCGGTCGACGGCGACGCCGAGATCCTGCTCAAGCTCGAGCTCTTGCAGCCGGTGAGCTCGTTCAAGATCCGCGGCGCCGGCAACGCGATCCTGCAGGCGTCGGACGAGGAGCTGCGCAACGGCGTGCTCACCGCGAGCGCCGGCAACATGGCGCAGGGCGTGGCGTACGCCGCGCGGCTGCGCGGCGTCCCCGCGACGATCGTCGTCCCCGAGCACGCGCCGCAGACGAAGCTCGCCGCGATCGAGCGGCTCGG
>DATBIC010000187.1:0-11899 GCA_036557145.1 Gaiellaceae bacterium
AGCGTCGCGGCGGGGTCGTCGACGTAGCGGAGGAGGTAGGTGAACGTGACCGCGTCGAAGCAGCCGTCGTCGAAAGGCAGCGCGCGCGCATCGCCCTCGACGAGCCGGATCTTCGCCGTCGCCGCCGCCAGCGTCACCCGGCGGCGGCCCTCCTCGAGCATCTCCGGCGTCCGGTCGACGCCGACGACGAAGCAGTCCTTCTGCCGCACGAGCTCGAGCGCGACCGCCGCCGTCCCGGTCGCGACGTCGAGGACCGTGTCGTAGGGGCCTGCGTCGACCCTCGAGACGAGGAAGCGGCGCCAGCGCGGGTCCTGCCCGAAGGACAGGATCGCCGCCCAGCGGTCGTAGGTCGGCCCGATCGGCGCAAAGAGCGTGGGCGCCTCCATCCCGGCGACTCTACGTACGCGAGACGTTCGCAGAAATCTCACAGAACGCTTAGGTACCGGCAGTGCTCGCGGGTGTAGAACCTCGTCTGTCGACACTGCGCGGGTTCTCCTCAGCCGTGGGGGGCGGGGATCGAGCCAGCGTAAGAGCAGGTCGGAGAGGCTGCCTTCCTCTCCGGCTTGGTCCGTGGGGGAACCCGAACCCGGTGCCCGGCACCGAGGTGCCAGGCACCATGGCGTCGCGTGACGCTCGCCGACGACCTGGCCGCAGCGGCAAGGACCGCCTCGTCCCACGGCGAGGTGGCCGGCGTGCTCGCGGCGGAGCCGAGCCCGGGCCGGCGGCTCTACCTCGTTGCGCTCGCGGGCGAGCCGGCCCGCTGGCTCGTGCTCGACCGGGACGGCGCGGCGCTCGACGGCCGCGAGGACGTCCGCGGCGCCGCGTCGATCGTCGCCCTGTGCGAGCTGGCCGAGGACGTCGCCGGAGGAGGCGATCTGGCGGCGCTCAAGCAGGAGCTCGCCCGGCTCCGTGTGGCCGAGGCTCCCGCCGGGATCGAGGCCGCCGAGGAGGCTGCGGGGGAGCTCGAACGGGCGATCGGCCGGCCGCCGCGCGTTGCGTCGCCCGCCTACCTCGACGCGGTCGGTGCGGCGACGGCCGCGCTCGAGCGCGCGCTCGGCGACCTGTCCTCGCCGTTCGCCGCCGCCCTGCGCTCGGGCTCGGGAGCGGTGGACGGGTTCGTCCGCGACGTCGAGCGCGGTTACGCGCTCCCCCTGCGCTAACGTGGTCGGCATGGAAGGCGGTGGATTCGGATTGCCGTTCGGAGGCGACCCCGAGGATCTGCTCCGCGGCCTGCGCGAGTTCGCAGAGCAGCAGGCGGAATCGGTGCAGGAGGCGCAGCGCGAGCAGTTTGCGACGCTGACCCTGAACACCGCCGTCGAGCTCACCGCCGCAGCGCTGTCGCAGATTGCGGTCGAGGGCGCGGCGGACTCGCAGGCGATCGCCTTGCGCGACGCGATGCGCGTGCTCTTCCCGGAGGCCGTGGCGCTCGTCAGCGCCGCCCGCCAGGGCTTCATGCGCGAGCACTGATCCCGTCCTACCCGAAAGGGCGAGCGCGGACTAGCCGAACGCCTCTCCCGAAGCCGCTCGGAGCAGGCGAAACTGGAGCGCATGGGGGGCCATGCCGGCATGTCTGCACGCGTCCAGGCCACAGATCCGCCCGCCGCCGAGCCGACGGTGGTGATCGCCTCTGCCCACCCGCTGCTCACGCTGGGCGTGCGGGGCCGGCTCGAAGGCCACGGCTTCCGGATCGTGGGCGAGGCGCTGTCGGCGCGCGAGCTCGTCGCGGCCGTGCGCCGCCACCGGCCCGACATCTGCCTGGTCGACGCTGCGCTGCCGGGCGGCGCGCTCGCCGCGGCGCGCCAGGCGCGCGCGCGCTCGAGGCTCGCGGTCGTCTTCCTCATGTCGACGGACGAATCGGACGACGGCGAGCTCGCGATCGAGGCCGTCCGCTCCGGCGCCGCCGGCGTCCTGTTCGAGGACATGGATCCCGGTCGGCTCGTCTACGCGCTCCGCGACGTCGCTGCCGGCGGCTCGGCGGTGCCGCGCATGCTCGTCGCACGGCTGCTCGACGAGCTGAAGCTGCCGGTCGCGTCGGCCTGACTACTGGCCGTCGTACAGCGGGTTCTCGATCAGGCCGTGCTGGTAGGCGAGGCGCACCGCCTCGGTGCGGTTCCCGACACCGAGCTTGCGGTAGATGTTGGTGAGGTGGAACTTCACGGTCTGCTCGGCGAGCCAGAGCTCTTTCGCGATTGCCTGGTTGGAAAGACCGCGTGAGAGCGCCCGCAGGATCGTCAGCTCGCGGTCGGTGAGCCCGAACTCGCGGATCGCCTCGGCCTCGGCCGCGGCGTCCTGGCCGATCGCCGAGAACACGGTCCCCTCGATTGCCTGGCGGAGCGCCGACGGGAGGTCGACCGGGTTGACGCTCTTGATCACGAACGCCGACGCGCCCCGCTTCAGGGCGGTCTGGATCAGGTTCGGGTCGGTCGACGCCGACAGGATCACGACCTTGATGTCGGGATGGTGCTCGCGGATCTGCTCGAGGCAGGCGAGCCCGTCCATCCCCGGCATCCGCAGGTCGAGCAGCACGAGGTCCGGCGTCGTGCGCCGCACGAGCGGCAGCACCTGGCTGCCGGTGTTCGCCTCGCCGACCACTTCGAAGTCGTCGGTCTCGTCGAGCGCGCGACGGATCCCCTCCGCGATCAACCGGTGGTCGTCCGCGATCAGGACCTTCATCCGAACATCAATAGCAACATCGTGTGCCACCCCGTTGTCGCGCGTCGCGAGAGCGCCGGCAACCGCCGCTCCGAGCCGTCGAAGTCAAGGACGGCCGCCGGCGCCAGGTTCGCTTTCGCGTCGACCATCCGCTGTCCTTCGCGTCAGCCCGACGACGGCTCGACGGGCGGGCGCCAGCGCGGCAGCGTCGCGCGCACGGTGGTCGGGCCGCCGGGCCGCGAGTCGATGGAGAAGATCCCGCCGAGCATGCGCACGCGCTCGCCGATGCCGGCGACGCCCATGCGGCCGCGGAGCCGCGCCGACTCGAGCGCCGTCGCGACGTCGAACCCGACGCCGTTGTCGGACACACACACCGCGATCGCGCGCTCGTCGACGGCCACGCTCACGCTCGCGGACGTCGCACAGCTGTGCTCGCGGACGTTTGTGAGCGCCTCCTGCACGGCGCGGAAGATCGTGATGCGCTGCGTGGCGGTCAGGTCGTCCAGGTCGCCGTCGATCTCGAGCTCGCCGTCGATCGAATAGCGGTCGCGCAGATGCTCCAGCTCGCGCCCGAGCAGGCTGTCGAGCGGGCGCTCGACGATCGTCTGGGGCTGCAGCGAGTGGGCGAGCTCGCGGAGCGACTCGTCCGTCGCCTCGATGCGGCGCCGCAGCTCCGCGAACGCCTCGTCGATGCGCGAGTCCACCAGCCCGTGCTCGGAGACCTGGCGCCGCAGCCGCTCGAGGTCTCCCGCGAGCACGATCAGGTCCTGCGTCGGGCCGTCGTGGAGGTCGTAGCCGAGGCGCGCGAGCCGGCGGTCGGCCGTCGCCGTGAGGATCTCGTCGTGCGCTGCATTGCGCTCGAGCAGCATCTCGCGCTCGAGCACCTGGGCGAGCCGGGTGGCGGTCGCTCGCAGGATCGACGCGCCCGTGCGTGCGTTGCCGAGCCGAGGCTCCCGCGGAAGGTGGGCGACGAGCGCCGCGACCGGCTGCTGCCAGCGCGAAATCGGGATCGCCGCGAGGAGGTCGCCTGCGTCGAGCCACTGCTCCTCGGAGCGCGCGATCGCCGCAGTCGCCACCGGACCGGCGGCCGCGTGCGTGCCCTGGGCGCCGAGTTGCGCCACGCACTCGACTGTTCCGCTCGGCCCGACGCGCCAGATCGAGACGTCCGCCGAGTCGACGAACGCGCCGAGGAGCGCGAGCTGGCGGCCGATCGAGGCGCCGGGCGGGAGCTCCGTGAAGCGGGGGTCGGCCGCGGCGTAGGCGTGGATCTCGACGAGCAGCGTGTCCGCGCCGAGCGCGAGGTGGTTCCCCGCAGCCTCGGTGAGCCCGTCGAGCAGCGCCTGCGTCGGCAGGCCGTCGACCGCTGAGGTCGCGACCAGCCACGCCGTGAAGGCGATCGAGCGAAGGCGCGGGTCGGCCGGAAGCTGCGCCGCCGCATGCGCTGCGTCGGCGAGCGCGGCTGCCGGCAACTCGGTCCCGGTCGCCGCCGCGACGCGGGCGAGCAACTCGAGGCCCTCGTCGGCCTGTGGAATCGTCGTCTGCGCCTGGTTCGCCGTTCCGTCCGGCAGTTCGCTCACCGCTCCGTTCGCCGCCGTCCTCGGGAAGACGTCCTCGGCTACCGGCGCGCTCGGGTACGCGACGGAGTCTCCGTCACGCACCGGTGCCCCGCAACCCTCGTCCCTGCTTCACCATGCCCGATTCGTCGGACTTTGCAACGTGGTTCGTCACGCGCAACCGCTCAGGCCTGCAATCGTCGCGCCCGCGGGCTGTCGGAGCGTGCGCGCTTGGCTTGGTACATCTGGTCGTCGGCCTCCCGGAGCAGGACGTCGAGGTCGGTGTCCTCGCTCACCGTCGCCACCGCGAAGCCGACGCTCGCGGGAATCAGAAGCCGGCCGTGGGGGCCGATGTACGGGGAATGCTCGAGCGTCCGGTGGATGCGGTCGGCGACCGCGCGGACGTCCTCGGGCGGCGTTCGCGGCAGCACGAGCGCGAACTCGTCGCCGCCGAGGCGCGCGACGATGTCGGCGCCGCGCACGGCCGAGCAGAGCTGCCGGGCGACGTGCTTGAGGACGGCGTCGCCGACGTCGTGCCCGCACGCGTCGTTGACCGACTTGAAATCGTCGAGGTCGACGAGGAGCAGCGCCGAGGACGACGTGCCCGCCTGCGCAAGCGCAACCTGTGCGGCGGAGAAGAACCCGCGGCGGTTCAAGAGCTGCGTCAGGTCGTCGGTGCACGCCTGCTGCTCGAGGTTGCTGCGCGTCTTGAAGTTGACGAGCGCGAGCGTCGCGGCGTCGCCGAACTGCTGCGCGAGCTCGAACTCCTCCTCCGAGAAGACGTTTCCTTCCGCCTCGCGGTACATGCTGATCGCGCCGAGCACCGCGCCGCGGGCGACGAGCGGGACCGAGATGATCGCCTCGGGCTCCGACTCGGGCGTCCCCTCGACGTGCCCCGCGCGCGGGTCGACGTTCGCGTCGTTGGCGAGCACCGGGCGGGCGTTCGCCGCCGCCCACCCGATCAGGCCCTCGCCGAGGCGGGGGCGAAGGTCCATGACGGTGTCCGACCAGCGCCCGCGCGCGAGGATCGGCACGAGCACGTCGCTCGTCGGGTCGACCTCGGCGATGAGCAGCGAGTCGCACGGCACAAGCTGCACGATGCTGTCCGCGATCCGCTCGAGCAGCTGCTCGAGATTGTCGTGGGAGAGCAGATCGTGGTAGATCGCCGTCAGCCGGCGATACGAGTCGATCAGGTCGACCCGGTCGGATGTCGTGTGCCGCATGTGGGCTCCCGTGCCGCGTGAGTCCCTTCCGTCCAAGTCTCTCTGGAGGGCCGGCCCACTGCCTCCCCCGGACGGGGTACGAGTCGGGGTCGCGTCCATCGCCACGAGGAATCGACGTTCCCGGCCCGGCGCTTGACCCCCCGGCGGGGGCTCAAGGTCTACGCCAGCAGGGAGAACCCGCCGTCGACGATCAGCGTCTGGCCGCGGATCATCTCGGCGTCGGGCGAGCAGAGGAACGCAACGGCGCCGGCGATGTCGTCCGGCTCGACCAGCCGGCCGACCGGGTTCGCCGCGCCGCCCGCGAGCATCCGCTCGCGGTTCGGAAAGTGGTCGAGCGCGCCCGTGTCGACGACGCCGCCGGACACCGCGTTCACGCGCACCCCCCGCGGCGCGAGCTCGACGGCGAGGTAGCGGACGAGCGCCTCGAGCGCGGCCTTCGACGTACCGACCAGGACGTAATTTTCGAGCACGCGCTGGGCTCCGAGCGACGAGATCGCGACGATCGAAGAGCCGGCGCCGAGGTTGGGAGCTGCGGCGCGGGTGAGCTGGAGGAGCGCCCGCGCGTTTGCGTTCAGCGTCCAGTCCCAGTGCTTCTCGCTCGCCTCGAGCGCCGGGCGGATCACGCCGGTGGCCGCGTTGTGGACGACTGCCTCGAGCGGCCCGAGCGCCCCCACCTGCTCGAGCACGCGCTTCGAGGTGACGTTGCCGCGCACCAGCACCGGCTCGGCGCCCGCCGCCTCGATCTCGGCGGCCGCTTCCTCGGCCGCCCGGTCGTTCCGCAGATAGCCGATCGCCACCCGGTGCGCGCCGTCGCGGGCGAAGCGCAGCGCGATCGCGCGGCCGATGCCGCGTGAGCCGCCGGTGACGAGGACGGTCACGCCCGGCCGGGCAGCGGGTCGTCGGCCGGCGCCGACGACGGGATCTCGGCCCAGCCCGGCCCACTGCGCTCGACCTGCGGGCCCTCGTCGGCCTTCGAGGAGGCGTGGCCGAGCCGGTCGAGCCGCTCCATCTGCTCGGCGGCGTAGCGGCGCACCGGGTTCGTCTCCGGGAGGTCGGCGACGAGCTCGCGCACGCGGGCGCGGAGCTGATAGGCGAAGTGCGGCGTCGCCGGCCCGACGAGGGCGTCGACGTCGTCGCGGGTCGGCTCGTGGTCCATCGCGGGCGAAGCCTACCCCGGGCCTGCGCAGCGCGGTCGCGGCGGCCGCGTCCGTGCGTTGGTTCGTGGTTGGCCGAGCGAAAAGCGAGCAGGCCAAGGACGCAGGGAGTCCCCGTACCGGATGAGGTACGGGGGCGACCGAGGACGCGGGCATGCGCTGCTTTGCAGCCGGCCAAGCACACAACCAATGTGCGGACGCGGCCGCTAAGGTCGAGCGCGTGCGAAGCCCGAGCGCTGTCGATGCCATGCTGCTCGGGACCGTCCTCCTCTGGGCGCTCAACATCACCGTCACGAAGTACGTGCTCGAGCACGGCTTCCAGCCGCTCGCGTACGCGACCATCCGTTACTTCGCCGCGACGACCCTGTTCTGGTGCTTCACCTACGCGCGCGAGCGCTCGTTCCGCATCGAGCGCCGCGACCTCGGGCTCGTCCTGCTCGCCGCGATGCTGATCTTCGTCAACCAGATCGGCTTCGTCGAGGGCGTCGACGACGCGAACGCGTCGACGGTCGCCCTGATCCTCGGCACGACGCCGATCTTCATCGGGATCATCGCGACGCTCGCGAAGGTCGAGCGGCTGCAGCGCTCCTTCTGGGCCGCTGCCGTCGTCTCGTTCGTCGGCGTCGGCTTCGTCGCCTGGGGCAGCGGCGGATTCGCCGGGCACGTGAAGGGCGACGTGCTCGCGCTCCTGACCGCCGCGACCTGGGGCGCGTACTCGGTGACGATCGCGCCGCTGATGCGCCGGTACTCGCCGTTCAGGATCAGCGCGCTCGTGCTTGCGATCGGCTGGATCCCGCTCGCGATCGCGGGCGCCGGGCAGACGGCGAGCCAGTCGTTCGACTTCGGCACCGCGACGTGGATCGGCTTCGTGTACGCGGTAATCGGGCCGCTCTTCCTCACGAACATCCTCTGGTTCACGGCGATCGGACGTGTTGGGCCGTCGCGCGCGTCGCTGTTCGCCAACCTGCAGCCGTTCTTCGCGGTGCTGTTCGCGCTCCTGATCCTCGGCGAGCACCTCGACCGCTACGAGCTGATGGGGGCGGCGGCAATCTTCGCCGGCATCGCGCTCGAGCGCGCGCGGCGGCGGCAGCCCGCGCTGACGGCGGCCGACTGAGATGGGTCTCTCTGAGCGGCTGCAGCGGCGCCCGCCCGGCTACTCGCTGACGATCGGCCGCATCCTCGCGATCTACGCCGGGCTGATGGTGACGCTCATGCTCGCTGCGCTCGACCAGACGATCGTGGCGACGGCGCTGCCGCGGATCGTCGGCGACCTCGGCGGCCTGACGCAGTACTCCTGGGTCTTCACCGCCTACATGCTCACGTCGACGGTGACCGTGCCGCTGTACGGAAAGCTCGGCGACGCCTACGGCCGCAAGAACCTGTTCCTGTTCGCGATCGTCGTCTTCCTGCTCGGCTCGGCGCTCTGCGGCCTCGCGCAGACGATGACCGAGCTGGTCGTGTTCCGCGCCGTGCAGGGGATCGGCGCCGGCGGGCTCTTCCCGCTGTCGCTCGCGGTGATCGGCAACATCGTCCCGCCGCGCGACCGCGGGCGGTGGCAGGGGCTGATCGGCGCCGTGTTCGCCGCGTCCTCGATCATCGGCCCCGCGCTGGGCGGCTTCATCGTCGACAACACGACGTGGCGCTGGGTGTTCTTCGTCAACCTGCCGGTCGGCGGGCTCGCGCTCGTCGTCGTGTCGCTGACGATGCCGCGTCGCGCCGTCACGCATCCGCACGTGGTCGACTGGGTCGGCGCGGGCCTGCTCGCGGGCGGGACGGCCGCGTTCCTGATGGGCCTCGTGTGGGGCGGGCGCGCGTACGGGTGGACGAGCGGCCACGTGTTGGGCGCGTTCGGCGGCACTGCGGTGCTGCTCGCCGCCTTCGCGCTCGTGGAGCGGCGGGCGCGCGAGCCGATCCTCCCGTTCTCGGTGCTCCGCAACCCGGTCGTCGGCTCGAGCGTCGCGTGCATGGCTCTCGTCGGGATGGCGATGTTCGGGACGATCTCGTACGTCCCGCTGTTCGTGCAGGGCGTGATCGGCTCGTCGGCGGCGTCGTCGGGCGTCGTGCTGACGCCGCTCATGCTCGGCGCGGTGACGACGTCGATCCTGACCGGTCAGCTCGTGTCTCGCACGGGCCGCTACCGCTGGAACGCGGTGCTCGGCCCAATCGTGCTCACCGCGGGGATGGTCCTGCTCTGGCAGATGAGCGTCGACACGACGAACCGGGAGGCCGCGCGCAACATGGTGATCGCCGGCATCGGGATCGGGTCGATGATGCAGGTGTTCGTCCTCTCGGTCCAGAACGCCGTGCCGCGGTCGATGATCGGCTCGGCGACCGCCCTGACGCAGTTTGCGCGGCAGATGGGGGCGACGATCGGCGTGACCGTGATGGGCGCGATCGTCAACCACGGGCTGCCGGCCGGTGTGTCGGCGCCCGGCGAGGGAACCGCGGTCCATCGGCTGCCGCCCGCGCTCCGCAGCGGCCTCGCCGACGCGCTCAAGCCGGCGTTCTTCGCCGCGGTCTGCGTCTCCGCCCTGGTCTGGGTGATTGCCGTGCTCGGCGTGCGCGAGGTGCCGCTCCGCCGCTCGCTGGACGAGCTCTCCCCGGCCGAGGCGGCGGCCGGGGCTCCTGCGGCACCAACGGTTCTAGACTCCAGCTGATGGGCCAGGACTTCATGCCGCTCGACGGGTGGGACCACGTCGAGCTCTGGGTCGGGAACGCGAAGCAGGCGGCGTACTACTACGAGTACGCGTTCGGCTTTCACCGCACCGCGTACGCAGGGCCGGAGACGGGCGTGCGCGACCGTGCGAGCTACGTCCTCGAGCAGGGCGACGTCCGCCTCGTCCTGACGAGCGCGCTTCGCCGCGACCACGAGATCGGCGAGTTCGCCCTCGTGCACGGCGACGGCGTGAAGGACATCGCCCTGCGCGTTCCGGACGCCAACGAGGCGTACCGGCAGGCGGTGCAACGCGGTGCGCGCGGCATTCGCGAGCCCGCGTGGCTCGAGGACGACTTCGGCCGCGTCGAGCTGGCGACGATCGGGACCTACGGTGACGTCGTCCACACCTTCGTGAACCGGTCGGGCTACGAAGGCGCCTATCTGCCCGGCTACGTCGCCCACGATGCGCCGGTGCCGGCGTCCGACGTCGGGCTGCTCGCGATCGACCACATCGTCGGCAACGTCGAGCTCGGCCGGATGGAGCACTGGGTCGGTTTCTACGAGCGCGTGTTCGGGATGACCGAGATGATCCACTTCTCGGACGAGGACATCTCGACCGAGTACTCGGCCCTGATGAGCAAGGTGATGACGGACGGCCAGGGGAAGATCAAGTTCCCGATCAACGAGCCGGCCGAGGGCAAGCGCAAGAGCCAGATCGAGGAGTACCTCGACTTCAACCACGGCCCCGGCTCGCAGCACGTCGCGCTGCAGTCGGCGAACATCGTCGAGACCGTCGAGGCGCTCGCGCGGCGCGGCGTCCTGTTCCTCAACACGCCCGACGCGTACTACGACGAGACGCCCGACCGCGTCGGCCGGATCGACGAGAGCTGGGACGACCTGCGCCGCCTGCGCATCCTCGCCGACCGCGACGACGACGGCTACCTGCTGCAGATCTTCACGAAGACCGCGCAGGACCGTCCGACGCTCTTCTTCGAGATCATCGAGCGGCACGGCGCGCGCGGCTTCGGTGACGGCAACTTCAAGGCGCTCTTCGAGGCGATCGAGCGCGAGCAAGCCCTCCGAGGAAACCTCTAAATCGGGAAGAGAACCTACGGTTCCCTTCCCGAGGCCCATCTCTCCCTCTTCGCCTGCCGTCGCGCGAGCGCGCTTCGCCTCTCGCCCGGCCAAGCCGGGCTTCGGCGGCAGCCGCCGCGGCTCGGACACGGTCAAGGGCTAACCGTCGCTCCGCACCAGGTCGCCCGCTGCGCAGGGCAGGATTGAGCGATGAGTCCGCAGCGGCGCACCGCGCTCGTCTCCGTCGCGGCCGCCGGAGTCCTGGTCGTCCTGAAGCTGACGGTCGGCCTGGCGACGAGCAGCCTCGGTCTCGTCTCCGAGGCGATCCACTCCGGCACCGACCTCGTCGCGGCGCTGCTCACCTTCTTCGCGGTCGGCGTCGCGATCCGCCCGGCCGACCGCACGCACCAGTACGGGCACGGAAAGGCCGAGAACCTCGCCGCGCTCGGGGAGGCGGCGATTCTCGTCGTTGCCGCGCTGCTGATCGCCGTGCGCGCGCTCGAGCGGCTCTTCGGCAACGGCCCCGAGGTGAACGCGACCTGGTACGCGATCGTCGTGATCGCCGTCGTGATCGCGATCGACGTGACGCGGACGACCGTGTCGTGGCGAGCGTCGCGCCGCTACAGGAGCGCAGCGCTCGCTTCGAACGCGTTGCACTTCGGCAGCGATCTGGCGGGGTCGGTCGCTGTGCTCGTCGGCCTGCTCGTCGCGCGCGCGGGCTACGCGAACGGCGATTCGATCGCGGCGCTGTTCGTCGCCGTGCTCGTGGTCACGGCGGCGATCCGGCTGATGCGCGGCAACGTCGACGTGCTCATGGACCGGGTGCCGGCCGACGCCGAGTCGGCGGCGCGGAAGGCGATCCGCGCGATGGAGCCGTCGGTCGACCTGCGCCGCCTGCGCATGCGCCAGGCGGCCGGCCGGCAGTTCGCCGACGTCGTGATCGGCGTCTCTCCGAGCGCCGCCGTCGGTCAGGGCCACGCGGCGGCAGACGCCGTCGAGGCGGCGGTCGGTCGCGCGCTGCCGGGGGCCGACGTCGTGGTGCACGTCGAGCCGATCGAGGACGGCAGCGTCCAAGAGCGAGCGCATGCCGCTGCGATCGCGGTCCCCAACGTCCGCGAGGTGCACAACATCGCGCTGGTCGACGTCGACGGGCACACGGAGCTGTCGCTGCACGTGAAGCTGCCCGGCGACCTCTCGCTCGAGGACGCACATGCGATCGCCGAGCGGCTCGAGACGTCGATCCGGGCGGCCGTGCCGGAGATCGCCGGCGTGCAGACGCATCTCGAGCCGCTCACCGAGAGCAGCGCCGCGCGGGAGGTCGACGTGGACGACGAGGCGGAAGTGCGACGCATCGTCCACGAAGTCACCGGCGCCGAGCCCCGCGCGCTGCGCTTTCTGCGCACCGACGCCGGCCTGGTCGCGTTCCTCACGCTCGGGCTCGACGGGCAGAGCCGCCTCGCCGAGGCGCACGCGCGCGCCAGCGAGATCGAGGAGCAGATCAGACGCTCGCGGCCGGGGATCGCCGACGTGATAGTCCATACCGAGCCGTGAGGCTCTGCATGTTCACGCCGAAGGAGCTCGCGCTCG
>DATBIC010000188.1:0-12533 GCA_036557145.1 Gaiellaceae bacterium
CCGAGCCGATGTCGCCGGAGCTCAAGGAGAAGCTCGCGGCGCTGCGCACGCCGCTCACCTGACCGTCGTCGTCGGATAGTCGACGTCGCCCGGGGGCTCGAGATCCGAGCAGTCGACGAGGACCGGCGCGAGCGCACGACCACCGTCGTCCGGCACCGAGCCCCACACCGATCGCGCCAGCACGACGGGATGGCTTCGGACCCCGTCGTAGGCCGCCGCGACCACCGGCCCGCGGTCGCGCTGCTCGATCACGCGCGCGACGGCGCGCGGGTCGAGCGCCGGCCCGTCTGCGAGCACGACCAGCGCGTGCGTGACCGGCTCACCGAGCGCGGCGAGGCCGCTGCGCAGCGAGGCCCCCGGGCCGTCGGCCCAGTCGGCCGCGTGGACGAGGCGCACCCCCTCCGGCGGCTCGAGCTCGTGTGCGCCCGCCACGACGACGACCTCGTCGACCGGCGATCGGGCGAGCGCGTCGAGTACCGCGGGCAGCAGCTCCTGCTGCTTCGGCCGTCCGTAGCGCGTCGACGCTCCGGCGGCCAGGACGACCGCGGCGACCATTCGCTAGGTGGTCTTCAGCGTCGCGCGCTCGATCACGACCGGCTCGGTCGGCAGCTCGTTCGCGTCGCCGAGCTTGCCGATCCGGTCGACGACGCCGAGCCCCTTCGTCACACGACCGAGGAGCGCGTACTGCGCGGGCAGACCGGCGTCCTTCGCCGTGACGATGAAGAACTGGCTGCCGCTCGTGCCCGCCGGCTGCGTCTGCGTCTTCGCCATCGCCACCGTGCCGTGGACGTACTTCGTGCCGGCCGGCGGCTTGTCGAGCGTCGTGTAGCCGGGGCCGCCTTCGCCGCTCTGGCTCGGGTCGCCGCCCTGGATGACGAACCCGACCGCGATCCGGTGGAAGAGCGTGTGGTCGAAGAACTGCTTTTGCACGAGGTTGGCGAACGACGCGGCCGCGTTCGGCGAGACCTTCTGGTCGAGGCGAACGGTGAACGTGCCGCAGTTCGTCTTGAAGGTGACGTCGTAGCGCTTCGCCGGGTCGAGCTTCGCCGTCGGCTTCGCTTCGCTGCGTTGCGTCGGCGGCGGCTGTGCCACCGCAGCGCATCCGTGCGCGTCGACGGTCGTCGTCGTCGCAGCCTGCTTCGAGCCGCCGCACGCGGTCGCGGCGAGCGCGACGGCGGCGAGCACGGGCAGGGTGCTACGACGCATCGAGCTGCGCGCGGGCGCGCTTCACGAGCGCCGTCGCGATCTCGAGCTTGTAGGCATTCTTCGGCAGCGGCGTCGCCGCCTCGAGCCCGCCCTCATCGAGCAGCCACGGCACCGGCGCGACGCCGGCCAGCGCGATTCGCGTCGTCGCGCCGCTCCGCGAGGCGGCGACGCCGACGAGCGGGAACGCCCAGCGCTTGCGCTCCATCGCCTTCAGGTAGACCGACCGCTCGACCTCCGGCAGCTCGACCGAGAGCAGCAGCTCGCCTGGCTCGAGCGCGGTCGTCCGCCGGTCCTCCTCCGTCGGGACGCGGTAGAGCTCGGCGACCGGCATGGTGCGCAGCGACGTCTCGAGCGTCGCGTCGAGCGCGAGCAGCGCGGCCGCGACATCCGACGGGTGCGCGGACGCGCAGAAGTCGTTCGCGAACACGGCATGCTCGCGGTGCTCGCCTTCGCGGGCGAAGCACTCGTCGCCGCCGTGCAGACGGCACGGCCACTTGAGCCGCCAGTACCAGCAGCGGGTCGACTGGAGCAGGTTGCCGGCGAGCGTCCCCGTGTTCCTGAGCTGCGGGCTGGCCGCGAGCCGACACGCCTCGCGGAGGGCGTCCGGGACCTCGGCCGACGCCTCCAGCTCGGCGAGTGTCGTCCCGGCGCCGATCGTCCGGCCGTCGATCCCGCGCGGCACCGCCGCCCGGACGTCGATCAGCTCGTCGGCCTCGAGGATCCCGGCGCGAAGCAGCGGCACGACCTCGGTGCCCCCCGCAAGTAACAGACTGTTACTTGCGGGTGCCGCCTCGGCGACGCTAGACGCCTGCCGGAGCTTCACGCCGCTCGCCCTCGCGCTGCCGCTGCTCCGCCTCGCGGAGGGCGCGGAGCATCTCCTCCCTGCTGATCGGCAGGCGCCGAACGTCGGCGCCGGTCGCGTCGCGGATCGCGTTCGCGATCGCGGCCGCGGTGGGGACGATCGGCGGCTCGCCGAGCCCCTTCGAGCCGAGGTTCGTCAGGTGCCGGTCCGGCACGTCGACGAGCTCGCTGACGATCTCGGGGACGTCGGCGATCGTCGGTAGCCGGTACGACTCGAAGCTCGTCGTCAGGATCTGCCCGCTGCGCGGATCGTGGAGCCGCTCCTCCGAGAGCGTGTGGCCGACCCCCTGGATGATCCCGCCCTCGATCTGGCTCGCGGCGCCGAGCGGGTTGATGACGCGGCCAACGTCGTGCACGGCGGCGACGCGGTCGACCCAGATCTCGCCGGTCTCGACGTCGACGGCCACCTCGGCCACCTGGACGCCGAACGTCAGCACCTGCATCCCCGCGGGATTCGGGCCGCGCGCGCCCTTGCCGAGGATCTGCCCGTCCTCGAGCAGCGCCACGACGTCGGCGAGCGGCATGTCGGGGTCGCCGCGCTGCTCGGCGATCTCCTCGATCTGCCTGCGCGCGTCGGCAGCCGCTGCGCGAACCGCCGGCCCCATCGACGGCGTCGTCGACGACCCCGCCGAGATCGACGCATACGGCCCGCGCGACGAGTCGCCGGCGGAGACGGTGACGTGCTCGAGCGGGACGCCGAGCTCCTCTGCCGCGATCTGCGCCATTGCGGTCTTCGTGCCGGTGCCGATGTCCTGCATCGCGGTGACGACAGTCGCGCGACCGTCCGAGCCGACGCGCACCCACGCGTACGACGGCGGGCCGCCGCCGCCGTACCAGATCTGCGAGGCCATCCCGACTCCGCGCTTGACGACGTCGGTCGAGCGCGCGCGCACCTCGTGGCGGCGCTCCCAGTGCGGCTCGGCGCGCCGGTAGCACTCGAGCAGGTTCTTGCCGCTGAACGGCCGGTCGTCGCTCGGGTCCTGCTCGGTGTGGTTGCGGCGTCGCAGCTCGAGCGGGTCGACGCCGAGCTTCGACGCGAGCTCGTCCAGCAGCGCCTCGAGCCCGAACGTGCCTTCGACGAAGCCGGGCGCGCGGAATGCCTTCATCGGCGGTGCGTTCAGCTTCGCCGCGTGCGTGGTCGAGCGGACGTTGGGACAGGTGTAGAGGAGGTGCATCGGCCCTTCGACCGGCGACGACCAGCCGCCCCAGCCGACCGCGTTGACGTACTCGCCGACGAGCGCCGTCAGCGTCCCGTCCTCCTTCGCGCCGACCGTCAGCCGCTGGATGGTGGCGTTGCGGTTGCCGGCGGCGAGGTGCTCCTCGCGCCGCGTCAGCGCGCACTTCACCGGCCGCCCGGTGCGCTTCGCGAGCTCCGCCGCGATGAACGTGTGGTCGTCCGGGCTGTTCTTCGAGCCGAAGCCGCCGCCCATGTAGTCGCAGACGACGCGCACCTTGTCCTGCGGCAGGCCGAGCTTCTCGGCCACCTCCTCGCGAACGCCCCAGATGAACTGCGTCGAGATGTAGACGTCGACCGAGTCGCCGACCCACTGCACGACGGCCTGGTGCGTCTCCATCGAGTTGTGCAAGACGGGCGAGGTGCGGAACTCGCCGCTGACGACCACGTCGGCCTCGGCGAGCCCGCGCTCGGCGTCGCCGCGCGTGCGAACGCGCGGCTCGCCGAGCAGGGCGCCGCGGGCGACCGCCTCGTCGGGGTCGAGCAGCGGCTCGAGCACGGTGAGCTCGACGTCGATCGCGGCGACCGCGGCCTGGGCCTGCGCGAGGGTGTCCGCGCACACCGCTGCGACGGGCGCGCCCTCGAACCCGCACTCCGTGACGAGCACGTCGAGATCGTCCGGCCCGATCGCCGCGTGCACGCCCGGCAGCGCAAGCGCGGGCGCGAGGTCGATGCGCTCGACCCGCGCGTGCGCGTGCGGCGAGCGAAGGACGGCGGTGTGCAGCATCCCGTTCAGGCGCAGGTCGGCCGTGTAGGTCGCCTCGCCGCGGGCGCGCAGCGGCCCGTCGGCACGCGTCGCCGGCCGGCCGACCACGCGCAGCGGCCCCTCGGGCCACTGCTCGAGCGCGTCCTCCTCGACGACGATCCAGACCTCTTCGTACCGGCCCTCGACCTCTTTCTCGGTCCGAATCAGTCGCGCCACGAGCGAATCGCCTCCTCGATCTTCGGGTATGCGCCGCACCGGCAGAGGTTCCCCGCCATCGCGTGGCGGATCTCCTCGCTCGACGGGCTCGGGTTCCGTTCGACGAGCGCGACCGCGCTCACGATCTGCCCCGGCGTGCAGAAGCCGCACTGGAGCGCGTCGGCGCGCACGAACGCGTCGATCATCGCGTGGTCGCGCAGCCCTTCGATCGTCGTCACGCTCGCGCCGTCGACCGAGTGCACGAGCGTGATGCACGAGAGCACGGGCGTGCCGTCGACCAGCACGGTGCACGCGCCGCACTGGCCCTCGCCGCAGGCGATCTTCGTTCCCGTCAGCGTGAGCTCGTCGCGGAGCGACTCCGCGAGCGTCGTCCCGACCGGCGCGTCGACCGTGTAGCGGTGGCCGTTGACGTCGAGGTCAGGCACTCGCGGTCACCGCCTCGATGTCGGCGAGATGGACGAGCCGGAAGGTGAGCCGCGTCGCGTCGCGCCGCTCCTGCTCGCCGTCGAGCTCCTGCACGACGGTCCAGAGCTCGCGTGCGGCGACGAGCAGGTCGCGGATGTGCTCGACCGTCTCGGGATAGCCGTCTCGCTCGCCGCACGCGTTGATCGCGAGGCCGAGCACGCCGACCGTGTCGGGCTGGCGGGACCAGAGCAGCGGCGTCGCCATCGACAGATACTGGTGGATGCGGGCGAGCTGCAGCGGCTGGTGGAGCTCGCTGCGTCCGATCGGCTGCGTCGGCGCCGGAAGCTCCTCGCCGTCGGCGAGGGCGGCTGCGGTGCCGCCGAGCATCGCGCGCAGCCGGTCGTCGTCGTAGCCGGCGAGTCGCGCGGTCCGGAGCGCGATCAGCAGCGAGCCGGGCTGCTGTCCGTACGGGAAGTCGCTCGCCCAGAGCACCTGCTCGGGCGAGACCCGCCGGTAGAAGTCGAGCAGGTCGACGGGGCTCCACACCGACGTGTCGAAGAACGTGCGCGGGTGGCCGGCGAAGTGGGCCGCCAGCTGGGCGAGATCGGCGATGCCGCCGTGCGCGAGGATCAGCGTCGCGCCCGGATTCGCCTCCATCAACGCGTGCAGCCCGTCGGCGATCGGCGGCAGTCCGCGTCCCGCATGGATCAGGATCGGGACGCCGCGCTCCGAGGCGATACGGAAGACAGGCCCGAGGCGCTCGTCCGTCGCCGTGAACTTCTGTGCGCGCGGGTGCAGCTTGATCCCGCGCGCGCCGAGATCGAGGCAGCGGGTCGCCTCCTCGATCGGCGACTCGTTCAGGTCGAGGCGGACGAATGGGATCAGCCTGCCGTTCGAGCGCTCGGCGAAGGCGAGCGTGCGGTCGTTGGCGGCGCGGAAGCCGGGGTGCCGGTCGGGCTCGTCGAGGCAGAACATGAACGCCCGCTCGACGCCGTAGCGCGCCATCAGCTGCTCGAGCCGGTCGTAGTCGCCGACCATGCCGTCGATGTCGTGGCCGAGGTGCAGGTGCGCGTCGAAGATGCGGGCGCCGGGCGGCAGGAGGCGCTTTAGCTCACCGTCGTACGTGTCGACGAGCTCGAGGGCTCTCTCCTGCGGATCCATGCCCGGATCCTAGTGATCGTCAGTCGGCCGGCTCGAGCGTCACGGCGCCGCTCTCGACGCGCGCGGTCCAGCGCCGGCCGAACGCAGACACGCCGTCGAGCACCAGCCCGTCGGCCCAGTCGGGGAGGTCCTTTGCCGCTGAGCGGAGCGCACCGTCGGCCCGGTCGGGCTCGAGGCCGAGCGCCACCTGCAGGAGGAGCACCGGTGCGCCCGCGGCCCACGCCTGCGGCGACGATGCGGTCGGGTACACGACCGGGAAGCGCGTGCGGTGCCGCGGGAAGCCCGCGAAGACCTCGGGCAGCCGGTAGTCGAACGAGGCGGCGACCTCGAGCATGGCGTGCAGGATGCGTTCGGCGTCGTGCCGCCGTCCCGCGCGCGCGAGACCCGCCGCGATCAGCGAGTTGTCGTGGGGCCAGACGGTGCCGTTGTGGTAGACGAGCGGGTTGTACGACCCCTCGCCTAGGGCCATCGTGCGCACGCCGAAGCCCGACCAGAGGCGCTCGCCCATGAGCGCGTCCGCCACGACGTCCCGGCGTTCGGCCGGGACGATCCCGCTCCACAGTAGGTGGCCGACGTTGGACGTCAATGAGTCGATCGGCCGCTTCTCGCCGTCGAGGCCGAGCGCGTAGATGCCGCGGTCGGCGACCCAGAACGTGTCGTCGAACCGCCGCTGCAGCTCGTGCGCGTCCCGCTCCAACCGGTCGGCGAGCGCCGGGTCGCGCCAGAGCTCCCGCGCGAGCTCGGCCATCCGCAGCTTCGCGTCGTAGACGTAGCCCTGGACCTCGACGGGCGCGATCGGCGCCTCTGCGAGCGTGCCGTCGTGAAAGGCCATCGAGATCTCCGAGTCCTTCCAAGTCTGGTTCCTGATCCCGTTGGGCGCGCGGCGCGCGTACTCGACGAAGCCGTCGCCGTCGCGGTCGGCCGGCCCGTCGATCCAGTCGAGCGCGCGCCGGGCCGCTTGCTCGAGCTCGAGGCCGAGCGTCGGGTCGTCCGTCCACCGCCAGAGCTCCGAGAGCAGGATGAGAAACAGCGGCGTCGCGTCGACCGTCCCGTAGTAGCGGTCGATCCATGCGAGCGCGGCCTTTCCGCGCCGCATCTCGTGGATGATCTTGCCCGGTTCCGCGTCTCGCTGCGCGTCGTCCTCGAGCGCCTGGGTCGCCGCGAGCGCACGCAGCGTGCTCGCGGCGAGCTCCGGCCCGAAGACGAGCGTCTGGAGCGACGAGATCAGCGTGTCGCGGCCGAAGAGCGTCATGAACCACGGCGTGCCGGCAGCGAGCAGCCTGCCGAAGTCGGCGTCGTCTACTCGCATTCGAAGCGCGGCGAGATCGGCGACCGAGCGATTCCACGTGTGGACGAGATCGTCGAACCGCGCGCGCAGCCTCGGCGCCGACGTACGCCACGCGGCGAGCGACTCGTCGGCGCGACGCCGTTCGTCGTCGAGCTCTCGCGCGAAGGAGGAGGCGCGCAGGCGCGACGCGCCGTCGAGCTCCGGCTGGACGCCGACGACGAGCCGCCAGCGCTCGCCGGGAGCGAGCGCGAGCGGGAAGCGCACGCCGCCTTCTGCGACGTCGAACGGCTCGGAGAGGTGGACGACCGTCCGCGCGGCGAAGGACCCGTCGGCGAAGACGAGCGACGCGCCGTCCTCGTCCCGCTCCGGCCGGCACGGCGCCGGGAGCATCGCCGCCGTCGGCTCGTCGAAGCCGGGCTCGAGGCTCTTGACGACGAAGATGTCGGCGAAGTCGGCCTCGAGCTCGAGGCCCAGCTCGACCTCGACCCGGCGGCGGCCGTGGTTCTCGACGGTGATGCGCTCCTCCATGCAGTCCCCGACGAAGCGCTCCCGCTCGACCGACAGCTCGTTCGGCCGCAGGCCGTCCACTGTTGCGTTGCGAAGGACGAACGCCGCGAGATGAGGAGCGGATTGCGCATGTGAGAGCGCCTCGGGCCGCGCGCCGCCGAGGGTCAGCACCGAGCGCGAGAGGAAGCGGGTGTCGGACGCGAAGAACCCGGACGCGGCGGCGACGCCGTCGACGTCCCCGCGCTCGTCGCAGACGCAGAACGTCGAACCGTCGAGGACCGTCAGTGCCACTACGCGGCCGGCCCGACCGCCCGGAGGGTCTCCTCGTCGAAGAGCAGCACCTTCTGCAGCGGGACGGAGAACGTCTCGACGCTCCCCATCGCGAGCCTGGGCTCGACCGGGAGCTTGGCGACGACCTCGCGGCCGTCGAGCGAGAGGTGCGCGAGCTGCTCATCGCCGAGGTACTCGACGACGTCGACGGTCGCCTCGTAGCTCACGCTGCCGTTCTGCCCCGCGCCCAGGCGCACGTGCTCCGGGCGGAAGCCCGCCAGCCGGCCGTTGCCGCCGACGCCGATCGCGGCCGAGGGCAGGACGTTCATCGCGGGCGAGCCGATGAACCGTGCGACGAACGTGTTCGCCGGCTGCGTGTACAGCTCCTCGGGCGAGCCGATCTGCTGCAGCACACCCGCGTTCATCACCGCGATCCGGTCGCCCATCGTCATCGCCTCGACCTGGTCGTGGGTGACGTAGATCGTCGTCGTGCGGAGGCGCTTCTGCAGCTTCAGGATTTCGCTCCGCGTCTGCACGCGCAGGGCGGCGTCGAGGTTCGAGAGCGGCTCGTCCATCAGGAACGCGAACGGCTCGCGCACGATCGCGCGGCCCAGCGCGACGCGCTGCCGCTGGCCGCCGGACAGCTGCTTCGGCTTGCGCTTGAGCAGCGGGGCGAGCTCGAGGATGCCGGCCGCCTCCTGCACGCGACGGCGGATCTCCGCCTTCGGGACGCCGAAGTTCTTCAGGCTGAAGGCGAGGTTGTCGTGCACCGTCATGTGCGGGTAGAGCGCGTAGGACTGGAAGACCATCGCGACGTTCCGCGAGCCGGGCGCGATGTTGTTGACGACCCGGTCCCCGATCAGGATGCGCCCGCTCGTGATCTGCTCGAGGCCGGCGAGCATGCGCAGTGCGGTCGTCTTCCCGCAGCCCGACGGCCCGACCAGGACGAGGAACTCGCCGTCGGGGACGTCGATCGAGAGGTCGTCCACGGCCGTCGTCGTGTCGTCGAACCGCTTGGTGACGTGCTCGAACGAGATGGTCGCCATCAGGACGCTTCCTTCGTGGTGGAGCCGGCGAGTGCGTAGTGCGCGGTCGCGAGGAACGAGTACGCGAGCGTCACCGTGAGGAACGGCATCAGCGCTGCCGCGACGCCGACGACGTTGACGAGCGTGAGTGCGAGCCCGAGGACGAGCGTCGCCCACAGCCGTTCGACGCAGAGACAGGCGGCGCCGCGTGCGGCCGCTTCGAGTGGGCGGTCGGGGTCGGCGATCGCCAGCGTCCAGAGGACGAGCTGGTAGATGCCGAGCAGGACGAGCACGTAGATCGTCAGGAAGGCGAACGGCCAGCCGAGCGCCGTGCCGCCGTAGAAGCGGACGGCCACGATCCCGGCGAGCAGCAGTGCCGCACCCGCGGCGCCGAGGCCGAGCCCGCGACGCCAGTGCAGCCGGAGCCCTGCGAGCGCGTCCGCGAGCGCGACGTCGCCGGAGCGCACGAGCACGACGCTCGAGTGGACGAGCGCGGCGGCCATCGGCCCCGCGAGGACGACGAGGACGACTGCGGCATGGACGGCGAGCGCCGCGAACGCGGCGACGACGAGCACGACGCCGAGCGCGGCGTTCACGGGCACGAGCCGCCACGAGTTGAGGTAGAGGTCGCGGAACGCGAGCCGCAGAGCCACTCCCGGCTTCATCCCTTCACCCCCGACGAGACGACGCCGGAGACGAAGTAGCGCTGGAAGCAGAGGAAGACGACGAAGATCGGCAGGATCGCGATCACGCTGCCGGCGCAGATCTGCGGCCACAGCGTTGTGTACGTGAATTGCAGTTCGGCGAGCCCGAGCTGGACCGTGTAGTGGCCCGCGCTCCCCTGGCCGAAGAGGATCAACGGCCAGAAGAAGTCGTTCCACGTCCCCTGGAACTGCAGGATGGCAAGCGCCGCGATCGCGGGCAGCGCGAGTGGCAGCATCACGCGCCAGAACGTCTTGAAGTAGCCGGCGCCGTCGAGCTTCGCTGCCTCCTCGAAGTCCTTCGGGATCGTCAGGAAGTACTGCCGCATGAAGAAGAGGTTCGTCGCCGTGACCAGGTTGATCAGGATGTAGCCCGAGAAGTTCCCGATCAGGTGCCAGTTCGTGAGCATCACGAACACGGGGATCAGGCGGAGCTGGTCGGGGACCATGAGCGTCCCCAGCACGAGCAGGAACAGCAGGTCACGCCCGGGGAAGTGGAGCCGCGCGAATGCATAGCCGCCCAGCCCGGCGAGGAACAGGTTCGCGACCGTGACGACGATCGCGAGGAAGAAGCTGTTCAGCATGAAGGTCTTGAAGTCGTACTGCGTCCACACCTCCTTCCAGGCCGCGGTCGTCCAGGGATGAGGGATCAGCGTCACGTTGACGCTGTCGGGGATCGTCTTGAAGGACGTCGCGAGCGTCCAGACGAACGGCACGAAGAAGAGCAGCGAGACGAGGACGAGCAGCGTGTACACGATCACGCGCCGGATCAGCTCCGAGCGCGGCCGCCCGGGGACGAACGGCTGCGCGCTCGCGGTGACGGCCTGCGACGTCACGTCGTTCCCCGCCGTCCTACGGTCGCCCACTGCACGACCGTCAGCGCGAAGATGATGGCGAAGTAGACGACGCCCGCGGCGGCCGCGAGGCCGAACTCGAAGCTGTGGAACGCCTCGCGGTAGATGTAGAGCACCGGCGTGTACGTCGAGTAGTTCGGCCCGCCCGTGCCGCCCGACACGATGAACGCCTGGTCGAACAGCTTCAATGCTCCGACGCCGAACACGACGAGCACGAAGAAGTGCGCGGGCCGGAGGAGCGGGAAGGTGATCTTCCAGAACGTCCGCCACGTGCCCGTATTGTCGAGCGCGGCCGCCTCGTAGACCTCGTTCGAGATCGACTGCAGCGCGGCGAGGTAGAAGAGCATGACCGTGCCCGCCGTGGTCCAGGCGTTCAGCCCGACGAGCGCCCAGATCGCGGTGCTCGCGTTGGTGAACCAGGGCGTGTTGCTGCCGATGATCTGGTTGAACAGCCCGTCGGCGCTGAAGAGGTAGAGGAAGATGGTCGTGATCGCGACCGACGAGGCGAGCGCCGGGAAGTAGAACGCCGACCGGAAGAAGGGCTGGCCGCGGATCTTCTGGTTCACGATCAGTGCCATCGAGAGGCCGAGCGCCATCTCGAGTGGCACCACGCCGATCGTGTACTCGGCGATGTTCTTGAGCGCGGTGTGGAAGACCGGATCGGTGAGGACCTGGTGGTAGTTGTGCCAGCCTGCGCTCGACTGCTTCCCGAGGATCCCCCAGTTGAAGAAGCTGATGTAGATCGCGTAGCCGAACGGGTAGATGAAGAACAGCCCGAAGACGGCGATCGGCAGGATCACGAACCCGTAGCCCCACACGCTCTCGCGCAGCCGCGCGCGATTCAGCGAGCCGCGTCCGGGGAGCCTGATCGTGTTGCCGACAGTCGCCATGCGTGAAGTGTCGGGCATCGGCCCGGCGCGTGATGCGCGCCGGGCCGATCCCGCTTTCCCCTGACCAGCCCCCTACTGCTTGAGGGCGGCGCTGACGTCGGACAGCATCGACTGCACCGACTTGCCGCTCGTGATCACGGCACCGAGATCGTTGTTCATCACGGTGTAGACGTTCGAGAAGTTGTCGAAGCCCCAACCACGGGCGTAGGGCGCGGCGCTGAGGAACGCCTTCCGGCCGCCGATCGCCTTCACGTCCGACCGCGACGGAAGCGCGAGCCCCTTCGAGACCCACAGTTTCTGCCCCTGCTGGCCGGTGAGCCAGCTCAGAAGCGTCCACGCCGCGGGCTTGTTCTTCGACGACGTCGCCATCGAGTACGAAACGGTGAAGGCGAGGTTGCCGCCGGCCTTGTTCTTGATCATCGGGAAGATGCCGTACTGGATCCCCGGATAGGTCGACTTCATGAACGGCAGCAGCCAGTTGCCCTCGAAGATGATCGCGGCCTTCTGCTTGCCGAGCGCCTCGCCGCACCAGCCGACGCTGAGCTTGGCGGGGATGTCCGCGAGGCCCTGCTTGATCAGCCCGACGTAGTAGTTCAGGGCAGCCGTGGCCTGCGGCGAGTTGACGGTCGACTTCGTCTTCGCAGGGTTCAGGAACGTTCCGCCGTTCTGGTACACGAACGCGAGCGCGCGGTCCCAGCTCGGCGACAGGCAGATCGGCTTCGACCCGGACGGCATCACGCCGCGCAGCTTCCTGGCAGCGGCCGCCAGGTCGGCCCAGGTCTTGATCGCGGCCGGCTTCACGCCCGCCTTGGCGGCGAGGTCGGTGTTGACCTCCATCGCCAGCGGCGACCAGTCCTTCGGGTAGCCGTAGATCTTGCCCTTGTAGGTGAACCCGCTGAGAAGCGACGGGTAGAACGGCTTCGACGAGAACTTGCTCTGCTGGGCATAGCTGTTCAGCGGCTCGAGGAGCCCCTGCGTCACCCAGTCGAGAAACACGTTCGAGTCGATGTAGAACACGTCGGCCGGCTTGCGCGCGGCGAACTTCGCCAGCATCGCCGCGACGTAGTCACCCGTGATCGGCTGGTAGTCGACGTGGATGTTGGGATACGTCTTCGCGAAGCCGCGCAGCACCTGCTTGAGCAGCTTCAGCTCGTCGGGGGTGGCCCCCCAGCCGGACAGCACGACGTTGCCCGAGGCCGCAGTCGAGCT
>DATBIC010000189.1:0-30086 GCA_036557145.1 Gaiellaceae bacterium
CTCGGTGTGCGTCTCCTCCCAGTCGGGGTGCCCGCTGACGTGCACGTTCTGCGCCACCGGGCAAATGCGCTTCCGGCGCAACCTCGACGCCTGGGAGATCGTCGACCAGGCGCTGCACTTCCGGCGTTCGGAGCCGATCGACCATGTCGTCTTCATGGGCATGGGCGAGCCGATGCTCAACCTCGACGCGGTGCTCGCAGCCGCTCGTCGGCTTCCCGACGTCGGCGTCACGCACCGGCGGACGACGATCTCGACGGTCGGCTGGCTCCCCGGCCTCACGCGGTTCGTCGACGAGGGCGCCGAGCCGATCCGCCTCGCATTGAGCCTGCACGCGCCGCTCGACGCGCTGCGCAGCGAGCTGATGCCCGTGAACGATCGCTATCCGCTCGAGGACGTGCTGGCCGAGTGCCGCCGCTACCACGCGCTGCGGCGGCGCAAGGTGTTCGTCGAGTACGTGATGCTCGACGGCGTCAACGACTCTCCCGAGCACGCAGCCGCGCTCGCGGCGGTGCTCGACCGCGCCGTCTTCAAGGTGAACCTGATCCCGTACAACCCGACGGGGATGTACGACGGCTCGCCGCGGGACCGCATCGCCGCCTTCAAGGCGACGCTCGACCGCGCGCGGCTGCCGGCGACCGTGCGGTTGACCCGAGGCCGTGACATCGCCGCCGCCTGCGGGCAGCTGGCTGCCGCCTAGCTCTAGCGGTCGTCGAGCTCGAGCCGGCGGAGGCCGGCGCGCGCTTCGGCGCGGCGCCGGTCGAGGTGCCGCAGCGCGCGGGCGAGCAGCTCCTCGACGCCGTCGTCCTCGGCGTCCTGCTCGCGCGCACGGCGGCGCCAGCGCTGGGCCGCTTCCCAGCGCTCGAGCAGGCGGTAATCGACCGTCGACATACAGGTCGAGATCATCGGCGGAGCCGCGCTCGGCCTTTAGCCCTGCAGTTCGGCTATTTCTCCTCGAGGTTCAGCGCGGCCGAGTTGATGCAGTACCGGAGCCCGGTCGGCTGCGGGCCGTCCTCGAACACGTGGCCGAGGTGGCCGCCGCACGACGCGCACAGCACCTCGGTGCGCACCATCCCGTGGCTCGCGTCGATCTCCTCGTCGACCGCGGCCGCCGAGGCCGGTGCCGAGAAGGCCGGCCAGCCGCAGCCGGAGTCGTACTTCTCCTCCGACCGGAACAGCTCGGCGCCGCAGCCGGCGCAGTGGTAGTCGCCCGGCTCGAAGACGTGGTCGTACTCGCCGCTGAAGGGCCGCTCGGTGCCCTTCTCGCGCAGCACGCGGTAGGCCTCGGGGCTCAGTTCGGCCTTCCAGTCCGCATTGCTCTTCTCGATCTTGTGCGTCACGCGATCTCCCTCTGCTCGTCCTGTGTCTGCTCCACCGACTCGCGAGCGTCCTCTTCCGTTACGCCGAACCCGTAGCGGAGGATCGGCTGCTTGGCGGCGCGGACCTCGTCGAGCCGACGCACCGGCCGGTCGTGCGGAGCCTCGCGCAGCAGCTCCGGGCTCTCCGCCGCCTCGCGCACGATCGCGAGCATCGCGTCGACGAACGCGTCGAGCGTCTCCTTCGCCTCCGTCTCCGTCGGCTCGATCATCAGCGCCTCGGGGACGACCAGCGGGAAGTAGACCGTCGGCGGATGGAAGCCGTAGTCCATCAACCGCTTCGCGACGTCGAGCGCGGCGATGCCGTGCTCGCGTTTGAGCGTCCGCGCGCTGAGCACGAACTCGTGCATGCACAGCCGGTCGAACGGCAGGTCGTACGCGTCCTTCAGGCGCGCGAGCAGGTAGTTCGCGTTCAGCACCGCCACCTCGCTCATCTCCTTCAGCCCGGCGCCGTACGAGCGCATGAACGCGTAGGCGCGGACGAACACGCCGAACGGCCCGGTGAATGCGCGCACCCGCCCGATCGATTTCGGCCGGTCGTAGTCGAGCCGGAAGCGCTCGCCGTCGCGCACCACGACCGGCACGGGCAGGAACGGCTCGAGCGACGAGCGCACCGCGATCGGCCCGCCGCCGGGGCCGCCCCCGCCGTGCGGCTGCGAGAACGTCTTGTGCAGGTTGAAGTGCACGACGTCGAAGCCCATGTCCCCCGGGCGCGAGATGCCGCACACCGCGTTCAGGTTCGCGCCGTCGTAGTACATGAGCGCGCCTGCCTCGTGGAACGTCCGCGCGATCTCCTCGATGTGCTCGTCGAACAGGCCGAGCGTCGACGGGTTCGTCAGCATCAGCCCCGCAGTGTGCTCGTCGACCTTGCCGCGCAGGTCGTCGAGGTCGATGTTCCCGCGCGCGTCGGTCTTCACGGGCGTCAGCTCGTAGCCGGCCATCGTCACGCTCGCCGGGTTGGTGCCGTGCGCCGTGTCCGGGATGACGATGCGGCGGCGAGACTCGTCCTCGCCGCGGTCCGCGAAGTAGGCGCGGAAGAGCATCAATCCGGTCAGCTCGCCCTGGCTGCCCGCGGCGGGCTGCAGGCTGACCGCATCGAGACCCGTGAGCTCGCGCAGGATCTCCTGCAGCTCCCATTCGAGCTCGAGCGCGCCCTGCGCCGCATCGTCCTCGACGAGCGGATGGAGCCCCGCGAAGCCCGGCAACCCGACCAGCCGCTCGTTGATGCGCGGGTTGTACTTCATCGTGCACGAGCCGAGCGGATAGAAGCCGGTGTCGATCCCGAAGTTCCGCGTCGAGAGCGCTGTGAAGTGGCGGAGCACCTCGGGCTCCGCCAGCTCGGGGAGCCGCGGCGGCGTCGAACGCAGCTGCTCCGGCGGAAGCTCGGGGACCGGCAGGTCGGGCCGCGGGATTGCCAGCCCGCGCCGGCCGGGCTGCGACTTCTCGTAGATCAGCTTCACGGCGCGAGCGCCTCCGCAAGCCGATCGATCTCCGCCACCGTCCGCTTCTCGGTGACCGCGACGAGCAGCGAGTCGTCGAGCCCTGCGTAGTCGCGGCCCAGCGGGTAGCCGGCGTAGATGCCGTTCGCGCGCGCCGCCTGGAGCGCCTCGCGAGCGTCGCGGCCGGTGCGCACGACGAACTCCTTGAAGGTGTGGCGGTCGGGAAACGCGAGCTCGAGACCTGCATCGACGAGCCGCGCCTTCGCGTAACCGGCGAGCGCGAGGCACGCCTCCCCCAGCTCGCGCAGCCCCTGCGGGCCGAGCAGGCTGAGATGCACGAGGCCGGCCAGCGCGAGCAGCGTCTGGTTGGTGGTGATGTTCGACGTCGCCTTCTCGCGGCGGATGTGCTGCTCGCGCGTCTGCAGTGTGAGCACGAAGCCGCGCTCGCCCTCGACGTCGACCGTCTCGCCGACGATCCGCCCCGGCAGCCGCCTGACCAGGTCGGTGTGCGAGGCGAGGAAGCCGTAGTGCGGCCCGCCGTAGCTCATCGCGTTCCCCGCCGACTGCCCTTCACCGATCGCGAGCGCGCAGCCGTAGGCGCCGGGCGGCTCGAGGACGCCGAGCGAAACCAGGTCGACGTGCGCGACCGGCAGCGCACCCTGTTCGTTCGCCGCGGCGGCGAGCTCGGCGGCCGGCTCGAGGCAGCCGAAGAAGTTCGGGTGCTGGAAGATCACCGCGGCCGCGCCCTCCGCCGCGCCGCGCACGAGGCTCGGGTCGGTCGCGCCGTCCTCGTGCGGCACCTCGACGACCTCCAGCCCGAATCCGGGCGCATACGTCTTCACCACCTGCCGCACCTGCGGGCTCGTCGCCTCGGTGACGACGACGCGCGAGCGGCCGGTCGCGTGCTTCGCGACGAAGCAGGCGTCGGCGGCGACCGTTGTCCCGTCGTAGCCGGAGGCGTTCGAGACGTCCATGCCGGTCAGCTCGCAGATCGCAGTCTGGTACTCGAAGATCGCCTGCAGCACGCCCTGGCTCATCTCCGGCTGGTAGGGCGTGTACGCGGTGAGCAGCTCGCCGCGCTGGAGGATCGCATCGACGACGGCAGGGACGTGGTGATCGTAGATGCCCGCGCCGAGGAAGCACACGTCGTCGACGACGTTGCGCGACGCGAGCTCGCTCAGATGCCGCTGCAGCTCCGCTTCCGAGAGCGCCGGGGCGAGCTCGAGCTCGCCCCGCAGCCGCACGCCTTCGGGGACGTCGCGGAAGAGCTCCTCGATGCTCTCGACGCCGATCGCCGCGAGCATCGCGTCGCGGTCGGCGTCGGTCAGCGAGAGGTAGCTCATTCCCCGCTCCGCCGCCGGCCGAGCCGGCAGCTCCGCTCTCCGGTGAGCTCCGGCGAGCCTACGCTCACGCGTCCTCGATGAGCTTGCGATACGCGGCGGCGTCGAGCAGCTGCTCGAGCTCGGACGGGTTGGTCATGCGGATGCGGATGAGCCAGCCCTCGCCGTATGGGTCCTCGTTCACCGTCTCGGGGGCGTCGACGACCCGCCCGTTCACCTCGAGCACCTCACCCGACAACGGGGAGACGAGGTCGGAGACCGCCTTCACCGACTCGACCTCGCCGTAGCTCTCGTCCTTGCCGACGGTCGCCCCCTCGTCGGGCGGCTCGTAGTGGACGAGCTCGCCCAGCGAGTCCTGCGCGTACCAGGTGACGCCCAGCACGGCCTCGTCGCCCTCGATCCGGGCCCAGTCGTGCTCGGGGTGGTACGAAAGGTCCTCGGGATACGACTCGGCCATCGCTAGGACGTCTCCTCTCGCTTGTAGAAGGGCTTCTTCACGACCTCCGCGCGGCGCGGCTTCCCCCGCACGTCGACCGTGAGCTCGGTGCCGACCTTCGCGCGCACGGCCGGCACGTAGGCGAGCCCGATGCCGACGTCGAGCACGGGCGAGTGCGAGCCCGACGTCACCTCGCCGCCGCCTTCGATCGGCATCCCTTGCCGCGGGATCGCACGGTCGGTCATCCGGAGCGGCACCAGGCGCTGCGCCGGGCCGGCCGCCTTCACCTCGCGGAGTGTCTCGGCGCCGCTGAACTCGGTGTCGAGCGCGCACGCCCACCCGAGCCCGGACGAGATCGCGTCCCACTGCGGCCCGATGTCGTTGCCGTGCAGCGGGTAGCAGGCCTCGAGGCGCAGCGTGTCGCGCGCGCCGAGCCCGCACGGCGTCACGCCGGCGGCGATCACCGCGTCCCACAGCTCCCCGGCGTCGTCGGCCATGCACGCGAGCTCGACGCCCTCCTCGCCGGTGTAGCCCGTCCGGTTGACCATCACCTCGACGCCGCCGACCTCGCCCATCTCCCACGTGAACGCTTTGCCCCGCTCGATCCCGATGCGCTCGAGCGCACGCGGCCCTTGCACGGCGAGCAGGGCATACTCGTCGGAGACGTCGCGCACGTCCGAGCCGCGCAGCTCCCGTTCAGCGAGCCACCGGAACGCCGGCTCGCGATTCGACGCGTTGACCACGAGCAGGTACCGGTGCCCGTCGATGCGATAGACGATCAGATCGTCGATGATCCCGCCCGTCTCGTTCGTCAGCAGGGTGTACTGAGCCTCGCCCGGCGCGAGCCGGTCGATGTCGTTGGAGAGCGTCGACTGCAGCAGGTCGTGCGCGGTCGGGCCCTCGACCTCGATCTCGCCCATGTGCGAGACGTCGAACACGCCGGCATCGGTGCGCACCGCCATGTGCTCGGGGATCACGCCTGCGTACTGCACCGGCATCTCCCAGCCGGCGAAGGGGACGAGGCGCGCTCCCAGCGCGACGTGCTTCTCGTACAGAGGCGTCCGGCGGAGCGTCTGCATCCCCGGCGCGATGCTAATGATCGACACTGTCGGGCCGCGGCGCGGTCCGATGCCGGCCGGGTCAGCTCTCGCGCAGGAAGGACGGCACGTCGAGCGTGTCGCCCGGATCGAACTCGGGTGTGCGGCCGCCGAGCGGCGAGCCGGAGTCGGCCACCTGCGAGCGTGCCTTGCGCCGGCGCTGCGCGCCGAACCCGGTCGCGATCACCGTGACGCGCACCTCGGGTCCCGCCTGCTCGTCGATCACGGCGCCGAAGATCACGTTCGCGTTCTGGTCGGCGGCGCCGGTGACGACCTCGGCCGCCTCGTTCACCTCGAACAGCCCGAGGTCGGGCGGGCCGGTGATGTTGAGCAGGATCCCGGTCGCCCCTTCGATCGACGACTCGAGCAGCGGCGACGACACCGCCGTCCGTGCAGCTTCGGCGGCGCGGTTCTCGCCCTGCCCGATGCCGATCCCCATGAGCGCGGAGCCTGCGTCGCGCATGATCGTGCGCACGTCGGCGAAGTCGAGGTTGACGATCCCCGGCACGGTGATCAGGTCGGTGATCCCCTGGACGCCCTGGCGCAGGACGTCGTCGGCGAGCTTGAACGCGTCGGAGAGCGGCGTCTTCTTCTCGACCACCTGCAGCAGCCGGTCGTTCTCGATCACGATCAGCGTGTCGACCTTGTCGGCGAGCTCGGCGATTCCCTGCTCGGCCTGTTGCATGCGCCGGCGGCCCTCGAAGTTGAACGGCCGCGTGACGACGCCGACGGTCAACGCCTCCAGCTCGCGGCCCAGATCGGCGATCACCGGCGCGCCGCCGGTGCCGGTCCCGCCGCCTTCGCCGGCGGTGACGAAGATCATGTCGGCGCCCTTCAGCGCCTCCTTCAGCTCGTCGCGCGACTCGGTCGCGGCATCGTGTCCGACGGCCGGGTCCGCGCCGGCTCCGAGGCCGCGCGTCGCCTTCGCGCCGATGTGGATCTTCACGTCGGCGTCGCACATCAGGAGCGCCTGCGCGTCGGTGTTGACCGCGACGAACTCGACGCCCGTCAGTCCGGCGTCGACCATGCGGTTGACGGCGTTCGTGCCGCCGCCGCCGACGCCGACGACCTTGATCACTGCGAGGTAGTTGCCGGAGCGTTCTCTCATCTCGATTGTGCTCGACCTCAAGCTCGAGTGCAGGGTAGGGCTGTCGAGCGACTCCTTCCTTCGGGAGGGTAGGGGCGGTTTCCTGCCGTGTCAACGGCAGTTGCCGAAAGCTCGACGTGGCTCAACCTCAAGCTCAACCTGCGACTTGAGCGTTTGTCGACAGGACCGGCCGCTCCGGGACGCTCACGTCGAGGTACCCCGGGTCGACCGCAGCGCCGGTCTCGCGCAGGATCCGATTCGCGATCGCGAGCTTCAGGAGCACGTCCTTCGGCGGCCCCAGCCGGAGCTCGAGGCCGGCGCCGAGCTCGAGCGCGAACGACCCGCGCTCGAACGTGATCGTGCGGACGCCCCCGGGCAGATGCGCGCGGTTCGCGGCGGCGAGCGCGTGCGCGGCGGCCGCGTCGGTCGCTGGCAGATCGTCGCCGACCGCGACCGGGACGGCGGCGGTCAGCCAGAGGCGCGGGAGGTGTGAGAGCAGCGGGTGCGGGAGCGACTTCAACACGCGGCCGGTCGCGGAGACGAGGAAGGCGTGGTTGCTCTGCCGCAGCACCAGCACCGGGTGCTCGCGGCGCACCACGACGCGGAGCGTGTTCGGGAACACCCGGTCGTACTCGAAGCTGAGCACGTCCGGCACGTCCGCCAGCTTCCCGGCGACCTGGGCGCGGTCGATCTTCAGCAGGCTGACCCCGACGTCGCCGGCGAGCGCTGTGCGCACGTGAGCGCGCGTCTTCGCCGTGCCGCCACGGACGTCGAGCGTGTGCACCGCGAAGACGGAGGTCTCCCGGGCCCCGACGTACGCCGCCAGCGCGATCAGCCCGATCGCGAGGCCGGCGAGCAGCGACCGCCCCGATGGGAGGTAGCGAAGGAGCGCGGGCGGCTCGACGGTCCGCGTCTTGAGATCCGCTGCCTCGGCGGTCGGCCTCGTCGGGGCTGGCACGAAGCTGACTTCGCCGCAGCCGGCTGCTTCCCTACAGCTCAGGCAGCACGAGCGGCCCGAGGAAGCGGACCTCGTGCTCGAGACGGTGGCCGTACCGCTCGAACACGCGCCGCCGGGCCTCCGCCATCAGCGCGAGGCAGTCGGCGGAGCTGGCGGCGCCGGCGTTCTCGATGAAGTTCGCGTGACGCGGCGAGACGACGGCGCCCCCGATCGCGTGCCCCTTCAGCCCGCAGTCTTCGATCATCCGCCCCGCGCCCGGCGATCCCTCCGGGTTCTTGAAGACGCTGCCGAACGTGCGCTTGTTCGTCGGCTGCGTGGACTTGCGTTGCGCGAGCAGCTCGGCGGTGAGCGCCTTCACCTCTGCGGTCGAAGAGGGCTCGAGCCGCAGGCGAACCTCGGCGACGACCTGGCCGGGCTGCAGCGACGAGTGACGGTACGAGAGGTCGAGCTCGTCCACCGACAACGTCCGCACCCCCGCGGCGTCCACGACGACCGCATCCACCACCACGTCCCGAAACTCCCGGCCGTACGCGCCGGCGTTCATTCGCACGCCGCCGCCCGTCGTGCCGGGGATCGCCGACGCGAACTCGAAGCCGCCGAGCCCGGCGTCGCGCGCCCGGTGGAGACAGACCGCGTTCGTGGCGCCGCCGCCCGCGACGACGACGTCGCCCTCGACTCGAACGGCCGCCAGCCCGCCGGCGAGCTTCACGACCATCGCCTCGACGCCGCCGTCATGGGCCAGCACGTTCGAGCCGAGGCCGATCGCCTCGACGGCGAGGCCTGCGGCCGCGGCCGACGCGAGCGCCTCCTGCAGCTCGTCGAGCGACTCCGGCCGCACGAGGCGGCGTGGGGCACCGCCGGTCCCGATCGTGGTGAAGCGAGACAGCGCGTCCCGGTCGTCCATCAGCCGCCTCCGAGCAGCGCGACTGCGCGGTCGACGTCACCGGCGCCGACCACGAGCAGCACGTCACCGGCGCGCGCGCGCCGAAGCAGCCGCGCCGCGCCCTGCTCCACGGTCGGCGCCCACGCCGCGAGGACGCCGCGGTCGGAGAGCCCGTCCACGACGAGCTTCCCGGTGACCCCCGCGACCGGTTGCTCACGCGCGGGATAGATGTCGGTGACGGTGACGTCGTCGGCCGCAGTGAGCGCGTCGGCGAGCTCGCCGGCAAGATGCCGCGTGCGCGAGTAGAGGTGCGGCTGGAAGAGAACGCGCACAGTGCTGCCCGGAAAGCGCTCGCGCACTGCGGCGATCGTCGCCGCGATCTCGGTCGGATGGTGGCCGTAGTCGTCGACCACGGTGACGTCTCCGAGGCGATGGATCTGGAAGCGCCGGCCGGTGCCGGCGAAGCGGGCGAGCGCGGGCATCGCCTCGCCCTCCGGGACCCCCGCGGCCGTGAGCGCGGCCAGCGCGGTGCCCGCGTTCAGCCGGTTCAGCTCGCCGGGAAGCGCAAGCTCGCCCCCGTACGGCTCGGCGTCGCGCACGACCGTCGCGGCCTGCGCGAGCCACGACTCGAACGCGCCTTCGACCTCCGCGAGCGACGCGTACTCGCTGTGATGGTCGAGATCGAGGTTCGTGAGCACGGCGATCTCCGCAGGAAGCGCGAACACGGTGCGGTCCGACTCGTCGCCCTCGACCACCAGGTAGCCCTCCCCTGAGCCGGCGTTCGAGCCGAGCTGCGGAACGGGCGCGCCGATCAGCCACGCGGGGTCCCGGCCGGTCTCGCGGAGGACGAACGCGATCATCGCGGCGGTCGTGCCTTTCCCGTGGCTGCCGGCGACGACGATCGACGGACGCGCCGCGACGAGCTCCTGCAGCAGCTCGCGCCGCCGGAGCCCCGGCACGTCCGGGTACGCGGACGAGACCACCGCCTCGAAGCCGTCGGGCACCTCGGGTTGCGGCGAGATCCGAACGTCGACGCCGGAGAGCGGCTCGAGGTACGGCGTCCGCACGCGGTCCCAGCCCCCCACGTCGGCGCCCCAGGCGCGGGCGAGCTGGGCGTACGCGCTCAGGCCGGCGCCGCCGATCCCGACGAACCAGAGCCTGCGGCCGGCAAACGGAGCAGTCACCGGCCCGCGAGCGCGAACAGCCCGTCGGCGATCGTTTCGGCTGCGTCGGGCTTCGCGGCCGCGAGCATCGCCGCCCCCATCCGGCCGCAGCGATCCGGGTCGTCGAGCAGCGACCGCGCGAGCTCAGGGACGTCGTCGAGGTCGAGCTCCCGCACCATGATCGCGCCGCCGGCGTGAACGAAGTAGCTCGCGTTGAGCGCCTGGTGGTCGTGCGTCGCGAAGGGATAGGGGACGAGGATCGCCGGCTTGCCGGCAGCGGCGATCTCCCAGACCGACGAGCCGGCGCGTGCGAGCACGACGTCGACCGCCGAGAGCGCGGCCCCGAAGCGATCGGTCTCGGGCACCACGCGGTAGTCGGGACGCGCGACTCGTCCGCGCACGAAGTCGTAGTCGCGCCGCCCCGTGAGGTGCAGGATGGCGGGCCCGGCGGCGCCCCAGGTGTCGACGACGAACTCGTTCAGCGCATGTGCGCCGGCCAGCGCGCCGAACACGCCGAGGATGCGGTCGTCCGGATCGAGCTCGAAGATCTCGCGCGCGGACTCACGGTCGACGGCCCGCGAGCGCGCCGGGATCGGCCGGCCCGTCACCTCGTACTTGCCCCCGTCCCGCCCGTCGAGTGGATAGGCGAGGAACACCCGCCGGGCGAACGGCGCCGCCAGCCGGTTCGCGAGCCCGAGGTGCGCGTCTGCCTCCGACAGCGCGGCCGGGATGCCGAGCGACCGTGCCGCGACGACCATCGGCCCGGCCACGTAGCCGCCGCCGCCCAGCACGACGTCCGGCCGGCGCCGCCGCAGGATCGCCCGGCACGCATGGGGCGCCGCGCCGGCCTGGACGAGCGCGTGCAGGAGCGCGGGCGAGGGCGTGCGCGGGAAGCCGCTGATCGGGAACGTGTCCAGCTCGTAGCCGGCGTCAGGAACCAGCCGCGCTTCGACGCGCTCGGGCGACCCGGCGAACGTCACGAGCGCGCCGCGCGTCCTCAGCACGTCCGCCACTGCGAGCGCGGGCAGGACGTGCCCCGCGGTCCCTCCGGCCGCGATCAGACAGCGAAGCTGCCGTGGCACCTCCACGCTGAGCGATGTTAAGGAGGATGCCCACCCCGGCGAGCAGGACGACGATGCTCGATCCGCCGTAGGAGAGGAACGGTAGCGGGATGCCGGTGAGCGGCGCGACGCCGAGCACGGCGGCGATGTTGACGGCAGCCTGCCCGCAGACGAGCACAGTGAGCCCGGCGGCGAGCCGCTTCCCGAACGGATCGCGGCACCGTGCAGCGACGTCGAGGCCGGCATAGGCGAAGAGCGCATACGCGCCGATCACCGCGGTGACGCCGACGAGGCCGAGCTCCTCGCCGATGTTGGCCAGCATCATGTCGGTGTGCGCCTCGGGCAGGTAGAAGATCTTCTGAACGCCCTGGCCGAGGCCGACCCCGAAGAAGTGCCCCGACCCCATCCCGATCATCGCCTGCACGATCTGGAAGCCGGTGCCCTGCGCGTCGTGCCACGGGTGCAGGAAGGCGAAGAAGCGGGCGCGGCGGTAGGGCTCGATCCAGATCGCCGCGACGCCGGCCGCGGAGACGATCGCGACCGCGGCGGCCAGCGTCCGCCCCGGCATGCCGGCGACGAGGAGCATGCCGGCGAGCATCACGACGAGCGCGATCGCCGTCCCGAGGTCGGGCTCGAGGATCAGCAGGACGCAGAAGACGCTCGTGAGCGCACCGACCGGTCGCCAGAGCTCCTTCAGCGTCCTCGGAGCCGGACGCCGTGCAAGCCGCGCGGCAGCCCACACGCAGAGCGCCAGCTTCGCGAGCTCGGACGGCTGGAAGGCGGCGGGTCCGAACTCGATCCAGCGGCGCGCGCCGTTCACCGGCGGGCCGATCACCAGCACGGCGACGAGCAGCGCCAGCGAGCCGCCGACGAGCAGCGGCGCGAGCGCGCGCAGCCGCCGGTAGTCCCAGCGCTGCGCGAGCACCATCAGCACGAGGCCGAGCGCCGCGTACATGCCCTGCCGCTTCAGGTAGTAGCTCGGGTCCTTGCCGCCGACCGCCGCCGCCGCCGAGGTCGCGCTGTAGACCATCACGAGGCCGAACGCGACCAGGGCCATCGTGACCAGGACTAGCAGCCTCGAGTCGAGCTCTCCCCGCCTCACTCCACCCGTCTGCTTCGCGGGCGGAAGCCGTTTTCCTAGGGCCGAGAGTCACGGTGCCTGGCACGAGTGCCAGGCACCGGTTCTTCGTCTCTCGCCAGCCGTCGAAATGCCTCCCCACGCTGCTCGAAATTGTCGAAGTGGTCGTAGCTCGCGCAGGCGGGGCTGAGGAGGATCACGTCGCCCGGCGTGGCGAGCTCGGCGGCGTGCGCGACCGCTGCGGAGAGGTCACCGTCGACGAGCGGGTCGCGACCCGCGAGCGCAGCGGCGAGCGAAGGCGCGGCCTCGCCGATCAGGTGGATCGAGCGGACGTTCGGCCCGATCGCCGCCGCGAGCGGCGTGAAGTCCTCGCCCTTCAGCGAGCCGCCGAGGATCAGGCGCACCGGCTCGTCGGCGTAGGCGGCGAGCGCGCGCCTGGCGGCGGCAACGTTGGTCGCCTTCGAGTCGTTGACGTAGCGGACGCCGTCACGCTCGGCGACCGGCTCGAGCCGGTGCGGGACGCCCGCGAACGACGTGAGCGCGGCGGCGATCGCCTCGTCGTCGACCCCGGCCGCACGCGCCGCCGCCGTCGCCGCGGCGGCGTTCTCACGGTTGTGCGGGCCGCGGATGCGCGGTTCGGCCGGTAGCTCGTCGCCGGCCGCGAACTCGACAACTGTTACCGGTCGATAACTGTTACCGAACGAGAATCCCCGTGGTGCCACCGCGACCCGCGCCCGCTCGAAGATGCGCAGCTTCGCGTCCCGGTACGCGTCGAAGGTGCCGTGCCGGTCGAGGTGGTCCGGCTCGAGGTTGAGCAGAACCGCGACGTCGCAGGCGAGCTCGTGAACGTCCTCGAGCTGGAAGCTCGACAGTTCGCAGACCACCCACTCCGCCTGCCGCACGCCCGTGAGCGGCGAGCCGACGTTGCCGGCGACCGCCACGTCGCGCCCCGCTTCCCGCAGGATCGCGCCGAGGAGCTCGGTGGTCGTCGTCTTCCCGTTCGTCCCGGTCACCCCGATCACGCGCGCTCCCGGGAGCAGGCGGAAGCCGAGCTCGACCTCCGACCACACCGGAACGCCCCGCTCGCGCGCCGCGGCGACGAGAGCCACCTCGCCCGGCACCCCCGGAGATTTCACCAGCAGTCCGGCACCGTCGAGCAGCGAGAGGTCGTCCTCGTTCCCGAGCGCCCGGTCGACGACCACCACGTCATCGCCTGCTTCGCGCAGGCGCTCCGCGGCGGCAAGCCCGGAGCGCGCGCTGCCGTAGACGATCGTCTTCACCGCGGTGGGCGAAACTGCGGGAGGTAGTACTTGTAGAAGAGCGCGAAGCCGACGCCGCACAGGATCCCGGTGACGATCCAGAAGCGGAGCATGATCTTCGTCTCGGACCACGCCTTCATCTCGAAGTGATGGTGTATCGGCGCGATCAGGAAGATGCGGCGGCCCCACCATTTGAACGAGAGCACCTGCAGAATCACCGAGACTGCCTCCACGACGAAGATCCCGCCGACGAACAGCAGCAGGAACGGCACCTGCATCGTGATCGCGAGCGCCGCGATCGCGCCGCCGATCGCCATCGAGCCGGTGTCGCCCATGAACACCTCGGCCGGGAACGCGTTGTACCAGAGGAAGCCGATGCAGGCGCCGACGAGCGCAGCTCCGATATAGGCGACGTCGAGCCGGTTCTCGATCCGTCCGTGCAGCGGGGTGGCCGACCGGACGAAGATCGTCACCGCCATCGCGGTCAGAGTGCCGAGCGCGATCAGCCCCGTGCCGGCGGCGAGGCCGTCGAGCCCGTCGGTCAGGTTCACGCCGTTCGCGAAGCCCGCGATGATCAGGAACAGCAGCACGTAGTAGAACGGCCCGAGCGGCACCCACGTGTCGACGATCGGGATGTAGATGCCCTGCCGCAGCTGCTGGTGATGAGTGGCGAAACCGACGGCCACGGTGATCGCCAGGAGCAGCAGCATCTTCCAGCGACCCGAGAGCCCGAGCGAGCGGCGGTGGCGCAGCTTCGTGAAGTCGTCGAGGAAGCCGATCGCGCCGCACGCGAGCATCGTCCCGAAGATCGTCAGCGCCGGCAGCGTGAATCTCGAGACCGCCACGAACGCGATCGACGCCGCCACCACGATCAGCAGGCCGCCCATCGTCGGCGTTCCCTGCTTCTCCGCATGAGCCGGCCCCTCCTCGCGGATGTGCTGACCGAACTCGTTCTTGCGCATGAAGGCGATGAACCTCGGCCCGGCGAGGATTGCGAGGATCATCGCGACGAGCGCCGCGATCAGGACTTTCGCCATTGAGTGGCCCCGTCCACTAGACGACCAGGTTCTCCGCGACCGCCTCGAGTCCCACCGAGCGCGAGCCCTTGACGAGCACGACGTCCCCGGGCCGAAGCGCGGCCCGCAGGCGCTCCGCGGCGTCGGCGGCAGAGGCGACCCAGTCGCCGCCGTAGGCCTGTGCGTGCTCGCCGACCCCGATCACCTGCTCGATCCCGAGGCGGTGCACGAGCTCGCCGATCTCGCGGTGGTAGGCGTCGGCCTCGAGCCCGAGTTCGGCCATCTGGCCGAGCACCGCTACGCGCCGATGTCCGCGGCCCCGCGCGACGAGGTGCTCGAGAGCAGCGCGCATCGACACCGGGTTCGCGTTGTAGCAGTCGTTCAGCAGCAGGCCGCCGCCCGGGAGCGGCCGCTCCTCCTCGCGCAGCTTCGAGAACTCGACGGCGAGCTCGGCCGGCAGCACGGCACCGAGCTGCCGCGCGACCGTGACCGCGGTTCGCGCGTTCGCCAGCTGGTGGCGCGACTCGAAGCTCGTCGCGAACGGCAGCGGCGCACTGTCGTCGACGCGCACGACGACGATGTCGTCGCGCTTCAGGTACGGCTCGAGCAGCGGTTCGTCGGCGGGGACGACGGCGATCCCGCCAGCCGGCAGCGCGTCGATCAGCTCCGCCTTCGCACGGGCGACGTTCTCCACCGTCTCGACCTGCTCGAGGTGCACCGGCCCGATGTTCGTGATCACCGCGACGTCAGGCTTCGCGAACGACGCGAGCCAGGCGATCTGCCCGAGCCCGCGCATGCCCATCTCCGCGATCAGCAGCTCGGTCTCGGGCTCGAGCCGGCAGAGCGTGAGCGGGACGCCGATCTCGTTGTTGAAGTTGCCCTCGTTCGCGATCGTCCGCAGGCTCGGCGCGCACAGGGCAAACAGGATGTCCTTCGTCGACGTCTTGCCGGTCGAGCCCGTGATCGCGACGACACGCGACGAGGACCGGTCGCGTACCGCACCGCCGATCGCCCCGAGGGCCGCGACATGGTCGTCGGGGACGAGCGTGGCGGCGGCGCCGCGGGCCAGCGCGTGCTCGACGAAGTCGCGGCCGCCGTCGATCCCGACGAACAGGTCGCCTTCCTCGATCCGCCGCGAGTCGACCTGCAGCCCCGTGACCGCCTCGGCCCACGGCCGCGCCACCAGCCGCCCGAGCGGCTCGACGACGTCGAGCGGGATCGGGATCACGCGGCCGCCCCGGCCCGCCGGAGCACGGCGCGCGCGACGTCGCGGTCGTCGAACGGGATGCTGCCGCCGGCGATCTCGATCTCGCGGTCGGCGCCCTTGCCGGCGATCACGACGACGTCGCCCGGCTCGGCGTCCGCGATCGCCGCCTCGATCGCCGCGCCCCTGTCGAGGACGATCTCGAGCGCACCGCCCGCGACCTCGGCGGCGATGGCGGCGGGATCCTCCGACCGAGGGTTGTCGGTCGTGACGATCGCCCGGTCGGCGAGCGACGCGGCGATCTCGCCCATCACCGGCCGCTTTTCGCGGTCGCGGTCTCCGCCGGCCCCGAACACGACGAGCACGCGGCGGTCGGCCAGCTCGCGGGCGGCCTGCAGGATGTTCGCGAGCGAGTCCGGGGTGTGCGCGTAGTCGACGATCACCGCGAACGGCTGGCCTTCGTCGACTTCCTCGAACCGCCCGGGGACGGCCGCGACGCTCGCGATCCCGCGGCGAATCGACTCGTCGTCGATGCCGAGCTCGCGCGCGGCGAGGACCGCGCCGAGCGCATTCGTCCGGTTGAAGCTCCCCGCGAGGCGAAGGCCGACGTCGGGAAGCTCGTCGTCGGGCGTGAACGTCACCGCATTCGGCAAGCCGGCCGCGAGCCGCTTCCCCCACTCGTCGCCGACGTTGACGACTGCGCGCTCCGCCTGCGCGAAGAGATCGCGCTTCGCGGCGAAGTAGTCCTCCATCGTGCCGTGGTAGTCGAGATGGTCCTGCGTCAGGTTCGTGAAGACGAGCACCGCGAAGCGCGTGCCGCGCAGCCGGCCCTGGCTCGCCGCGATCGAGGTCGCCTCCATCGCACAGGACCGGTCGCCCGCAGCGAGCATCGCGCGGAGAAGGCGCTGCAGGTCGATCGCCTCGGGCGTGTTCAGGCCGGTCGGGACGCTCTCGCCGCCCACGCGCCGCTCGATGTTCGTCAGCAGCCCCGGCCGGCGCCCGGCTACGTCCAGAATCGCGTGCAGGAGGAACGCCGTCGTCGTCTTCCCGTTCGTTCCGGTGACACCGGCGACCTCGAGCTCCCGCGACGGCGCGGCGAAGAACTCTGCGGCCGCGCGCGGCATCGCGTCGCGCACGCTGGGGACGACCAGCTGCGGCACGTTCGCCGGCAGAGGCCGCTCGACCACGAGCGCCACCGCTCCGCCCTCGATCGCCCGCGGTGCGAGCTCGTGCCCGTCCACGTTCGTCCCGGGCACACAGAAGAAGAGGGTCCCGGGCGTCACCGCACCCGTGTCGTAGGCGAGGTCGGCGATCTCGAGCGCGGCCGGGCCGACGACCTCGGTCGGCCGGGTCGCCGCGATCAGCCGGTCGAGCTCCATCTGCGGGGAAACGCTAGCCCGTCGGGGCGACGTGGACGTTCGGAGGCACCGCGAGGTACTGCAGGTCGAACTTGGCGATCTGCTCGAACGCCGGAGCGGCGACCGTCCCGCCGAAGATGTTGGCGCGCGGGTTGTTGACGACGACGAGGACGAGCAGCCGCGGCTTGGCGACCGGCACCATCCCGACGAACGACGCGACGTACTGGCCCGTGTTGTACCCGTGCGGCCCCGGAACCTGCGCCGTGCCCGTCTTCCCCGCGACCGTGTAGCCGGGGATGGCGGCGGCCGTGCCGGTCGCACCGTGCTCGTCGACGACCCCCGTCAGCATCGCCTTCAGCTCGCGGTTCACGGCCCGGGAGACGACGCGGTGCCGTGGCGCGGGCGCGACGGCGTGCTCGCCGATCCGCTCGATCAGATGCGGCTGGATCCAGACGCCGTTGTTGGCGACGGCGGCGTAGGCGGCGGCGACCTGGATCGGCGTCACGTCGATGCCCTGCCCGATCGGCACGTTGCCGATCGTCGAGCCGGACCAGTCGTCGAGCGGCAGCACCGCGCCGGGGCTCTCGCCCGGGAAGTCGATCCCTGTCTTCTGCCCGAAGCCGAAGCGCTTGATCCAGTCCATCAGCTCGGGCGCGCCGAGGCGCTCGGCGATCGTGACAGCACCCACGTTCGACGAGTGCGAGAGGATCTGCGCGACGCTCATCGTCTCGGTCGAGCGGTACTCGGCGTCGTGGACGACGCGGTCGGCGACGTGGATCGAGTACGGCAGCCGGAGCGTCGATCTCGGCGTGACGATGCCGTTCGAGAGTGCGCCCGCGATCGTCACGAGCTTGAACACCGACCCCGGCTCGTACATGTCGGTGATCGAGCGGTTGCGCTGGAGCGCGAAGGACACGTGATTCGCGTCGTTCGCGTTGTAACCCGGCGCCTGCGCGAGCGCGAGCACGTCGCCCGTCCGCGGGTCGAGGATCACTGCCTCGGCGGAATCGGCGCGCCAGTGGGCGACGGTTGCGCGCAGCACGCTCTCGGCGTTCGACTGGATCGTGTGGTCGAGCGTGGTCACGATCGCCTGGCCGTCGCGCTCGCTGGTGCCCCCGACGACGTCGATCGCGCGCCCGAACGGATCGCGGACGACCGTCTGTTTTCCCGAGCGGCCGGCGAGCGTCTTGTTGTACTCGACCTCGAGCCCGCCGAGCCCCTGGTTGTCGGTGCCCGCATAGCCGACCACCTGCGCGGCCACCGAGCCCTGCGGATAGGTCCGCTTCTCCTCGGGATACGACCCGACGCCGGTAAAACCGTGCTTGAGGAACACGGCCGCCTTCTTCGGGTCGGCGAAGCGCTGCACGTAGACGAACTGGCTGTTCTTGTTCGTCAGCGCGTGATAGAGCGCATACGGATCGACGCCGAACAGCTTGTGCGCGTCGACGGCGATGTCCTTGGCGTTCGTCACCTGCCGCGGATCGGCGTAGATCGTCGTCATCTGCTCGCCGATCGCGAGCTGGACGCCCGTCCGGTCGTAGATCGTCCCGCGCCCCGCCGGGATCGTGACCGTCTGGCGGTGCTGGTGCTCGGCGAGCTTGCTCAGCGACGCGGCGCGCACGCCCTGCAGCCAGACGGCGCGCGCGAGCGTCGCGCCGAAGACGAGGACGAAGAGCGCGAGCAGCAGGCGAATGCGGCGGTTTGCCTGCCGGTCCTTGGCCACTACTTCGCGAGGTTGACGTAGCCGTACTGCGACGGATCGGCGTAGACGAGCCCGAGCTTCGTCGCCGCCTGGCTCTGAATGCGCGGCGACGCGAGCGTCGCGGAGAGCTGCGACTGCAGCGCCGCATCTTGAGCGTGCAGCTTCACCCGCTCGGCATTCGAGGAATCGAGTGCGAGGTTGAGCCGCAGGACCGCCACGTTCACGAATACGACGCCGGCGAGCAGAATCCCGCTCAGGGCGATCCAGAGGACTCCGCCGCGGGCGCGGCGGCGCGCACGGGCGCGGGACTTCGACCGGCGGGGGCGCGGAAGCGGCTCGGCAACGGCGTCCGCCCGCGCATGGGCGACGCTAGCCAACCTTCGTCCCCACCCTCAGGCGCGCGGACTGCGAGCGCGGGTTGCGCGCGACCTCGGCCGCAGACGGGCGGATCGCGCGGCGCGGCGTCGCACGCATCGTCGGCTCGTTGCCGCAGACGCACGCCGGGAAGTCGGGCGGGCAGGTGCAGCCGTGCTCCTGCGACCGCAGGAACTGCTTCACCAGGCGATCCTCGAGCGAGTGGAATGAGATCACGCCGACGCGCCCTCCGGGACGCAGGAGCTCCAGTGCCGCCGGCAACGCGCGCTCGAGGGCGCCGAGCTCGTCGTTGACCTCGATGCGCAGCGCCTGGAAGACACGCTTGGCGGGATGACCCTCGCCGAAGCGCGCCGGCGCCGGGATCGCCGACTTGATCGTGCGCACGAGCTCGTCCGTCCGCTCGTAGGGATGCTGCGCGCGCTCCTTGACGATCGCGCGTGCGATCGGCCGCGCGTAGCGCTCCTCGCCGTAGCGGCGGAAGATGTCGGTGAGGTCCCGCTCGGACGCCTCGTTGACGAGGTCGCGGGCCGAGTACTCGGAGCTCGGGTCCATGCGCATGTCGAGCGGGGCGTCGACGGCGTAGGAGAATCCGCGCTCGGGCCGGTCGAGCTGCATCGAGGAGACGCCGAGATCGAGCAGGACGACGTCGGCGCGCACGCCGTTGCCGGCGAGCTGCGCAAGGACGGTCGAGAACTCGCCGTGCAGGAGGCGCGCCTTCACGCCGGTCTCGCGGCGGAAACGCTCGAAGAACGGCGCGACCGTCTCGTCGCGGTCGATCGCGATCACCTTCCCCTCGCCGCGCAGCCGCTTCGCGAGCAGCGACGCGTGGCCGCCGGCGCCGAACGTGCCGTCGACGATCGTGTCGCCGGGAACCGGCGCCAGGGCGGCGACGACCTCGTCGGCGAGGACGGGGACGTGGTCAGTCTCGGTTGGCAAGACGCTCGGCAACATCTTCCGCTCTCCCTTCGGCCTCTTGTTGCTTCTGCTGCCAGGTGCTGCGATCCCAGATCTCCAGGTGGTCGTGGACGCCGATCACGGCGACCTCGCGCGTGATCTCCGCCTTCTCGAGCAGCTTCGCCGGGAGGACGAGCCGCCCCTGACGGTCGAGCTCGCCCTGCGTGGCCCCGGAGAACATGCGGCGCTTGAGCAGCCGCGAGTCGGCGGCGAGCGAGTCGAGCGCGCCGATCCGCCCCGCGAGCTCCTCCCAGGTGGAGCGCGGGTAGGCGTCGAGGCAGCCGTCGAGCCCGCGCGTCACGACGACGCCGTCCTCGAACGGCCCGCGCAGCTTCGCGGGGAGGGTGAGGCGGTTCTTCTCGTCGAGGGAATGGTCGTGTTCGCCGAGCAGCATCGGTCCACTGCTCCCCACTCTAACCCACGATCCCCCACCTGTCTACCCCTACGGAACGAGCTCGAACAGCGCCCTGCGCGTCGTCCCGTCGCGGTAGGCCGGCTCCTCGTGCTCGAGCGTCCCGACGCGGACGAACCCCGCGCGCTCGGCCACTCGCTGCGAGGCCTCGTTGGCCGGGTGGGTCGTCAGGGTCAGGCGCCCGATCCCGCGCTCGGCCCGCGCCCAGCCGACGACGGCCCGCACGGCCTGTGTCATCACCCCCCTTCCCCGTGCCGCCGGGGCGAGCCAGTAGCCGAGCGAGCCGCCCTCGTGCAGGCGGACCGCGATCATCCCGAGCAGCCGGCCCGTCGTCCGCTCGACGATCGCGAACGTCTGCTCCTCGCCGGCGTCCATGCGCGCCGTCACCGACTCGAGCCACGCCTCGGCGTGCGCGAGCTCGTAGGGAACAGGCACGCCGGAGATGAAGCGCACGATGTCGGGATCGCCGAACACCGCGACGACGGCAGGCAGGTCGCTCGGCGCCGGCGGCCGGAGGAGCAGCGCGCCGTCGGTGAGCTCCATCCGTCTACACGCCCTCGAGCCGCTCCGCGTCGCAGACGTGCCGGAAGCCGAGGCGGCCCAGGATCGGAGACGATGTGCGCGGGTCGGCGTGCACCGCGAGCGCCGGCGTCCCCCGCTCGACGGCGTAGTCCCACCGCGCGCGCACGAGCGCCCGATAGACGCCGCGCCCGCGCGCCCACGAAGCGGTCGCGCCGCCGATCAGGAAGACGCCTCTCGGGGAGAGCACCGCCGTCGCGCTGCCGGCCAGCCTGCCTTCGAGCATCGCGATGAACGAGACCGCACCGATCCCGCGCATTCGCAGCATCGACTCGTAGAACTCCCGCATGTGCTCCCGGTCGCGCTCCCGCTCCTCCTCCGGGCGATCGAACGCGTCGAACCGCAGCTCGGCCGCCGCGGCGTATTCCTCGAACGTGCCCGTCTCACGGGTCTCGATCTCGGCCGGCGCGGCCTCGGGTGGGGAGTCGGTCGCCAGCACATGCACGAGCCGCGCGCCGTCCAGCGGCTCGCCCACCCCGAGCCGGCGCAGCTCGTCGACGATCCCCGGCGGCCTCGCGGAGGGGCCGATGTACCACGCGACGTGCCGGTCGCCCCCGAGCAGCTCGCGGACGTCGTCGAGCAGCTGCGCGACCTCGCCTTCGCCGACTCGCGGTGCGGAGACGACGCCGAACGTCGGCCCGTAGATGATGCAGACACGGTCGTCGAGATATCGCTTGACGACTTCGTCAGCGCCGAAGACCGTGAACAGGCTCGGCGTCTCGGCGAACTCGCGGAGCTCTGGCGAGAGATCGCCGGGCGTCACCCGCCCCACTCTTCCAGGAAGGTCCAGTCGGGAAGCTCGCCTCGGAGCGTCGGCAGCGCCGCGCGCCAGCTGCCGGCGCCGAGCGCGGTCGGAGCGATCAGCTCGGGCTCGCGGCCGCGTTCGGTCGAGTAGCCCCAACGCAACCCGAAGAACGGCTGCGAGCGGCGGCTCATCAGGCCGTCGGGGCTCGCGGTCAGGAACGAGTCGGCGACGAAGCGCGTGTCGCTCTCCGTCGAGGAGGGCGCGTCGATCAGCTCCGGGCACGGGCCGAACGAGACGAACGGCACCCCGAGCCCGCTCAGGCTGGGCGGGAGGTCGAGCCACACATGATCACCGGCAGGCGCCTTCTCCCCGTCGGGCACCAGCGACGTGCTCGAGTCGAAGACGGTGATCCGCACCACCTGGATCCACCCCATCACGGCCAGATAGCCCTCGCCGGCGAACGCGACCTCGGCCCGGAGTACCGGCAGTCCGGTCGCGAGGCTCGCGGGCCACGGCAGGCCGAGGATCGAGTAGCCGAACCGCTCGGGGTCGTCGTTGCGATCGCAGGTGACCGTCACCGTGCCGTCGCGGCCGTGCAGCGTGAAGGGAAACGTCTCCGTCATGAGCTCTTCTCGTGAGGTTGTAACGTGTCGAGGCAGTGAACGACGACGACCTCCGCTTGCTCGAGTCGGTCGGATCGCCGGCAGAGCTGGCCGCCGGGCACGTGTTGATCGAGCCGGGGCAGCAAGGCTCGGGGCTCTACGTGATCCTCGAAGGCGCGGTGATCGTCGAAGCGCCGGAAGGGACGCGCGAGCTCGGCCCGGGCTCGATCGTGGGCGAGCGCGCGCTGCTCTCGGCCGACGGCAGGCGCACGGCGCGCGTGCGCACGAAGAGCGACGTGCGCGTGGTCGCGGTCGACCGCGTCGACATCGAGCGGCTCTGCTCCGACGACGCTGCCTTCGCACGCCGGCTTGCCGACGCCTGAGCTCAGGCCTCGATCAGCTCCTTGAACGCGGGCTCGTCGCGGATCGCGTCGAAGTCGGAGTCGTCCTTCGCGAGCGAGCGCAACCGGTCGGACTTCTCGATCCCCTGCCGCAGGTGCTCGATCGCGTCGTCCTTCCGCCCCGCCTTGCTCTCGCAGCAGGCGACGTTGTAGTAGAGCAGCGGATACTCGTCGTGCTCGGCGAGCAGCTCGCGGCCGCGATCGGCGGCCTGCTCGTACTCGCCCGCCTCGTAGATCCGATGGAGCGGCACCCACAATTCCCAGCCGCCCGGCTCGAACACCTGCCCCGGAACGGCACCGACAGCGACGAGCGTCGTTCCGGGCTCCTCTGCGAAGGCGGTCCGTTTCACGCCGGGCCCGACGTAGACGAGCGTGCCGGCCGGCGCATCGCGGCGTTCGCCGTCGAGCTCGAACGTCGCGCGTCCCGTCGTCACGACGTAGAGCTCCTCCTGTCCGTCGTCGGTCTCGTCGTGCTCGTTGATGATCCGGTCGCCGGTCTCTCGTCCCGTGAACGCGTTGACGCCGAACGATCTGATGCCGAAGTGGGCCCGGATCGGCCGCCACGGGCAACGGCCGTCGTCGATCTCGTCGATCTTGTCGACGCGCGTGACTGCGTATCCACTCATGCTGTGCCTCCTTCAGGCCAGAACTCGTCGTGGTGCACCGACTCGGCGCGCTCATGCGGCGACCATACCCCCGCTCGGCCGAGGGTAAGCTCGCCCGGTGGCGGGCATCGACGAGCAGCAGCTTTCGCGAACGGCGTGCCGCGTCGTCCAGTCGGGACCGGCCTACGTGGGCAAGCAGGGATTCACCTATTTGCAGGGTCTCACCGGCGAGACGGTCGGCTCTCGTGCGATCTCGATGACCGTGCTGACGCTGCCCGACGGAGCGCGCGCGAGGACGCATCTGCACCGTGACGTCGAGACCGCCGTCTACGTGATCGACGGCCTGACCGAGATGTTCTACGGGCCTCACCTCGAGGCGCACCTCGTCGCGGCGACGGGCGACTACGTCTACGTCCCGGCAGACGTCGCGCACCTGGTGATGAACCGCTCCGGCGCGCCCGCCACCGCGGTGGTCGCTCACACCGCCGCGAGCGACCAGGAGGGGATCGTGCTGCTGCCTGAGCTCGACCCGCTGATCCCGTAGCCCGCGCTTGGCATGGCAGCGGGCTCCATCCACGTCCGGCCCGCCGAGGAAGGCGACCGCCGCGCGCTGGCACGCCTGTTCGCGGACGTGGCGGAGGAGCGCGACGGGATCGCGGCCGAGCCGCCGATCGACGTCGACCGGCTGGCCACCGGGTGGGAGCTCGACGGCACGCTCGTCGCGCTCGCGGAAGGAACCATCGTCGGCGAGCTCCGCATCGAGTCGAACTGGTTCGGCTTCGGCGAGATCGGGATGATGGTCGCGGCCGGCTGGCGCGGCCGCGGGGTCGGCACCGCGCTGATGGATGCAGCGCTCGAGTGGGCCGGCGGGCACGGCCTGCACAAGCTCTCGCTCGGCGTGTTCCCTCAGAACGCAGCTGCGATCGCCCTCTATCGAAAGTTCGGGTTCGTCGAGGAGGGACGGCGCGTCCGCCACATCCGCCGCCGGAACGGCGAGCAGTGGGACCTGATCGAGATGGGGCTCCTGCTCTGAAGCCGGCCTACAGCAGCTCGACCGTGTCGCCGCGCCGAACGCGCCCCGGTGCCGTCACCGCGGCATGGACGCCGAATGGCAGCGGCTCGGTCGAGTCGACGTCGCCGCGGTAGCCGGCCAGTGCGTCGAGCGTGTCCAGGTCGCGTACGCCGGTGTTCGGATCCTGCGTCGTGATCGCACAGCGGCCGACGTTGCCGAGCGGCGCGACCACCGCCTCCCCCACGCGCACCTGCTGCCCGATCCACCCGTCCTCGGCATGCGCATCGAGCCCTTCGACGCCGAAGTTCATGCGGAAGCGGCGGGAGTCGACCGTGTCGACACCGAGGACGCTCGCGATCGCAGCGAGCGACCCGTCGCCGAGCAGCGTCGTGGCACCCACGGACCCGCGGTCCGGCGAGGGGCGATCGGGCTCGACGAGGCGGAGCGCGATCCCTGCCAGCTCCGACAGCGCGTCGTCCCACGGCCCGGGCACGCGCCGGGCCGGCACCGGCGTCCGGTGAAACGAGGTGACGAGCTGCTCGCGTGGCTCGACCGTGCCCGAGAGCGTGCTGCCGTCGGGCAGTCGCACCTCCAGCGTGCGCGAGCCCTCGTCGAAGGCGGCGCGGGCGGTCTGCAGCTTCCCGTATCGCTTGTCGTTGACGAGCCGGTCGTTCTCGTCGACGAGGAAGAACAGGCGATCGCCCTTCAAGCCGGTCTCCAGCACGTCGACCTCGTCGACGAGCTCGAGCGCGAGCGCCTTCACCGGGGTGAGCGAGATCCAGGAAACGCGGGCGGTCACGCCTCCAACGTTAGCTGTGTGCTGTACGGGCCCTCCCCCGAGATCACCGCGGCGCCGGCCCGCGTGGCGAGCGAGAGCGCGTCGCGGAGACGGTCTCCGCGCGCGAGCGCGAAGAAGAGCGCCGCCGAGAACGAGTCGCCCGCGCCGTATGTGTCGACGATCGGGCCCGGCAACGGTGCGGCGTCGTAGCGCTCGCCGTCCGCGGTCCCTCCGTGCGGGCCCTCGGTGAGCACGACCGTCCGCACGTCGAGCGAGCCGTCGTACTGCTCGCCGGCGTCGCGCGCGCTGCCGACGAGCAGGTCGAGCGGGACGCCGGCCTCGGTCAGCGTCGGCAGCTCGCGCGCGGTCGCCGCGACGAACGGCGCGCGTCGCGCCGAGCGGAGCGCCTCGGCGTCGCCGGAGACGAAGAACACCGCGTCGTAGCCCTCGAGCGGCAGCGGCCCGCGCGGCCGCAGCTTCTCGCTGAGCAGCGTGATCGTGCGCTCGCCCGTCGCATCGACATGCACCCACGCGCGGCGCGTCTCGCCGAACCGCTGCACGTGCACGTCGAGGCCGATCTCCGCCAGCCGACGTTCGGAACGCCGGCCGAGCTCGTCGTCGCCGAGCGCGGTGAAGAACTCGCACCGCCCCGCGAGCCGCGCGACCTGGCGCGCGATCACGCCGCCGCCACCCGCCGGCTCCTGCACTCCGTGCTCGCCCTGCACGATCTGGCCCGCCGGGGGGACTGCGGGAACTCGCACGAACTCGACCCATTCGACGTGCCCGACGACGGCAAATCTCACAACGCGACACCCTCGCACGTTTCAGTCGATGATGGTGGCAATGGCGCCAAGAGGCTTGATGTGAAACTGGCGTGCCCGCGGGGATGCGTCAGACCAAGCAGCAGGGACGGGGCGGGCGAAGCTCGTAGCGGTATCCCTACGGGCGAGCCCGACCGGGCACTGATGCGCCGTGTCTGACGCACCATCCGCGCGTGCGGCGGTTTCGCATCGAGCCTCTAATCGGGAAATCCCGCCGTTCGAGCGGTTCTACTGCACGTACCGCGACGACGTGCTCGCCTATCTGCGCCGGCTGCTCGGGCAGCGCGCGGAGGACGCATGGCAGGAGACGTTCCTGCGCGCGCTGCGTGCGTACGACCGCCTCGAGCACGGAAGGCACCTCCGCGCCTGGGTCTTCACGATCGCGACGCGGGTGGCGATGGACGAGCTGCGGGTGAAGCCGAAGCCTCCCATCGAGACCGAGCCGGTCGTCGAGCTGCGGCGGGACGCGTTTCGCGAGCTCGAGCACCTCACCGACGGACTGCCGCCCACCGAACGCGCCGCGGTGGTGCTCCGCTACGGCTACGACCTCCCCTACGGCGACATCGCCGCCGCGCTCGGCTCGTCCGAGGACGCCGCGCGCGCCGCCGCCTCGTCAGGGGTACGACGATTGAGGAGGGCTGGATGACCGTTGACAGTCAGCTCGATGCACGCTTCCGCGCCGCGGCGCTTCGTGAAGGCATCGTCGACGTGCGCTACGACGTGGTCGACTCGCCTGTGGGCGAGCTCGGGATCGCGGCGACCGACCGCGGGCTCTGTCGCATCTCCTACGACGTCGACGGGCTCGAGGACGAGGTGGCCCGCGTCTTCGGGGTGCGGGTTCTCCGCTCCCCGCTCGATCACGTGCGCCGCGAGCTCGACGAGTACTTCGAGGGCCGACGCCGGGCATTCGACCTGCACGTCGATCTCCGCGTCGCGCCGTTCCACGAGGACGTGCTGACGGCACTCGCCCGGGTGCCGTACGGGCTGACGACGACCTACGGCGCATTGGCGCGCGAGGCCGGCCACCCGACCGCGGCCCGGGCCGTGGGGACCGTCATGAACCGCAACCCGATCCCGATCGTGCTGCCCTGCCATCGCGTCATCGGCGCGAACGGCGCCCTGACCGGCTACGCGGGTGGGCTCGACAAGAAACGCCTGCTGCTGCAGCTCGAAAGCGTCGGCCTGCCCGGCTGAGCAATGCTTCCGACATGGCGGGGAGCAAGCGGGTGGTCGTGGTCGGCGGCGGCTTCGGCGGACTGACGGCGGTGAAGGCGCTCAGGCGCGCCGACGTCGAGGTGACGCTCGTCGACCGCCAGAACTTCCACCTCTTCCAGCCGCTCGCATACCAGGTCGCGACGGGCGGCCTGTCGGCGCCGGAGATCGCGGCGCCGCTCCGGCGGATCCTGCGGCGGCAGCGGAACACGCGCGTCGTGCTCGCAGAGGTGGGCTCGTTCGATCTCGAACAGCGGCGGGTGCTCCTCGGCCGGATGCCGAACGGCGCGGAGGGCGTGTCGCTCGAGTACGACGAGCTCGTCGTCGCGGGCGGCTCCGCGTACTCGTACTTCGGCCACGACGACTGGGCCGAGCACGCGCCCGAGCTCAAGTCGCTGAACGGCGCGCTGGAGCTCCGTACGCGGATCCTGCGCGCGTTCGAGGCCGCCGAGGTCGAAGAGGACGAGGAGGCGCGCCGTGCGTGGCTCACGTTCGTGGTCGTCGGCGCCGGCCCGACCGGCGTCGAGATGGCGGGGCAGATCGGCGAGCTCGCGCGCGACGCGCTGCACCGCGACTTTCGCGACATCGACACGCGCTCGGCGCGCGTCCTGCTCGTCGAGGCCGGCCCGCGTGTGCTGAGCGCGTTCCCCGAATCGCTCTCGCACCGGGCGCAGCGCGCGCTCGAACGGCTTGGCGTGACCGTCCTGCTCGAGACGACGGTCGTCGGCGTCGGCGCGCACGAGGTGTCCGTCCGGCGCCCCGACGGCGCCACCGACACGGTGCGGGCGCGGACGGCGGTATGGGCCGCCGGAGTCACCGCTTCGCCGCTCGCCGCAGCGCTCGCCGCCACCGTGGGAGCAGAGGTCGATCGTGCCGGCCGGCTCACCGTCGAGCCGGACCTGACGCTGCCCGGTCACCCCGAGGTGCACGCGATCGGCGACATGGTCGTCGTCTCCGACGGGGCGGGCGGCGTGCTCCGGCTCCCGGGCGTCGCCCCCGTCGCGATGCAGCAGGGCCGCTACGCGGCGGGCGCGATCCGCGGCCGGGCGCGGGGCGCGTTTCGCTACCGCAACAAGGGCGACCTCGCCACGATCGGCCGCTCGCGTGCGGTCGCGGTGATCAAGGGCGTCCGGCTGAGCGGATTCCCGGCGTGGGTGATCTGGCTCGCCGTCCACATCACCTATCTGATCGGCTTCGAGAACCGCCTGCTCGTGCTCACCCGCTGGGCGTTCTCGTACTTCACCCGCAACCGCGGCGCACGCCTGATCGGCCAGGAGGAGCCGTGAGCTACGCGTCGCCGCCGAGCGCCTCGGTGGCGATCCGGGCCGCCTCGGCATAGGCGAGCGCCGCAAGCCCGCCGCCGAACGTGAGCCGGGCCACGCCGAGCCGCTCGAGCTCGGCGGGCGGCGGGACGCCGGGCGCCACAACGACGTTGACCGGCCCGTCGATGCGGCGGGCGAGCTCGCCGATCGCCTCGGCAGGGCACAGGATCGGATAGACGCAGTCGGCGCCGGCCTCCAGGTAGGCGTTGCCGCGCTCGACCGCCTCGTCCACGCCGCCTGCGCTGCGGAGGAACACGTCCACGCGGGCGTTCAGGACGAGCCGGGGGACCGCGTCGCGGATGCCGGCGATCGCCGCGGCCTGCTCGGCGACCGCGACCATGGCGCCGCCGGTCGAGTCTTCGAAGTTCATGCCGCAGACGCCCGCTTCCCAGGCCGCGCCGGCGGTCCCGGCCGGATCGCCGTACCCGCGCTCGAGGTCGCCCGTCACCGGGACCTCGACGGCAGCGGCGATCCGCCCGGCCGCCCGGATCATCTCGTCGGCCGGAGCCTGTTCGCCGTCCTCGAAGCCGAGCGACCTCGCGACGCCGGCGCTCGTGGTGGCGAGCGCCCGGCAAGCCGGCAGCTCGGCGAACGTCCGCGCGCTCGCGACGTCCCACGCGTTCGGGAGAACGAGCAGCGGCGGCGGCCGGTGCATGCTCCGGAGCAGCTCGGCTTTCTCGGCGGTGTCCACGCGCGGACGCTACCCATCCGCAACCGTCCCGTGGAGCCGGTAGCCGACCCCCCACACGTTGTCGACGAGCTCGGCGCCGCCCGCGTCGCGCAGCTTGCGCCGGAGCCGGGATGCGTGCGAGTCGAGCGTGCGCGTGCGCCCGGCGACGCGGAAGCCCCAGACGTCGCGGAGGAGCTCCGCCTTCGTGAACACCCGGTCGGGCTCGCGCGCGAGCCGGACGAGCAGGTCGTACTCCTTCTGAGAGAGCGTGACCTTCGTGCCCGCGACACGCGTGTCCCGTGTGCGCGTGTCGACGCGGACCGGCGGGGCGTCGACCACCGGCGGTGCCGGCGGATTCACGCGGCGAAGCACGGCGTGGATGCGCTCGACGAGCTCCTCGTACTCGAACGGGAGCGCCAGGTAGTCGTCGCAGCCCCGGCGGAACGCGCGAATCCGGTCGACGGCCGCGGACTCCACGCCCCCGAGAACGATCACCGGCGCGCGGTCGGCCCACCGCTCGACGCCCGCAACGTCGCCCGCGAGCACGAGGTCAGGGCAGTCTCTGGCGCCGACGAGGCGGAACCCGTCCTGCGGGAGCTGCCGCGCCAGGAAGCGATGGGTCGCGGGCTCGGTATCGGCGACGAGCAGCGCGGTTGCGGTCGACATAGCGCGACCGTAGCCCGGCCGCCGTCGGGCGGCTAGTCGTCCATCGGCGCGATTCTGTGTCGATCGTTCCTCAGGCGTCCACCATGGACGGTGCCGCATCGACCGCCGGCGCCTCGGCCGTGGCGGGCGCCGTCCGCCAGAGCAGGTGGGTCAGCCACCCGAACAGGCCGAGCACCAGGAACCCGTTCACCGGATGCAACCCGCCGGCCCAGCGTCCCGTGTTCGCGAGCACCGATTGCAGGAAGAGATCGAACGGCAGGACCAGCGAGATGATCCGGACCTTCTTGTTCGGCGACCACGCGAGCAGGGCGACGATCAGCAGCAGCAGCGCGCCAGGGAGCGTGAGGAAGAAGCCGAGGCCGCGATGCGGGTCGAGCGCCTTCGCATCATCCAGGTCCTGCACGTTCTTCAGCCCGAAGATTCCCTCGCCGGCGAGGAAGATCTGAACGACGATCGCGATCACGAACAGCGGAGCGAG
>DATBIC010000190.1:0-10853 GCA_036557145.1 Gaiellaceae bacterium
TGCGGCCGAACGTGCTGCTGATCCACGTGCAGCCGAACGAGGGCATGTCGCTCGCGATCGGCGCGAAAGTGCCGGGGCAGGGGATGGCGATCCGGACCGTGCACATGGACTTCCTCTACGGCTCCGCCTTCCGCGAGGGCCTGCCCGAGGCCTACGAGCGCCTGATCCTGGACGCGATGCTCGGCGACGCGACGCTCTTCACGCGGTCGGACGAGATCGAGGAGCAGTGGGCGCTCGTCGACGCGATCGTCGCGTTCTGGCAGCGCGACCGGCCGTCGTTCCCGAACTACCCCGCAGGCACGTGGGGCCCCGCCGCGTCCGACGGGCTGCTTCACCGTGACGGGCGGTCGTGGCGTCGGCACTGATCGAGGACGCCTGGACGGGCGAGGACACGTCGATCTCCGAGATCGAGCGCGAGCTGGCGCGCCTGCGCGACGCGACGGCGGCGGAGGGCGCGCAGCCGAGCCTGCGGACGTCGGTCATGACGCACATCGCCTGGGTTCCGCCCGAGTGGCGGGCCCAGGCCGAGAACACGCTTGCGGGGATGGCCGAGCGGCATCCGTCGCGGACGCTCCTGCTCCTGCCGAAGCAGGACGAGCCCGACGGGCTCGACGCACAGCTCTCAATTCGCTGTTTCCCGGTGGGCGACCGAGCCGTCTGCAGCGAAGTGGTCGAGCTGTTCCTGCGCGGCAACCGCGCGGCCGCGCCCGCGTCGCTGGCGCTGCCGCTCCTGATCTCGGACCTGCCGGTGTTCCTGCGGTGGCGCGGCCGGCCGGAGTGGGGATCGGGTCCGCTCGAGCAGCTCGTCGACATCGTCGACCGCCTGATCGTCGACTCGACGGAGTGGCGAGACCTTCCGGATGCCTATGCGGGGCTCGTCGACCTCTTTCCGCGCGTGGCCGTGTCGGATATCGCGTGGGAGCGGACGGAACGGTGGCGCTCGCTGTTGGCGTCGTTATGGCCGGACGTCGACGCGGTGCGCACCCTGCGTGTGCACGGCACGGCCGCCCAGGGGCACCTGATCGCCGGCTGGCTCCGCTCACGGCTCGGTCACGACGTCGCGCTCGAGCTCGACGAGCATCCGACGCTCGAGGGCCTCGACCTCGACGGTGCCCCGGCCGCCTTCCCGCCGGGCGATCCGCCGCAGGCGAGCGACGTCCTCTCGTCGCAGCTCGACCGCTTCACCAGCGATCCCGTCTACGAGGACGCGGTGCGCGGGGCGCTCGGGTCGCTGGGGTCAGACCCGGGTCAGACGCGGGTCTGACCCCAAGCGTGTGCCAAGAGTGCGAATTGCGCGGCCGGCGTGTTGCCGCTAGCGCACCGGCCGGGCACCCTGGTGTTGTGGCAAGGCAACCGCGTCTCGAGCTCGAAGGGGCCACCTATCACGTGACCCAGCACGGCGTCGACGATCGCAAGATCTTTCGCGATGACGCCGACCGTGCGCGATTCTTCACCCTTCTCGAGCAAGAAGTCGAACGAAGCGCCTGGACGTGCCTCGCGTACTCGCTCATGTCGACTCACTATCACTTGCTCGTGCGGCTGCAGAAGTGCACGCTGAGCAGCGGATTCCAGCACCTCAACGGTCGCTATGCGCAGGCTTACAATCGCCGTCATGGAAGACGCGGCCACCTATTCGAGTCGCGGTTCCGCGATGTCATCGTCGAGACCGATGCGCACCGCTACGAAGCGACGAGGTACATCCACCTCAACGCCGTCCGCGCCAACATGTGCGCGGCGCCTGAAGCCCACATGTGGTCGGACTACGCGAGCACAGTCGGATTGCTGCCAAGAGACCCGATCGTCGACCCGTCAGTTTCACTCGAGCTCTTCGGCGAGCGACTGGACGCGGCGCGGAAGTCGTACGCGGCGTACGTAGCTGAGGCGGATCCGCGAGTTCGGAGGGGTCAGACCCGGGTCTGACCCCAGAGAACACCGCTAGCCCGCGCCGAGCAGCGCGATGACCTCGTCGTGGAGCGCGCCGTTCGTCGCGACGACGCTGCCGCCGTCCTCGAGCTCCGCGCCCGCGAAGGTCGCGCACCGGCCGCCTGCCTCTTCGACGAGGAGCCGCACGCCCGCGTAGTCCCACACATGCGCGACGCTGTCCGACGCGACGTCGACGACCCCCTCCGCGATCAGGCAGTACTGCCAGAAGTCGCCGTAGCCCCGGTTCGACCACGCGCGGTCGAGGATCGTCCGCCACCCGTCCGGCATCCCCCTCTGCGAGGTGGTGGAGACGACCGCGTCCTCGAGCCGTGCGACCGTCGACACACGGCACGGCGTGCCCGCCGCGAACGCTCCTTCGCCGCGGATCGCCCACCAGCGCCGCGACAGCATCGGTGCCGACACGAGCGCGACCGCCACGGCCCCCTCCCGCTCGAGCGCCAGCAGCGTCGCCCACACCGGCGACCCGCGGACAAACGACTTCGTGCCGTCGATCGGGTCGACGATCCACTTCACGTCGCCGCCGTCGTCGCCGAGCTCCTCGCCGTGGACGCTCTCGCCGCGGCCGGAGGATGCGACCAGAGACCGGATCCGCTCCTCCGCCGCGCGATCGGCGTCCGACACGGGCGTGAGATCCGGCTTCGTGTCGACGCGCAGGTCGAGCGCGCGGAAGCGCGCGACCGTGATCTCGTCGGCAGCATCCGCGAGCGCATGGGCGAAACGGAGGTCAGCGTGCAAGCGCGGCCTCCAGCGCGAGCCCCGTCGCGAGCACCAACGCGTCGTCCCCCGGCCTGCCCACCAGCTGCACGGACGACGACAGCCCATCCTCGGCCGGGCCCGCAGGCACCGCGAGCGCCGGCCACCCGAGCGCATTGAACGGATACGTGAAGTGCACGAACGACCCGCGCTCGGCGATCTCGTCGACGTCCGCCGGTGGCGCGACGAACGCCAGCGTCGGTGCCATCAGCAGCCGGTGCCCGCCGAGCGCCGCCTTCGCCTCCGCACGCAGCGACTCGCGCGCGGCGGCAGCGGCGGCAACCTCCGCGTCTTCGACCGCAAGGCATCGCTCGATCTTCGGGCGGATGTTCTCCCCGTACAGCTCCGAGGACTCGGCATAGAGCTCCCGGTGGACGTCTGCGATCTCGCGCAGGTACACCGCCTGCGTCCCGACGGCATCCGGGAACTTGACCGGTTCCGCGTCCCCGAACAGCGCCGCCGCCGCGAGCACGCGTTCGCGCACGAGCGGCGCGCACGCATCGGCCCACGCGATGCCGACCGAGAGACCGTCCAGCGAAGCTGCCTCGTCGACCGAGAGCCCGGGGGCGAGCGCCCGCATCAGCTCGATGCACCCAGCGACGTCGCGCGCCATCGGGCCGACGTGGTCGAAGCTCGGCGCGAGTGGGAAGACGCCGTCCGCCGGCACGAGCCCGAACGTCGGCTTGAAGCCGACGATGCCGCAGCACGCGGCCGGGATGCGGATCGAGCCGCCCGTGTCGGAGCCAAGCGCGCCGTCGGCGAGCCCGGCTGCGAGCGCCGCGCCGGAGCCGCCGCTCGAACCGCCTGCCGTGCGTCCCGGCGCCGCCGGGTTCGGTACGACGCCATAGTGGCGGTTCTGGGACGTGACGCCGTAGGCGAACTCATGCAGGTTCGCCTTGCCGACGTCCACCCAGCCGGCCGCCTCCAGCCGCACGACCGCCTCTGCGCTTGCAGTCGGCACGTGGTCGGCGAACACCGCCGAGCCGTACGTCGTCCGGACGCCCGCGGTGTCGAAGAGATCCTTCACGGCGAGGCGGCGGCCCTCCGGCGCCGCCGCCGGGTCGAGCTCCGTGATCCAGATGTTCGCTAGCTCAGCCAGAGGTAGACGAACGCGATGCCGACCGTGCCGGCGAACAAGAGCACGAACAGGCCGACGAGCGCCCAGCCGAACTGCAGGTTGCGGCGGGCGAGCTCGGCGTCCGGGTCGGCGAGGGGGTGCGTCGCCTCGGTGTCGAGGTCGGCGGTCTCGGGGAGCGGCTCTGCCATCTAGACCACCGTGTCCAGCGCCATCGCGACGAACAGCAGGGCGAGATACAGCAGCGAGTAGTGGAACAGCTTGGCGGCCGACCGCCGCTCGAGCGTGCGACGAAGCTCGAGCGCGTACCAGGCGAACACGGCGCCCAACACGGCTGCAGCGACGGCATACGCGAGCCCGAAGACGCCGAGCGCAGCGGGGACGAGCGTGACGGCGACGAGCACGACCGTGTACCACACGATCTGCCGCGCGGTCTCGCGGTCGCCGCGCTCGACGGGCAGCATCGGGACGCCGGCGCGCGCGTAGTGCTCCTTGATCATCAGCGCGAGCGCCCAGAAGTGCGGCGGCGTCCACACGAAGACGATCGCGAACATCGCGAGCGCCGCCCAGCCGAGATGCCCGGTCGCGCCCGCGTAGCCGACCAGTGGCGGCACCGCGCCGGCAGCGCCGCCGATCACGATGTTCTGCGACGTCGACCGCTTGAGCCAGCGCGTGTACACGAGCACGTAGAAGAGGTTGCCGGCGAGCGCGAGCAGCGCGGTCGGCAGATTGACGAGCGAGTCGAGCAGCACGAACGAGAACGCGCTCAGCGCCAGGCCGAACTCGAGCGCGCGCTCGGGTCGCACGCGGCCCGCTGCGACCGGCCGCTGCTCGGTGCGCGAGCCCATCAACCGGTCGATGTCGCGGTCGAGGTAGTGGTTGAGCGCGGACGCGCCGCCGCACGCGAGCGCGAGGCCGATCATCGTGAACGCGAACGTCGAGGCGACGGGCACGCCGCCCGCGCCGACGAACACGCCGGCCGCGCCGGTCAGCAGCAGCAGCGACATGATCCGCGGCTTCGTGAGGGTGACGTAGTCGCGGGCCGGGCCCTCGCCGAGCTCCCCGCGCCAGACGAGCGCTGCGAGCAGCACCGTCGCGCCGAGTGCGAGCGCGGCGAAGGTGAGGTGCACGACGCGTCCGGTCAGGAGCGCAGCCAGCCCGAAGAGCGTGAGCGCGGCGATCGCCGCCGGCAGGAAGCGCCGCGCCGAGACCCACGCGATTGCCGCCAGCGCGGCGAGCGGCGGGATCGCGACGCCCGCCAGCAGCCGGTGCGCGGTGTCCCAGCCCGCGGCGCCGGACACGACCGCGAGACCGGTCCCCGCGACCGCGGCGGCAGCGACGACGCGCGCCCAGAGCCCCATCAGAACCCGCGCGTCTCCGCGAGCCGGCGGCGCAGGTCACGCAGCGGCCTCGAGCTGGTCACGTACGGAAGTTTGTCGAAGTTCCACGGCGGCGGCGGCGAGGTCGTGTACCACTCGAGCGTGTTCGCGACCCACGGGTCGTTCCCGGCGCGCTTGCCCCGGCGCCACGTGTAGATCACGTTCCACACGAACACCAGCATGCCAATCGCCATCACGTAGGACCCGATGGACGAGGTCATGTTGTACGCCTCCCACAGACCGTGCTCGTGGTAGGTGTAGACGCGCCTAGGCATCCCGAGCAGCCCGAGCATGTGCTGCGGGAAGAACGTCGCGTTGAAGCCGACGAACACGAGCCAGAAGTGCCACCTGCCGAGCCGCTCGTCGAGGCACTTCCCGAACAACTTCGGCCACCAGTAGTAGAAGGCGCCGAACATGCCGAACACGGAGCCGCCGAACATCACGTAGTGCATGTGCGCGACGACGAAGTACGAATCGGTGACGGCCTGGTCGATCGGGAACGCAGCAAGGAAGATCCCGGACAGCCCGCCGATCGTGAAGATGCTGATGAAGCCGAGCGCCCACAGCATCGGCGTGTCGAACGAGATGTTCCCGCGCCAGATCGTCGCCAGCCAGTTGATGATCTTGATGCCGGTCGGCACGGCGATCACCATCGAGCTGAGCATGAAGAAGACGTTGAGGCCGACGGGGAGGCCGACCGCGAACATGTGGTGCGCCCACACGAGCATCGAGAAGAACGCGATCCCGAGCGTCGAGAACGCGACCGCCTTGTAGCCGAAGATCGGCTTGCGTGCGAACACCGGGATGATCTCGGAGACGACGCCCATCATCGGAAGCACGAGGATGTAGACCTCGGGGTGCCCGAAGAACCAGAACACGTGCTGGTAGAGGATCGGGCTCCCGCCCTTCGCAGGGTTGAAGAAGTTCGTCCCGGCCTCACGGTCGAGCAGCATCATCGTCAGCCCGGCCGAGAGCGTCGGCAGCACGATGATCAGCAGCCACGCGTAGCTGAGGATGCTCCAAACGAAGAGCGGGAGGCGCGTCCAGCTCATGCCGGGAGCGCGCATGTTGTGGATCGTGACGATGAAGTTGATCGCGCCGGCCGCGGACGAGAGCGAGAGGATGTGCAGGCTCAGGATCCACAAGTCCTGCCCGTGCCCGGGCGTGTGCAGGGTCGACAGCGGGACGTAGGCGGTCCACCCCGTGTCCGCGGCGCCGCCGCGGGCGAAGAAGCTGAGCAGGAGCACGACCCCGCCGAGCACGAAGAGCCAGTACGAGAGGGCATTCAGCCGCGGGAACGCCATGTCGCGCGCCCCGATCATCAGCGGCACGAGGTAGTTCCCGAGCGCAGCGGCGACCGGGACGAGGACGAGGAAGATCATCGTCGTCCCGTGGATGGTCACCGCCTCGTTGTACGAGTTCTTCGTCATGAAGCCCTCGTTCGGCGTCATCAGCTGCGTCCGCATCAGCAGCGCGAGGACCCCGCCGAACGCGAAGAACCCGAGCGTCGTCCAGAGGTAGAGGATCCCGATCCGCTTGTGGTCGACGGTGGTCACCCACGAGGCGATCCGGCCGCGGCGCCAGTCTGCGCGGTACGGCTGGACCTCCGGAACGTTCACCGCCACGTCGTCAGCCTCCCGTCTTCGCGAATCGCTTCGTGTACGAGGTCAGTGCGTCGATCTGCGCGCGCGTCCAGTTGTGGCCGACCGCAGGCATGTTTCCCTGCCCGTTCCGGAGCAGGGTCGTGATCTGCACCGGCTGGGCGAGCAGCGGGTTCCCGCCGAGCGCAGGGCCGATGTACGTGTGGTCGAGGCGGTGGCACTTCTCGCACACGCCCTGCCACTCCTGTTGCCCGAGCGCGACGCCGCTCTTGTGCGCGCGGCGCCCGGCGATGAACGACTCGTACTGCGCGCGCGGGACGACGCGCACGGTCGCGTCCATGTCTGCGTGCTGGATGCCGCAGAGCTCGGCGCAGCGGGCGGCGTACGTCCCCTCCGGCGCCTTGAACCACGTCTTGTTCACGCGGCCGGGAATCGCGTCGTACTTGGGCCCGAAGTCGGGCACCCACCACGAGTGGTTGACGTCGTAGTCGAGCCCCACCACGCGCTCGTTCACCACCTCGTTCGCCGGTGCGACCATCGTGTCGATCGAAATCGCGCCGTTCGGATAGCGGAAGAGCCAGTAGAACTGGTGGCCCTCGACCGTGATCGTGGTCGAGTTCGCTGCGGAGGCCGCCGGGGCGTTGACGATCCCCGGCAGCTCGTAGAAGACGAACGACGCGATTGCCGCGAGGATCAGCACCGGGATCACCGTCCAGATGACCTCGAGGCGGGTGGAGCCGTGGATCTGCGGTCCCTCTGCCGTGCGCGGACGCCCGCGCCGCCGGTACTTGATGACGAAGACGACGAGCGTCCCCTCGACCGCGAGGAAGATGGCGCCGGTGAAGATCGCGACGAAGATGAACGCGGACGTGACGCGGTGGGCGTTCGGCGAGGCCGCCTCGCCCGGCAGGAACCCCGCGTTGCCCGCAAGGGCGACGGCGCTGAAGATCAGCGCCACCGCGCTCGTAGCGAGTGTGGCAAGGGCGATCCGGCGCACGCCGAGTGGCATCGTATAGAGGTGGAACCGACGAGTCAGGTTGATCTGCCTCCGGACGTCGGGCCTGCGTTCGACGTCTACGTGAACGGCGTCCTCAAGCAGCGCGGCATCGACTTCGACGTCGTCGGACGCGCGATCGTCTTCCACGCGCAGCTCGCCCAGGAAGGCCGCCTCGGGTTCTGGCGCTGGCTGTCGCTCTTCCTCGGCGTCGCGGGGACCTACCGCAAGCACGACACGGTCGACGTCGTCTACGACCGCGGCGGCACGCGGGCGGTCGTCAGCCTGCCGCCGACGATTCGGTAGGTTCGCGACGTGACGACTACCGCCGGACGGAGGCCGAGAGTCGGCCTGCTGCAGGCCGCCGTCTCCCTCGCCGCGCTCGCGGGGATCGTCTGGTGGGCGACCCGCCAGCGCGCGCCGGACATCTCGTTCGACGCCTCTGCGCTCACCTGGCTGACGGGAGGGCTGGTGCTCTACGCCGTCGCGACGCTGCTGCGCGGCGAGCGCTGGCACCGGCTGCTCCGCGGCTCGGACGCGGATCGCGGCCGCGGCGAGAGCTACCGCCTCACCACGATCGGCTACATGGGCAACAACACGCTGCCGGCCCGCGCCGGCGACGTGATGCGCGTGATGATGCTCGGCGCGCCGCGGCGGATCGTGCTCGGAACGGTCGTCGCCGAGCGCGTGCTCGACGCGCTCGCGCTCGCCGCGATCTTCGCCTTCGTCGTCGCCGTGCGCGGGGTCGGCTTCGGCCCGCTGCCCTACCTGATCGCGGCCGGCCTGGCCGGAGCCGCGGTGGTCGCGCTGCTCTGGGTCGTTGCGCCGCGAAGCGCGCGCCTGCTAGCGGCGCGGGAGTGGTTGCGCCCGGCCGCAGGCGCGACGCGCGACCTGCTCGGCGCCCGCGGGCTCGCGCTGCTCGCCGTTTCGCTCGTCGTCTGGCTCGTCGAGGCCTCCGTGTACCTGACGGTCGGTGCGGCCGCCGGGATCGCGCTCGGCCTCACCGGCGCGCTCTACGTCGTCGCGTTGACGAACCTCTCCGCGCTCGTGCCCGCCGCGCCGGGGTACGTGGGCACGTTCGACGCGGCGGTGCTGATCGCGCTGGGCTCGCTGAAGCTGCCGGCGCTCGGCTACCTGCTCGTGCTGCGCTTCGTCCTGTTCGTGCCGATCACGGTCGTCGGGCTCGCGCTGCTGCTCGCCCGTGTCCGCTGGCGGCGGCCGTGACGGCCGTCGCCGAGCGCGTTCGCGCGCTGCGCCTCGCCGACGTCCTCGAGTCGTCGTGGATCGTGCCGGTCGCGCTCACTGCGCTCTCGGTCCTGACGCTGTACCTCCGCACGCGCGAGCTCCACGCCGGCTTCTGGATCGACGAGGGGCTGTCGGTCGGGATCGCGCACCATCCGTGGTCCTCGATCTTCGACACGCTGCGCCACGACGGCTCGCCGCCGCTGTACTACCTGCTGCTGCGGGCGTGGATGTCGTGGTTCGGCGACGGCGAGCGCGCCACGCACTCGCTCTCGCTCGTCTTCGGCGTCGCGTGCGTCCCGCTCGCCTACGCCTTCGGGCGCCTCGCCTTCGACCGGATGACCGGACTGTGCTGCGCGCTGCTCGCGGCGCTCAACCCGTTCCTCACCTACTACGCGCAGGAGACGCGCATGTACGAGCTCGAGGCGTTCCTCTCGCTCGTCGTCGGGCTCGCGTACCTGCAGGCGATCGTTCGTGGCCGCCGCGCCTGGGCTCCGCTCCTGGTCGCCGGGCTCGCGCTGATGGTCTACACACACAACTGGGCGCTCTTTCTCTGCTTCGGCCTCGCGGTCGCGACCGCGGTCGTCGTGCGCGAGCGACTCGGCCTGTTCGCGGTCGTCGCCGTCGCCGTCGCCGTGCTCTACCTGCCGTGGCTGCCGTCGCTGCTCTTCCAGATCAGGCACACCGGCGCGCCATGGGCGACCGCGCCGAACTGGCGCGACCTGATCGTCTCGCCCGAGAACGTGATCTCGGGCGACGGCCCACTGGTCGCCGCTGTTCTCGCCGCAGGCGTTGGCCTCGGTGCCGTCGTCCGCGGACGGCCGAGCCCGGAGCGGACCGCGGTGCTGGCGCTCACGACGGCGACGGGCGTGGCGATCGCCGCGGCGTGGCTGGTCTCGCAGGTCTCGCCGTCGTGGACGACGCGGTACTTCGCCATCGTCGTCGGCCCGCTGCTCCTGCTCGCGGCGCGCGGCTTCGTCCGCGCCGGCCGGTTCGGCTTCGCCGCGCTCGTCGTCGTGGTGTTCTTCTGGGCCGGCTACGTGCTGCACGACGACAAGGAGAACGCACGCGGCATCGCAGCGGGGCTCGGTGCGCTCCGTCCCGGCGAGCTCGTCATCTCGACGCATCCGGAGCAGGTGCCCGTCCTCCGCTACTACCTCGGGCCCGGGCTGCGCTTCGCCACCACGCTCGGGCCGGTGCAGGACCAGCAGGCGTTCGACTGGGTCGACGCCGTCTCGCGGCTGCGCGCGACGCCGCCCCGGGCGACCCTCGATCGCCTGATTAAGACCGTGCCGAAGGGGCAGGAGTTCGTCGTGATCACGCCCGTGTTCCGCGACTATCGCGCCTGGCGCGCGAAGTGGACGAAGCTCGTCTGGCGGAAGTCCGAGGCCTGGTCGGCGCTCCTCCGGGCCGACCCGGACATCCGGCTCGTCCGCCACGTCGCCAGCAACGAGATCGCCCTCAAGGAGAACTACTTCAAACCGTTGCAAGCCTACGTGTATCGGCGCGTCGGCTAACGTCTCCCGACCGGCCCGACCTCACGATGACGACCGAGACCTCGCAGACGACGCTCGTTCTCGGTGGCGGGCCTGCCGGCCTGACCGCCGCCTACCTGCTCGGCCAGGCCGGCACGCAGGCGATCGTGCTCGAGGCCGACGACCAGGTCGGCGGCCTGGCGAAGACGGTCTGCGTCGACGGCTATCGCTTCGATCTCGGCGGCCACCGCTTCTTCACGAAATCGGTCGAGGTCGACGCGCTCTGGCACGAGGTGCTCGGCGACGAGTTCCTGCTGCGTCCGCGGATGTCGCGCATCTACTGGAACAAGCGCTACCTCGACTATCCGCTGCGCGGGCCGGACGTGATCA
>DATBIC010000191.1:0-16329 GCA_036557145.1 Gaiellaceae bacterium
GATACTCGGCCACGCCGCCCGCCGGGGCGCCATCCCGATCAACCCCTGCAGCCAACTCGAGCGCGGCGAGCGGCCCAAGCTGGACGACCAGCGGCCCAAGCGGATCCTCACTTTGGAGGAGATGCAGGCGTTGCTCGCCGCCGCCGACTGTGACGAGTACCGCTGCCTGGTCGAGCTTCTGCTCACGGCCGGGCTGCGGATCGGGGAGGCGCTCGGGCTAGGTGTCTGCGACCTCGACTACCAGCACTCGCTGATCCGGGTCGAATATCAGCTCGGCCGCGATGGCACCCGCACGCCTTTGAAGACGGAGGAGTCGCGGCGGGCGATCGACATCCCGCCGCAACTCATGCGGCGTCTTGTGGCGCTCCTCAGGGTCCGCGGTGTGCGCGCTGACCCCGCCGCGCTGGTGTTCGCGAGCAGAAACGGCAGCGGTCTCGAGCGCAAGGTCGCCCGTGAGGCGCTCAAGCGAGCGGTCAAGACGGCCGCGATCCCGCCCGCCGCAGCCGAGCCTGCACGACCTGCGTCACAGCCACGCCAGTATGCTCATCGCCCTCGACGTTCCGCTCGTCGACGTGCAGCGACGGCTCGGGCACGCAAGCGAGGGGGCGACGACGTCTGTTGCCTAGACCGGCTACAGGTCATGGAGCGTTTATGGAGCCTAGCGGTCGCAACCGGCTGCGATCGGTCGCAAACCAACCACCGCCACGGACGGCTTGAACAAGCCAAACCTATTGCCGGGGACCGCCACCGCTTGCCGCTAAGACGGCATGGTAAGGAGGGGGTCGGCGGTTCGAGTCCGCCAGAGGGCTTCGCAAAGGCCCCGCAAGGCGGGGGCCTTTGACGGTCTTGCGACGCTGTGCACGAGTCGGCGGCCCACGCGTGGGCGGCCCCGCTTCAGACGGGCTCGTTCGCTGCGAGCTTGAGCGCTGAGGAGACGGGTCCAACCCGCCGACCGCGCCAGCGCGTCCAGGTTACGATCGAGGCCGCATTCTCATGGCCACGCGGGCGCATCGGACCTTCGAGAGAACCTCGCCCGCGCGCGAGCACTGCAAGCCATCTTTGATGCCGACTCCCTCCGCCCGCGCCAGAACCCCAGGGCCGCAGGCGTGGCGCCTCCTCAGCCGATGAGAGGGAACTTCTTCGTGCTGTCACTGTCTTCGCGATTGGCGGCTCGACGACTCGCTTCGGTGCCGCGAGTGCCCTGGGGTGGCTGGTGACGGGCCTCGGCTTGGGGTCGTGTCGTCCGACGATGCCGCGAGCACGCGCGACGAGGATTTCCATTCGCTCGTGCACCCTCGTGTTGGTTAGCACCGCGCCATGAGCGACTTCCTGGACGAGCTGGCACGGTCGCTCGCCTCGCCGATGACGCGGCCGCGTGCTCTGCGGGTCTTCGCCGTCACGATCGCGGGGGCGATGCTGCCAGGGCGGATGGTGGCGACCACCGCGGCCTCGACGTCAGCCTCGGGCTGCCCTGACCCGGGCGACCTGTTCTGCGGCAACTGCCCGAGTGTCAACGGGCTCAACTACGGCGACGTCTGTTGCCCGGGCCCGAACGCAGCCGCGTACTGGGAGTGCGACTGCAAGCCTGGACCAGGCGGTGGCAACGGCTGCAAACGGAAGCCGTGCGACCTCTCTTGCGGCAGCGGGTGCTGCGACGCGGCGACACAGAAATGCTGCAAGGCGACACCGACCCGGGGAGGAGATCACTGCTGCGCACACGAGCATCAGTGCTGCGGCCCGGGCTGCTGTCCCGCCGGCACGCACTGCTGTCCCAATCTGAAATCCAAGTATCTGGTCGGTTTCCTCTGCTGTCCGAACGGCTGGGCGTGCTGCCAGGACCACTGCTGCCCGCCCGGGAAACACTGCGTCGACGCCCGCGGTAAGCCTGTCCCCGGCATCCAGGGCGAGGCTTGCAGCAACGGCACGAAGCTGTCGCTCACGAGGAAGGGGACGCGGCCCCTCCGGTCGTAACCAGACCCGGTTGGCCGACTGCGCCCGCGGCGGCCTCCTGCGAGCCGCACGGGGTCCCGGGCGGCGCAGATCAGCAGGTCGAGGTGATCGCCCGCGTGCTCGGGATCGAGAAGCAGCGTGATGCGCGGCTGAAGCTAGCGAGTCGCCGATGCCCGTGCCGGTAGGCGCGCAACGGGAATAGGCGGCCGCCGGCGGTGTCCTTGTGCCACGACAGCAGTTGTTCAACCCAAGGAGTGGAGAGATGCATTGGCACAAGCGGCTTCTGATCGGCGCCCTGGTCGTCGTCGCGCTGGGCGCGACCGCGGTCACGGCTCTAGGCGGGACCGGCGGCGCCGGTCGGCACATCAGTGCAAACCCGCTGCACAAGGCCGAGGTCGTGCACCTCGGGCTCACACCGTCGTCGCCACAGCTCGCCCAGTGCATGCCCGGCGCCCACCTCGATGTGGCGGTCGCACTGACGACGGAGCAGATCGGCGGCGACATCTTCCAGATCACGGCTCGCCACCTGCCGCCGAATCGCGACTACACCATCTTCCTGCTGGAGCAGGCTGGTTCGCCGTTCGGCGCCGCCGAGTACATCGGCGACTTCACGACGGATAAGTACGGCTATGCGCACAACGCGCTGAAGCTGATCGTGCAGGAAGGGTTCTCGTCGACGCTCGTGAACGGAAGTCGGGTTCGCGTCGACCTGAACCGCGTCGGCGTGTGGTTCGCCGATCCGGCCGCCGACGACTTCTGCCTCGGCGCGGGCAGCCCGGTGACGCCGTTCGACGGGGACAACGAGGCGGGCGTGCAGGCCTTCAACTCCGCAAACGCCGATCCGCTGCCCGCACCGTAGGGCTCCCGTTCCGATCCGATCGCGACATGCGGCGCCCGGTCATGCGGCCGACCGGGCGCCGCCGCATCTCTGGAGGGTGCCATAGCTCGCCGATCCGTCCCCGTGTCGACACCATCGGTACGACCATGGCGGACTGTTCATTGCTTCGTCCCACGTCGCTCGGCTCGGCGCACTTGCGAACGCTGTTGACCAGCGGGCCTCAGCTCACCTCCGGTTGGAGCTCGTTTGCCGGTCACAGTTGGAAACGTCTTCGCCACGGGACGGCGGTGCTCGCGTGCGTCATGCTGGCGCCATGCCGAAACCTACGCGGCACCGGGCAGCGCATCCGCATTCGGATCATCTCCGGCTCGGCCGTCTCGTCCGGTCGTCCCGGTAGCGCGCCCTTGGCTGCCGAATTCGCGTTCGTCGACAGCGCGGTCGTGACGGCGGAGCCCGCCGCTCCGCGAAGCGACGCAGTCGCCGTGGCGTCCGGGCGAATCGTTGCGGTCGGCGCCGACGACGTGCGCGCGGTTCTCAGGCCGGCGACGGAAGTGATCGACCTGCGCGGCCGGACGCTGCTGCCCGGGATCAACGACTCGCACGCGCACGTCGGCGCGTTCGGCGCCACACGGCCGCCACTCGCGGTGGACGTGGGCTACCCGGGCGTGCGCTCGATCGCCGACGTTCGCGACCGCGTGCGCAACGCGGCCGCCGGCCGTCCCGCCGGCGAGTGGATCATCGGGACCGGTTGGGATCTCGGCTACCTGGAGGAGTGCGTGGCGGACGCGCGCCGGCAGCCGGGACGCGCGGATCTCGACCCGGTGTCGCCCGATCATCCCGTCCTGCTTCGTGACTTCTCCGGGCACGCCGTTTGGGTGAACTCGCGTGCGCTCGAGCTCGCGGGGGTGACGCGCGACACGCCGTCGCCGGACGGCGGCGAGGTCGTGCGCGACGGCGCGACCGGCGAGCCGACGGGCCTGCTCCGGGAGCTGGCTGCGACCGCCCTCGTCCAGAGCCGCGTGCCGCCGCCGACGAGGGGGCAGAAGCGCAAGGCGCTGCTGGCGGCGATCGACGAGCTGCACCGGCTGGGGATCACGAGCGTGACCGAGCCGACGCTCGGCCCGGGCAGCGGCGGGCCCTTCCCCATGTCCGACGTCGAGTGCCTCGAGCTCTACCGCGAGCTCGCCGAAGAGGGCGGGCTCGGGATGCGCGTCAACGTCCTGCTGCTGTTCGGCGAAGGCCTGGCGGACGTCGAGCGCGGGCTGCGCGAGTTCGTGCCGCCCGCGGACGTGCCGGGGTGGCTGCGGATCGGCGGCGTGAAGGTGTTCGCCGACGGGATCCCGCCGTTGAAGACGGCCTGGATGCACGAGGAGTACGTGGGCGGCGGCTTCGGATCGCTCGTCGTGCCCGGTGGGTCGCCCGAGCTGGCCGGGATGATCCGCGTCGCGCACGCGGCCGGCTACCAGATCGGCGTGCACGTGGTCGGCGACGCCGCGATCGACGCCACGGTCGACGCCCTCGCGGCTGCGGCGGCCGCCTACCCGAGGCCCGACCCGCGCCACTACCTGATCCACAGCGACTTCGCGCGCCCCGGCACGCTGGCCCGGATGGCGTCGCTCGGGATCGGCATGAACGCGCAGCCGCAGATCAAGGCGACCATCTCCGACCTGATGGACCGCATGCTCGGCGAGGAGCGCTCGGCGTACCAGTGGCCGCTGCGCGCGGCGCTCGACGCGGGTGTGGCCGTATCGTGCAGCTCGGACATGCCGGTCGTCTACCCGGACTGGCGGCTGGGCGTCGCCAACGCGGTCCTGCGCGAGTCGAAGGCGACGGGCCGGGTCAGCGGGCCGGAGCAGCGAATCACCGTCGAGGAGGCGCTGGCGGCGTACACGCGCACCCCCGCGCGCCAGGACTTCGCCGAGGACTGGAAGGGCACCCTGGCGGTCGGCAAGGCGGCCGACTGCTGCGTCGTCGACGGCGACCTCCTCGGCGCCGACCCCCACGACATTCCCGAGCTGCCGGTCGTCCTGACGATGGTCGACGGCCGCGTCGTGTTCGGCTAGGGTCGGCCTGGATGGTTGATGCCACGATCTCGCGTGTCCGGCTGCGCGATCTGGCGCGTCTGGGCCGCTGCCGCCCGTCGGCAACCGGCCGAGCCGGCTCCCGCCGGGCGTCAGCTTCGCGGCGTCGCACCGTCACCGATGTTTCCAGCATCGCCGACGGCCCGCCGCCGCGCCCCAGAGCGGCCAGCTCGCGCCCCGGAACAGACGATCTCGTGGCATCAACCATCTAGTGGAGCTCCGCCATCTCCGCTATTTCGTCGCGGTTGCCGAGGAGCTGCACTTCGGCCACGCGGCGCAGCGTCTGCACATCGTCCAGCCCGCGCTGAGCAAGCAGATCGCGGGACTCGAGGCTGAGCTCGGCGTCCAGCTCTTCCACCGGACGAAGCGGCGCGTGACGATCACCGACGCCGGGCAGGCGTTCTACGACGAGGTGCGCTCGATCCTCCAGCGGATCGATCAGGCGACCGAGATCGCGCGTCGGACGGCCGCAGGCGAGATCGGGAGCCTCGCCATCGGCTTCATCGGCCCCGCGATGTGGAGCCTGCTGCCCGACACGCTGCGCGAGCACCGGCGGCGCTTTCCGGGCGTCCGCTTCCACCTCGAGGAGCTGCCGAGCATGATGCAGCTCGAGCGGCTGCGGCAGGGAGCGCTCGACGCCGCGTTCGTGCGGCTGCCGCTGAACGAGCACGACGGGATCGACCTCGAGGTCGTGCTCCGCGAGCGCTTCGTCGTCACGGTGCCGGAGCGGCATCCGGCCGCGGCCGCGACCGTCGTCGACCTGTCGTCGCTCGCCGACGAGTCATTTGTCCTCACGCCGCGGCGCATCGAGCCCGGTTACTACGACCAGTGCATCCGGCTCTGTCACGCGCACGGGTTCACGCCGAAGATCGTCGAGGAAGGGAACGGGCCGTCGGCGATCTGCGGCATGGTCGCGACGGGGCTGGGCGTCACGCTGTCGCCCGCGTCGATCCTCAACGTGCCGTGGCGCGGCGTCGTCTATCGCGACCTCCTGCGTCCGTCGCTCCACCTCGAGCTCGCGGTGGGGACACGCTCCGAGGAGCCGTCGTCGACGCTCCGGTCGTTCGTCGAGACGCTCCACGAGGTCGCGTCCGGTTTCGCGGTGCCGCCGCCTCGACTCGCGACGGCCGGGTGACGTGGGCACGCTCTCACTCGACATCGGCTCGCTGACGCGCCAGCAGATCTCCAACCTCGTGCACGGGCTCGTGGCGCCGCGCCCGATCGCGTGGGTCTCCACGGTCGACGGCGACGGCCGGCCGAACCTGGCACCGTTCAGCTTCTTCAACGTCTTCGCGAGCAACCCGCCGACGGTGGGCGTCGGACCCGGCAGCCGCGACGGCGTGAACAAGGACTCGCTTCGGAACATCCGGGAGACCGGCGAGCTCACGATCAGCGTCGTGACAGCGGAGCTCGCCGCGCGCGTGAACCGGACGAGCGCGGAGCTCGACCCGACGGTGAGCGAGTGGGAGCTCGCGGGCGTGACGCCGCGCGAGTCGGCGACCGTGCGTCCGGCCTCTGTGGCGGAGTCGCCGGCCGCGCTCGAGTGCCGCGTCTTCACGATCGTCGACCTCGGTCCGGACGACGTGCCGACCAACTCGCTCGTGATCGCGCGCGTGACGCACGTGCACGTCTCGGAGGAGGTCGTCGCCGGCGACGACTACGAGCTCGATCCCGAGGCGCTCGACCTCGTGGCGCGCATGGGTGGCAACCTTTGGTGCACCACGCGCGAGCGGTTCGAACTCATCCGGCCGACGGTGGAGGAGGCGACCGCGGAGCTGGCCGCGACCAGGAGGAGGAACGGATGACGAGCATCGACGTCGAGCGCGCGCACACGGTCGAGGTCGGCTACGACGAGTTCTGCGGCGCGCTCGCGGCCCGCGACCTGAAGGCGCTCTGGAGCATGCAGACGCAGCTGATGCCGGAGGTGCCCGTGCCGGCGACCCAGCCCTGGCTGTGGAAGTGGGACACGATCTACCCGCTTGCCAAGCGCGCGGGCGAGATCATCACGCTGGAGCGCGGCGGCGACCGGCGCGTGCTCGCGCTCGCGAACCCGGGCCTCCATGGGCTGCCGTTCACGAGCTCGACGCTGTGGGGCGCGATCCAGTACCTCGGGCCGCGCGAGTCGGCGCCCGCGCACCGCCACACGCCGTCCGCGATCCGCTTCGTGATGGTCGGGTCGGGCGTCTATACGACCGTCGACGGCGACGCGTGCGACATGGAGCCGGGCGACCTGATCCTCACGCCGAACTGGAACTGGCACGACCACAACAACCGGGGCGACGAGCCGATGGTCTGGTTCGACGGGCTCGACCTGCCGCTTGCGGTCACGCTCGAGTCGATCTTCTTCGAGAACCATCCGCAGCGCGTGCAGGAGGTCCGCGGCCACAACCTTTCCGAGGAGCTGTTCCGCGGGGTCGGGCTGGGCGATCCGGACGCGTCGTCTCCCGCCGAGCACTCGCCGCTCCTCCGCTATTCGTGGGCGGAGACCGACCGCGCGCTCGAGTCGCTCCACGCGGCGCACGGAGGTCCGGTGGCGACGGTCGAGTACCGGAATCCGGTCACCGGCGGGCCGGTCGTGTCGACGTTCACGTGCGAGCTGCACCGTCTGTACCCGGGCGGGCGAACGCCGGCGCGCCGCAAGACGGGAAGCTCGGTCTACGTCGCCTTCCGCGGCAGCGGCCGCACCGTAATCGAGGGCCGCGCCTTCGAGTGGGGCCCCGGCGACATCTTCGTGACCCCGTCGTGGTCGACCGTCGACCACGAGGCGTTCGAGCCGGCCGACCTGTTCGCGATCAGCGACCGTCCGGTGCTGCAGGCGCTCCACTTCTACCGCGAGGAGACGCTGGCCGAGCCGCAGCCGGTCGACGGCGTGTTCGAGCCGCGCTAGTCCAGGACGAGGCGCGGCGCCGCCTCGAGCAGCTCCTTCGAGCGCTCGTGCGTGGGCGCGTGGAAGACGCGCTCCAGCGGGCCCTCCTCGCAGATGCGGCCGCGGTCGAGTACCAGCACCCGGTCGGCGATGCTCGCCACGACTCCGAGGTCGTGCGTGATGAAGAGCAGGGCGAGGTCGAAGCGCTCGCGCAGCTCCGCGAGCAGGTCGATCACCGCCGCCTGCACCGACACGTCCAGCGCCGAGGTGATCTCGTCGCAGACGATCAGGTCGGGCTGCGCGGCCGCCGCGCGCGCGATCGCGACGCGCTGGCGCTCGCCGCCTGAGAGCTCGCGCGGGAAGCGGTCGGCGAGCCGCACCGGCAGGCGCACGAGCTCGAGCAGCCGCTCTGTCTCCTGACGCGCCTCGCGGCGGCCGAGGCCGCGCAGGACGACAGCGGCGCGCGCGATCTCCTCGCCGATGCGGCGGCGCGGGTTGAGCGACTCGTACGGGTTCTGGAACACGATCTGGCAGCGCCGGCGCTGCTCGCGGGTGCGGTCGCGGGCGCGCGGCGCGAGCGGGTCGCCGTCGAGGGTGATGCGGCCGCGGTAGCCGGGATGGAGGCCCGCGACGCAGCGCGCGATCGTCGTCTTGCCGCTGCCCGACTCGCCGACGAGCCCGAGGCACTCGCCCGGAGCGACCTCGAACGAGACGTCGTCGGCGGCGACGACGTGCCCGTGCGCCGCGTGCAGGTCTTCCACGCGGAGGAGCGAACGCTCCGCGCGCGCCGGCCGCGGGCTTCGTTCCTCGAGCAGCTCGCGCAGCGTCGGCGTGCGGCGCCACTCGAAGCAGCGGACGGCGTGTCCGGCCTCGATCTCCTCCAGGGGCGGCTCCTCCATGGTGCAGATGCCGACGCGCTGGCCGCACCGCGGCGCGAACGAGCAGCCGGTGGGCCGGTCGCTGACGCCCACGGCCACGCCGCCGATCCCGCGCAGCCGCCGCGGGGTCAGGTGATCCGGGATGGCGCCGATCAGGCCGCGCGTGTACGGGTGCCGCGCTTCGCGCAGCACGACCTCCGCCGGCCCCTCCTCGACGACGCGGCCGCCGTACATCACGGCGATCCGGTCCGCGATCTGCGACACGACGGCGAGGTCGTGCGACACGTAGACCATGGCGACCTGGTGTTGCTGGTGGAGCAGCTTCAGCTCCGCGAGGATCCGCGCCTGCGTGACGACGTCGAGCCCTGTCGTCGGCTCGTCCAGCACGACGAGCTGCGGCCTGCACGCGAGCGCGGTCGCGATCATCACGCGCTGCTGCTGGCCGCCCGAGAGCTGGTGCGGGTAGCGGCGCTGGAACGACGCGTCGCCGGGCAGGTGCACGCGGGCGAGCGCGCGGGCCGTCGCAGCCTCGACGTCCTCGCCGGGGAGGTGCGCGCGGAGCACGTCGCCGATTGCGTCGCGCAGCCGGAGCGACGGGTTGAGGCTCGTGCCCGGCTCCTGCGGGACATGCGAGACGACGCGGCCGCGAAGCCGCCGCGCGCGGCGCTCGTCCGCGAGGGGCATCGCCTCGTCGCCCACGCGGATCTCGCCCGCCGCGATCCGCATGCCGCTCCGCGCGTATCCGAGCAGCGCGAGCGCCGTCGTCGTCTTGCCGCTCCCGGACTCGCCGACCAGCGCGAGAGTCTCGCCCGGGGCGACCGACAGCGACACGTCCTCGACCACCGGCTCGCCGGAGAGCAGCTCGACGCGGAGGCCGCTCACGACGAGCGCGCTAGAAGCGTCGGTCACGAAATTCCTTCGTGTCGACCGGTCGGTTCAGACGGATGCGCGGCCGAGCCGCGCATCCTGAAGCGGGCATCGCAAGCGACGGCCCTAGCGGGCAACGTAGCCCCCGTCCACGGACATGGCCGTTCCGGTCACGAACGAGGCCGCGTCCGAGCAGAGCCAGACGATCGCCGCCGCGACCTCGGCCGGATCGGCGACGCGCTCCATCGGGCTGGCCGTCTTGAAGAACTCCGACATGTGGGCGGCCTCCGCGAGCATCTGCGTGCGCACCGGCCCTGGACAGACCGCGTTGACGCGGATCCCGGCCGTCGCGTAGTCGAGCGCGGCCGTCCTCGTCAGCCCGACCACGCCGTGCTTCGACGCGGAGTACGCAGCGTCGGCCGCCGACGAGCCGACGAGACCCGCGACCGACGAGAGGTTCACGATCGCGCCGCCGCCCGCGACCAGCATCGCCGGGATCTCGTGGCGCATGCCGAGCCACACGCCGGTCAGGTTCACGTCCAGCACACGCCGCCATTCCTCCTCGGCGATGTCGGCGGCGCGCACCTTCTTCCCGAGCGTGATCCCGGCGTTGTTCACCGCGCAGTCGAGCCGACCGAACGTCGAGACCGCCGTGGCGACCGCGCGAGCCATGTCGTCGGACGATGTCGTGTCCGCGACGACGGCGACGGCCGCGCCCACGAGCGCGGCGGTCTCGCGGGCGCCCTCCTCGTCCACGTCGACCACCACCACCGACGCGCCCTCCGCCCCGAACGCCACAGCCGTGGCACGGCCGATTCCGCGCGCGCTGCCGGTGACGAGTGCGACCGTCACGACGTCTCCGAGCGTCCGAGGCTCCGCGCGATCGAGTCGCCGACCAGGTTCATCGCGATCGTCAGCAGCGCGATCAGGGCGGCCGGGACGAAGATCGACCACGGGTTGAGCGTGATGATCTGCCGGTTCTCGCTGATCATCAGCGCCCAGTCCGCCGCCGGCGGTCGAAGCCCCAGTCCGAGGAAGTTCACCGCCGCGACGAGCAGGATCGAGAACGTGAAGCGGAGCCCTGCGTCGGCGATGAGCGGCGACATGATGTTCGGGAGCACCTCGCGCCGGACGACCGCGACGCCGTGCTCGCCGCGCGCGACTGCGGCCTCGACGTAACCGCGGTACGACACCTCCTTCGTCGCCGTGTGGGCGAGCCGCGCGATCCCCGGCGACTGCACGACCGCCACGCCGACGACGAGCACGAGCACGCTCGTGCCGACCCCGGTTACGAGGATCAGGAAGAAGAGCAGCGGCGGAAAGGCGCGGATGACGTCGACGGTCCGCATCAGCGCGGGATCCGCGAAGCCGCGGCTGTAGCCGGCCGTGAGGCCGACGGCGAGACCGAGCGCGTACGACACCGCCGTCGCCGCGATCGCGAGCCCGAGCACGCTTCGCCCGCCCCAGAGCGCGCGGCTGAGCACGTCCCGGCCGAGGAAGTCGAGGCCGAGCGGGTATGCACCGCTCGGACCCGCGCCCGGCCGCCCGAGCGACTCCGCAGGCGCGTGCGGCGCGACGAACGGGCCGAACAGCGCGAGCAGCACGATCGCCGAGAGCAGGACGAGGCCGACGGCGCCCGTCGTCGTGCGCGCGAAGCGGAGCCGCCGGCTCACACCTGCGTCCTCAGCTTCGGGATCAGCAGCACGACCACGATGTCGGCGACGACGTTGACGAGGATGTAGAACGTCGCGATCAGCAGCGCGATGCTCTGCACGAGCGGCGTGTCGTGGATGAGCACGGCATCGACGAGCTCCTTGCCGAGCCCGGGATACGAGAACACGACCTCGGTGACGATCACGCCGCCGAACAGCGCCTGGATCGACACGGCGAACACCTGCACGCTCGGCGCGAGCGCGTTCCGCATCGCGTAGCGGCGCACGACCAGCCGCTCGCGCAGCCCCTGCAGCCGCGCCATCTGGACGAAGTCGGAGTCGAGAACCTCGACCATCCCCGCGCGGACGAGTCGCGTCGTCCACGCAACCGACGTGGCGAGCAGCGTCAGCACCGGCAGCACCAGCAGGTTCGGGTGCGCGACGGCAGGACTGCCCGGCGGGATCAGCGACACCGGCTGCAGCCAGTGCAGCACGGTGAAGAAGAGCAGGATCAGCACGCTCCCGACCACGAACTCCGGCAGCGCGATCAGCGCGAGCGTCGTGGTCGAGATGGTGTGGTCGGTGGGCCGGTTGACGCGCAGGGCCGCCCAGGCGCCGAGCACGAGCGAGAGCGGGACGAGCAGGATCGCGGTGGTGATCGCGAGCGTCAGGGTGTTGAACAGCCGATCGCGGATGAGCGGCCAGATCGGCGCGCTCCCCGATCCCTGCGCGACGCCGATCGCCGAGTCGCCGAGGTCGCCGTGGAGGACCCCGCCGAGCCAGTTCAGGTAGCGGACGGGGAGCGGATGGTCGTAGCCCAGCTTTCGGTCGAGCGCCGCGATCTGCGGCTTCGTGGCGAACTTGCCGAGCGCGTTGCTGGCCGGGCTCCCCGGCAGGAGGTCGGTCGCGGCGAAGATCAGGATCGAAGCGACGAAGAGGGTCAGGATCCCCGTGAGCACCCGCCGCGCGATGAAGCTGGCCAGCCGCCGGCGTTCGTGGCCCTGGGACGGCGCGGCGACGGCGGCGGCGACGCTGGCGGTCGCCTCCACCGCCTCCGGGTCGACGCTCACGGGTCAAGCATCTACGAGTTCAACCACCAGTTCCAGACCTTGAGATCCCCCAGCGGGTAGAGCCAGCCGCGCTCCCAGCCCTCGACCTTCGCGGCGACGCCCGAGGTGGAGTGCCGGAGCCCCCAGACGATGTAGCTGCTGTCCTGCCAGAAACGGCGCTGCGCCGCGGCCCAGCTGCTCTTCGCGCGCCCGGGGGCGAGCGTCGACTCGGCCTTCGTGACGAGCGCGTCGAAGGCCGGGTCGTGGTAGTGGCCCTCGTTCACGGGCGCCGTCGACGTGCCGAGCAGGTTGTACGCGTGCGCGAGCGACACGATCGGCCAGCTGTCCTGCGCGAACGGCATCTTCATGTAGAGCAGCGACGGGTTGAAGTACGCCGGGCCCGGCACCGTCTTGACGTCCACCTTCACGCCCGCCTTCGCCGCCTCCTGCGCGTAGAAGGCCGCCGCGTCGGTGAGGCCGGGCAGGCCGTCGGAAGTCTGGAGGGTCACGTGCATGCCGGCGCGGCCGGCGGCCTTCAGCAGCGACTTCGCGCGTGCGATGTCCTGGTCGTGCTGCGGCAGGGTCGCGTAGTTGGGGAGGCTCTTGCCGAACAGGTCGTTCCCGGGCTCGCCGAAGCCGCTCAGGACAGTGTCGATCATCTTCTTCCGGTCCGGGATCAGCTTCATCGCCAACCGCACGCGCGGGTCCTTGAACGGCGCCAGGTCGGCGCGCATGTAGATCGTCTGGTGGAAGCCGCCGGTCTGCTCGATCAGGGCCCAGCTGCTGCTGGACGGGTTCTGCTTCTTCGCCGCCGCGATGGGGAACGGGATCGGGTACACGGCGTCGACCTGGCCGGCCTGCAGCGCGTTGAGGCCGGACGGCGGGTCGCTCAGCGACGTGATCACGAGCTGGTCGACGTACGGCCGCGGCGAGTCCCAGTAGTCCGCGTTCCGGGTCGCGGTGCTCTGCTGTCCGGGTGCGAACGACTGCAGCTTGAACGGGCCGGTGCCGACCGGCTTCGAGAAGTCCTTCGTCCCGTTCTGGACGATCAGGGTGTTCACGAACGAGAACAGGTCGGAGAGGCGCGCCTGCGGCCGCGACATGGGCACGTGGACGATCAGGGCGCCCTTCTTCTGCAGCCCGCGCAGGTTCACCGACGCGACCGCGAAGTGGCCGAAGTGGCTCGGGCTGCCCATCGTGCGCATCGTGTAGATGACGTCGTCGGCGGTGAACGGCTTGCCGTCGTGCCAGCGGACGCCCGGGCGGAGGTGGATCTCGTACGCGGTCGCGGTCTTGTTCGCGACCCAGCGCAGCGCGAGGCCGGGCACGAAGTTGAAGTTCGGACCGATGCGGACGAGCGGGTCGAAGACCGTCGACGCGTGCAGGAAGTCGATCGGCGAGTTGAGCACGGCGGGGTTGTACGTCTCGCTCGGGCCGTTCCCGATTACGCCGACGTGGAGCGTGCCGCCGCGCCTGGGAGTCGCCGCGGTTCCAGCCAGAGAACGGCCGGCGGCGGGTCCGAGGGCGCCGAGAATCGCCAGCTCGGCGGCGGTCGCGCGCTTCAGGAACGTGCTGCGGGTCATCTCGCTCACAACCGTCTCCTTTGCCCGGGATGCGCCGTCGGCGCGGACGCCCAAACTGCGATTGCAGAGGACCGGCGGCGAGAAGTCAAATAGCTCTGCGGTCGTCCGGCGATAACGGACGGTGATGGCTCACACGCCCGCCGGAACGCCCTCCAGGAAGGGGCGGACGACCTCGAGGAACTCGGCCGGTCGCTCGACGTGCGGCAGGTGGCCGCACTCGTCCAGCACCTCGAGCCGCGCATGCGGGAGGAGCTCCTGCCAGCGGTGCCCGTGCGCGACCGGCAGCAGCCCGTCCTCGCGGCCCCAGACGACGAGCGTCGGCGCGGTCACGCGGTGCAGCCGATGGACGAGCTTCGGGTCGTGGAAGTACGGGTTCCACGCCAGGTGCGCCGTCGCCACGCGGCTGCGGAGGTACAGCTGGAGCGCCTCCGGGTCGTCGTCGAGCGCGCGGGCCGCCGCGACGGCGCGCTCGCGGCGCGCCGGGTCGTGGTAGGCGAGCTCGACGAGCCGCACGGGGTCGAGCGTGAAGACGTCCGGCTGCTCGCAGCCCTCGACGCGCAGGCCGGCTGCGCCGACGAGCACGAGCTTTTCGACGCGGCGCGGCTCGATCGTGGCGAGCTCAACCGCCAGCCAGCCGCCGAGCGAGAAGCCGACCACCGTCGTCCGCTCGATCCCGAGCTCGTCGAGGAGGTCGAGCGTGAAGAAGGCGAGGTCGTGCACCGAGTCGATGCGCTCGTCCTCGTCGCTGCCCCCGAAGCCGGGGAGGTCGGGGCGGACCACGTCGCACGAGGCGGCGAGCTCCGTGAGCACCGGCAGCCAGTCGCCGCGGTCGCCGCCGCCGTGCAGGGAGAGGAGCGGCGGCCCGTCGCCCGACCGGAGGAGCCGGACCCGGACGCCGCGGACGTCGAGGTGGGCTTCGGTCATCGGCTCTCCGTTCGCTCGCGCAGGACGTGACCGGCGAGCTCGCCGCCGTCGATCGGGATCGTGGTGCCGGTGACGTAGCTCGACGCGGGGGAGCCGAGGAAGAGCGTGAGCCCCTTCAGCTCCGACGGCTCGGCGATCCGGCCGACGGGGACGTTAGCCGCGAACACCGCGGCGATCTCCGGCTGCCTGATGCGACCGCCGGCGATGTTCGTGCGGAACGGCCCGGGCGCGATCGCGTTGACGCAGATGCCGCTCGACGCGAGCTCGATCGCCGCGTGGCGCACGAGCCCGAGCACGCCGGCCTTCGTCGCGGTGTAGGCGTAGCCGACGGTCGGCTCGGCGGAGACGCCGGCGACCGACGAGGTGACGACGATGCGGCCGTACCGGCGCGGCCGCATCTCCGCCGCGGCGGCGCGCATCGTCACGAGCACGCCGGTCAGGTTCACGTCGAGCACGCGGTTCCACGACTCGAGGTCGACGTTCGCGAGCGCGCCCGCGTCGGTGAACGCGATCCCCGGCCCGGCCGAGATGCCCGCGTTCGCGAACACCGCGTCGAGCCGTCCCACCTCGACCGCGGCCTCGTGGATCGCGGCCTCGAGCGCATCGAAGTCGGCGACGTCGACGCACACCGAGCGGATCTCGAGGCCGCGCGAGCGCAGCTCCTCCTCCACGCGGGCAAGCGTCTCGCCGTCGACGTCGAGCAGCGTCACGATCGCGCCCGCCTCAGCCATCGCCTCGGCCATCGCGAGCCCGAGCCCGCTCGCAGCGCCGGTGACGAGCGCGCCGTGCCCGCTGACGTCGAGCAGGCTCGCGACGCCGTCAGGCGGCTGCGACATCCGCCGTCCCGCGGAGCGCCGGCATGACCTTCTCCGCGAACGCGTGGAGGCTCGACACGAACAGCTCGTGCGGCAGCGTCGCGAAATGGAAGTTGGCGCAGAGCGTCCCGAACCCGAGCTCCCGCTGCACCGACTCGATCTGCGCGCCCACGGTGTCCGCGGAGCCGACCGCGACGAATCCCTTCTCCATCAGCGCCTCGATCTTCATCCCGCCCGCGACGAGGCCCGACTTCGAGGCCATGATCCGCGCCATCGACTGCGTCGACACGTACCCGGCCGGGAAGAAGAAGTCCTTCGGCATCCGCAGGCCGACGTTGAACAGGTACTCGAGGTGCGGCCGCGCCTCGCGCACGGCCTGCTCGTCGGTGTCGGCGACGTAGATCGGCAGCGACCAGCCGATCTGCTCGGGCGGCGCCTCGTAGCCGTACTTCAGCGTCGTCTCCTTCAGCTCGGTGAAGACGCGGCGCAGCGTGCCGAGGTCGGTGTAGGTCTGGAGGTACGTGTAGCGGTTGCGCGCCGACCAGTCGATCGTCTCGTTGCTGCCGAGCGACGGGCTCCAGATCGGCGGGTGCGGACGCTGGAACGTGCGGGGCCACGGGTTGACGTAGCGGAGCTTGTAGTGCTTGCCATACCACTCGAACGGGCCGGGCTCCGACCACGCCTTGACGATCAGGTCGTGCGCCTCGTAGAAGCGGTCGCGCGACTGGGTCGGGTCGAGCGAGAACGCGTGGTACTCGGCGCCGATCCCGCGCACGAAGCCGCTGATGATGCGCCCGCCCGAGACGACGTCGAGCACGGCGATCTC
>DATBIC010000192.1:0-24895 GCA_036557145.1 Gaiellaceae bacterium
GGCCGCTTCCGGCGCGCCGACGGGACCGACGTCGAGAACACGATCCGCCGCCTCAGCGCCGTCCAGCTCGACTCGATCACCGCCGTCGACCGCGCGCACCGGCTGACCCTCGGCGCGCGGATCGGCGCCTTCCCCGAGAGCGCCGTCGTCGGCCTGCTCGCGGAAGGGCGCGTCTTCGAGTACTGGGCGCACGAGGCGTGCCTGCTCCCGATCGAGCTGTGGCCGCACTTCCGGCGGACGATGGACGGCGGCGGCCACTGGGGCTCTCACGACCGCGCGCTGCGCGAGCACGCCGACCTCGTCGAGCCGGTGCTCACACGGATCCGCGACGAGGGACCGCTCGGCTCGCGCGACTTCGAGGGCAGAGGCGCGAACGACATGGGCGGCATGTGGAACTGGAAGCCCGCGAAGATGGTGCTCGAGGCGCTGTGGGACCGCGGTCGGCTGGCGATCGCGGGAAGACGCAACTTCCAGCGCGCCTACGACCTCGCCGAGCGCGTCATCCCGCAGCAGTGGCTCGAGGCACCCGTGCCGAGCGAGGAGGAGACGCTGCGCACGTTCGCGCTGCTCGCGATCGGCGCGCGCGGCGCGCTGACCGAGGCGGCGGTCCGCGAGCACTGGCGGCTCCTCGGCGGCAAGGCGCGCCTGCACCACCACCTGCTCGCGCTCGTCGACGAAGGCCGACTGGACGAGGTGGCGGTCGACGACGGCGGCGCGCCGTTCTACGTCCGTGCCGGCACGGAGCTCGGCGGCGCACCGGCACCGCCGACGCTCGTCTGTCCGTTCGACAACCTCGTCTGGGATCGGCCGCTGCTGGAGCGGCTCTTCGGCTTCCGCCACGTGATCGAGGTCTACAAGCGCGAGCACGAGCGCGAGTTCGGCTACTACGTGCTGCCGCTGCTCGCCGGCGACCGCATCCTCGGCCGCGCCGACCTGAAGGCCGACCGCGCCGAGGGGGTGCTGCGCATCAAGCGCTTCACGCCGGACCCGAAGGTGCGCGGCAACGTCGACGCGAAGCTCGAGCGCGCCGCGCTCCGGCTCGCGCGCACGATCGGGCTCGAGCGGGTAGAACGCCTCGCGTGAGGCAGGTGGGAGTCGAGGAGGCGCGGCGGATCGCGGTCCGTGCCCAGCTGCTCGACGGCTCGGCGAGCGGCGTCCTCGACACGATCCGGAAGCTCGGCTTCCTGCAGCTCGACCCGATCTCCACGGTCGCGCCGCCGCAGCAGCTCGTGCTCTGGAGCCGCCTCGGCCCGTTCGACCGTGCGGAGCTCGACCGGCTGACGTGGGAGACGCGCGCGCTGATCGAGTGGGACGCTTTCCTGTACCCGAGCGAGGACCTGCCGCTGCTGCAGGCGCGCATGCGGCGGCGGAGCACCGCCTGGGACCGGCGCCTCACCGACTTCGTGAAGGAGAACGCCTCCTTCCGCCGCTACGTCCTCCGCGAGCTGGAGGCGCGCGGCCCGCTGCTCTCGCGCGAGATCGCCGACCACGTCGGCGTGAACCGCGAGGACCACCGCTGGTGGGGCAAGGGCAGCCGCCAGATGGGGCTGATGCTGAACGTGCTGAACGCGCGCGGCGAGGTTGCCGTCGTCGGGCGGCGTGGCAACCAACGTGTCTGGGACCTCGCCGAGCGCTGGTACCCGGAGACGGAGCGGCTCACCTGGGCGCAGGCGGAGCGGATCATCGAGGAGCGCCGGTATCGCTCGCTCGGCGTCCGGCTCGTCCGCGGCAAGCTGATCGCACACCCGGAGGCGGCCGACGGCCCGGTCCCCGACCGCGTCACGTTCCTCTCGCCGTTCGACCGGCTCGTGCACGACCGTGCGCGCACCGAAGCGCTCTGGGACTTCTTCTACCGGCTGGAGATGTACGTGCCGCAGGCGAAGCGCGAGTACGGCTACTACGTACTGCCGATCCTGAAGGGCGACCGGCTGATCGGACGCATCGAGCCGGCGCACGACCGGAAGGCAGGCGTGCTGCGGGTCAAGGGCGTGTGGTGGCAGGACGGCGTGCGCCCCGTGTCGCTGCAGAGGCCGCTGGGCAGCCTCGCGAGGTTTCTCGGCGCGCGGCTAGAGTCGTCGTAGACATGGACTTCGAGACGCGCGCGATCCACGTCGGGCAGGAGCCGGACCCGGCGACCGGCGCGATCATCACGCCGATCTACCAGACGTCGACCTTCGTGCAGGAGGCGGTCGGCGAGCACAAGGGCTACGACTACGCCCGCGTCGCGAATCCCACGCGCACCGCGCTGCAGCAGGCGCTCGCGAGCCTCGAGGAGGCGAAGCACGGCGTCGCCTTCAGCTCGGGACTCGGCGCGACGACCACGCTGATGCACCTCGTCGACCCGGGACAGCGCGTCGTGCTGATCGCCGACGTCTACGGCGGCGTCTACCGGATGACGTCGCAGGTCTACGAGCCGAAGGGCTACCGCTTCACGTACGTTCCCGCGGCCGACTTCGACGCCGACCTCGGCTCGCATCTCGACGAGACCGTTCGCCTCGTCTGGCTGGAGACGCCTTCGAACCCGCTGCTGAACGTCGTCGACATCCGCCGCGCGGCCGACGCCGCACATGCTGCCGGCGCGCTGCTCGTGGTCGACAACACGTTCGCGACGCCGTACCTGCAGCAGCCGCTGTCGCTCGGCGCCGACCTCGTCGTCCACTCGACGACGAAATACCTCGGCGGGCACAGCGACACGGTCGGCGGCTTCGTCGCCACCAACGACGACGCGCTGGCCGAGCGGCTCTTCTTCCTGCAGAAGTCGCTGGGCGCCGTGCCGGGCCCGTTCGACAGCTGGCTCGTGCTGCGCGGGATCAAGACGCTGGCGCTGCGGATGAGACAGCACAGCGAGAACGCGCGGCAGGTCGCGGCGTTTCTCGACGGGCACGACGCGATCGAGCGCGTGCTCTATCCGGGTCTCCCGAGCCACCCGGGACACGAGACCGCGCGTCGGCAGATGCGCGACTTCGGCGGAATGGTGTCGTTTCTCGCGGCATCGGAGGCCGAGGCGCTCGAGCTGGTCGCGCGCACGCGCATCTTCCAGCTGGCGGAGTCGCTCGGAGGCGTCGAGAGCCTGATCGAGCATCCGGCGCGGATGACCCACGCGTCCACCGCCTCGGCCCCGTTTGCACCGCCGGCGAACCTCGTACGGCTGTCGGTCGGGATCGAGTCGGCCGACGACCTGATCGCCGATCTCGAAGCTGCGCTCGTCGCACGCCCTGCGCCGGCCCGGGCCTGAGCGTGCGCCTGATCGATCTGCACTTCGGCGGTCGCGAGCACGCGATCGGCGTCTACCTGGTCGACACCGACGACGGGCCCGCGCTCTTCGACTGCGGGCCGACGTCGACGCTGCCGGCGCTCCTGGCGGGCCTCGAGCGCGAGGGCCTCCAGCTCACCGACCTCCGGCACCTGCTGCTCTCGCACATCCACCTCGATCACGCCGGGGCCGCCGGTCCGCTCGCGCGCGCCCACCCGGGGCTGACCGTCTGGGTCTCCGAGGTCGGCGCCCCCCACCTCGTGGACCCGTCGCGCCTGGAGCGCTCCGCGCGCCGCCTCTACGGCGATCTCTTCGACCCGCTGTGGGGCGAGCTTGCCCCGGTGCCGGAGGCGAACGTGCGCATCGCGGCCGGCGACGTGCTCGGGTGGAGCGCGTTCCCGACGCCCGGCCATGCGACGCACCACGTCAGCTACCTGCGCGACGGGACGCTGCTCGCGGGCGATGCCGCCGGCGTGCGCATGCCCGGGGCCGCGTACGTGCTGCCGGTCTCGCCGCCGCCCGACCTCGACGTGGAGGCGTGGCACGCCACCGCGGCGGAGATCCGCCGCCGTGTCCCGGAGCGGCTCGCGCTGATCCACTTCGGCGTGCACGAGGACGTCGCCGTGCACCTCGACCGTCTCGAGGCGGAGCTCGACACGTGGGTCGAGCGGGTCGGGAACGGGATGAGCCAGGAGGAGTTCGTCGCCGCCGCGCGCGCCGACGCGGGCGACGACGCCGACGACTACGACCAGGTGGCACCGCTCTGGCAGTCCTGGCAGGGCCTCGACCGCTACATCGGGAAGAGAACCTGACGGTTCCCTTCCCGAACCCATCCTTCCCTCTTCGCCTGCTGTCGCGAGCGCGCGCTTCGCCTCCCGGCCGGCCAAGCCGGCCTCCGGCGACGACTGCTTTGCGCTCACCGATTCGTCAAACCGGGCGTCGAGCACCCGGCCTGCCCCGAATTAGCCCCGAAGGATGTTCCCGCCCGAGGTCTGGGCGAGCGCCATCAGCACGATCTCGTCGACGTTCACGTTCGGTCGCCGCGTCAGCGCGAACATGATGCAGTCCGAGACGTCCTCGGGGCCGAGCGCGCCGCCGAGCGCGACGTCGGCGTAGACCTTCGCGGCCCGCTCGCGGTCGCCGTGGAAGCGCACTTCGGAGAACTCCGTCTCGACGAGCCCGGGCGCGATGTTCGTGATCCGGACCGGCTTGCCGTGGAGATCGTCGCGCAGCGCGCGCGTGTAGCCGTGCACTGCGAACTTGGAGGCGACGTACGACGAGCCGTGAGGGTACGACCAGATCCCGGCGATCGAGCCGAGGTTGACGATGTGGCCGCCGCCGTCCTCGACGAGGTGCGGCACGCAGAGCCGCGTGATCCGCATCAGCCCGAGCACGTTCGTCTCGATCACCTCGCGCTCGTCGTCTTCGTCCGACTCCCAGACCGGGTCGCGTCCCCGCGACAGCCCGGCGTTGTTGATCAGGATGTCGATGCCGCCGAAGGCGTCGACCACCTCGTCGACGAAGCGCGCGCAGGACCCGGCGTCGAGGACGTCGAGTGGAAGCCTGAGCTCGGTCTCGAGCCGGTCGACCCGCCGCGCGCCGCCGGCGACGCGCGCTCCGGCCTCGGCGAGCGCCCGGGCCGTGGCGGCGCCGATGCCGCTCGACGCGCCGGTGACGATCGCGCGTTTGCCGTCGAGCGGGGCCACAGGCTCCAACCCTACCCGGGGTCGCGCCGAACCAGCGCGCCTGGATTACGTCTAAAACTCGGCAGATGGAGCCGGTCGGTCAGCCCCAGGGCCGAAGCGGGCGTCTGGCGCTCGTCGCCGTCGCTCTCGTCGTGCTGCTGGCGATCGTCGCCCTCGCGAGCAGGAGCGGCTTCGGCCACCACGGGAGCGCGAGCGCGTCCTCCACCTACGCAGGCTACGCCTTCACGACGTTCCTGATCGTCTTTGCGCTGATGATCCCGGTGGCCGTCTACGCGTTCCTGCTCCAGATGCGCGAGACCGACATCACCAAGCGCCGCAGCTTCCAGGGGCGGATCGTGCACAACCTCTTGACGCTGTTCCTGCTCTTCGCCGCCGCCGCCGCGATCATCTACATCAAGACGCACCATGGGCGCCTGCTCGGCGTGCACGTCGCACCGTTCGAACGCGCTGGGAAGAACGGCAGTGGTGTCGGGCCCGGTGGCAAGGGGACGGCTCCCGGACCGAGGTTCGAGTGGCCGGTGCTCTGGCTCGTGATCGCCGGCCTCGTCATCGGCGCCGTGGCGCTCTATCTCAGCCGCTACCGGCGCCCCAAACAGCTCCGGCCGCTACCCGCCGAGGCGGACGTCGCCGACGAGCTCGCCGCGACGATCAGCGACGCGATCGACGATCTCGAAGCCGAGCCCGACGCGCGCCGGGCGGTGATCGCAGCGTACGCGCGGATGGAGTCGGTGCTCGGGCGCAGCGGGCTGCGGCGGCGCGTGAGCGAGACGCCCGTCGAGTACCTGCGACGCGTCCTCCTCGAGCTGACCGACCGCGCGGACGCGGTTGCGCGCCTGACCGACCTGTTCGAGCTCGCCAAGTTCAGCCGCCATGAGATCGACTCGTCGATGAAGCTCGACGCGATCGACGCGCTGCGCGAGATTCGCGACGACCTCCAGGCGGCGGCGTGAAGCGGCATCGCTTCGACCTGGTCGTGCTCGCGGTCCTCGCCACGGTGGCGACCGCATACGCGGCCCTCAGCCATCCCGGCGTCCGGAGCATCAGCCTGCACGTCTACGCGCTCGCGCTCGGCGGGCTCGTGATGCTCGCGATCGTCCTCTGGGCCGATGATGCGGTCGCGCGGCGCTCCCGCTCGCGGTTCGACGCGTCGCTGGTCGAGGTCGAGCCGGCCGCGAAGCGGCTGCCGGACCTCGAGCGGGTGGAGCGCGAGGTCACGCTCGCGGCCGCCTCGAGCTACGACCTCCACTTCCGGCTGCTCCCCCATCTCCGCGAAATCGCGCAGGCCCGGCTCGAACGGGCCGGCAAGACGCCGTCGGCGGCGACGCTCGGCGGCTGGTGGGAGCTGCTGCGGCCCGACCGGCCCGTGCCCGACGACCGGTTCGCGCCGGGCATCTCCGAGGCCGATCTTCGCGCGCTCGTTGCCGACCTGGAAGCGTTGGGAAGGAGCGACTGATGCCGATGCAGCTCGCCGACGTGAGCCGGATCGCCGGGTCGATCCTCGACGAGGTCGAGCGGGCCGTGATCGGGAAGCGCGAGGCGCTCGAGCTGCTGATGCTGGGCGTGCTCGCGGACGGCCACGTGCTGATCGAGGACTACCCCGGCCTCGCGAAGACGCTGATGGCGCGGTCGTTCGCCCGCGTGACGTCGCTCGAGTTCTCGCGCATCCAGTTCACGCCCGACCTGATGCCGTCCGACGTGACCGGCTCGTCGGTCTACAACCAGCGGGACGCGGACTTCGAGTTCCGGCCCGGCCCGATCTTCACCAATCTCCTGCTCGCGGACGAGATCAACCGCGCTCCGCCGAAGACGCAGGCGGCGCTGCTCGAGGCGATGCAGGAGCGGCAGGTGACCAGCGAGGGCACCTCCCGGCGGCTGGCTCCGCCCTTCCTCGTGCTCGCGACGCAGAACCCGATCGAGTACGAGGGCACGTATCCGCTGCCGGAAGCGCAGCTCGACCGCTTCCTCCTGCGGATGTCGGTCGGGTACCCGGCACGGGAGGACGAGTGGCAGATGCTCGCCGAGCGGGCCGAGCGGCGCACGGACGAGGTCGAGCTGTCGCCGGTCGTCGACTCGGCGACGCTGCTCGCGCTGCAGGCCGCCTGCGAGGAGGTGCACGTCTCGGAGCCGGTCGGCCTCTACATCGTCGACGTCGTGAACGCGACCCGTGACGCTCCGTCGGTGCAGGTCGGCTCGTCGCCGCGCGGCTCGCTCGCCCTACTCAAGCTGTCGCGCTGCCGCGCGGCGCTCGCCGGGCGCGACTTCGTGACCCCGGACGACGTGAAGTCGGTTGCGGTGCCGGCGCTCGCGCACCGGCTGACGCTGCGCCCGGAGCTGTGGGTGCAGCGGATCTCCGCCGACGACATCGTCCGCGAACGGCTCGAGACCGTCGCGACGCCCGCCGCAGAAGACCTCACGCCCGCGTGACGCGGTGGGCGACTCCGAAGCTCGCGTCCTACGCGGTGCTGTCGGTGCTCGGGCTCCTGACGGCACTCGTGATCGGGCGCCCGGAGCTGGTCGCGCTGACGGCTCCGTTCCTGGTCGCGCTCGCCGCGGGCCTTGCGCTCGCGACCCCGCCGCGCCTCGGCGTCGAGCTCGCGCTCGACGAGACGCGCGTGCTCGAGGGCGGGGGGCTCACGGCATCGCTGCTCCTCGAGGCGCAGTCTCCCGTCGACCGCCTCGACCTCCACCTCAAGCTGCCGCACGGAGTGGAGCTCGTCGAAGGCCGGAACCCGGTTGCGCTGCGACTCGTCGCCGGCGAGCGGCGCGAGCTCGAGCTCACGCTCCGCGCCGCACACTGGGGTGGGCACGTGATCGGCCCCGTGTACGTGCGCGCGTTCGACCCGATCGGCCTCCTCGCGTGGGAGTCCGCTGCCGACACTCGGCAGGACCTGCGCGTCTACCCGCGCGAGGAAGCGCTCCGACGCGTGCTCTCGCCCCGCGAGACGCAGCTCTCGAGCGGCGACGAGGTCGCGCGGCGCAAGGGCGAGGGGATCGAGTTCGCCGACATCCGCCGCTGGACCGTCGGCGACCCGATGCGTCGGATCAACTGGCGCGCGAGCGCGCGTCGCGGAGACCTGTGGGTCAACGAGAACCACCCGGAGCGGAACACGGACGTGATCCTGTTCGTCGACGCGTTCGCGGAGGCCCGCCGGGACGGCGAGAGCACCCTCGACCTGGCCGCGCGCGCGACGGTCGCGCTCGCCGACGCCTACGCGCGCCGCCGCGACCGGGTCGGGTTGATCAGCTTCGGCGGCATCCTGCGCTGGCTCGCCCCCGGCCTCGGGACGACGCAGCTCTACCGTGTCGTCGAGGCGCTGCTCGACACGCAGATCGTGCTCTCGTACTACTGGAAGGAGATCGACGTGATCCCGCGGCGCACGCTGCCGCCGAACGCGCTCGTGATCGCGCTGTCGCCGCTGCTCGATCCACGCTCGGTGGGCGCGCTGCTCGACCTGCGCGCGCGCGGCCACGACCTCGCCGTGGTCGACATCTCGCCCCTCCCCTACACCGAGCGGCCCGGCTCCGGCCTCGACGCGATCGCCTACGACATCTGGGCGATGCGCCGCGGCGTCGTCCGCCACGCGCTGGAGCGCTCGGGCGTGGCGATCGCCGAGTGGCGCACCGACCTCCCGCTCCAGTCCGTTCTCGGGGAGGTGAGCGCATTCCGTCGAAGCGCGCGTCACGTGCACGCCTGACGACCGCGGGCGGCGCCCTCCTCGCGCTGGCCGGCTGCGGCGTCTACGCGGCAGGGCACGCCTCGGGGCGCACGGACGCCGTCGTCCCGCTCGCGGCCGCCGGCTGCGTGGTGCTCCTGCTCGGGCTGGCGCTGCGCCGCCCGACGGCGATCCCGTGGGCGGTCCTGCTGACGGCGGCGGCCTACGTCGTCGGCCGCGAAGGCAGCGGCGCCGTCGACGGCGGCGCCGCGGTCGTGGGCACGCTGCTCCTGCTGTCGGCCGAGCTCGCGTCGTGGTCGATCGAGCACGACGCACGGATCGCCGCCGAGCCGAGGCTGACCGTGCACCGCACCCTCGTCACCGGCGCCTTGGTCGCGAGTGCCCTGCTGATCGGCTTCATGCTCCTGGGCACGGCGGCGGTGACCACGTCCGCCGGCCTCGTCGTCGCGGTCGCAGGCGTTGCCGCGGCGGTCTCGTCGGTGGCGATCGTCCTGCGGCTGGTGCGCACGTGAGATCCCTGCTCGCGGCCGCGGCGCTGGTCGGCGCGCTCCACCTTCCGCACGGGTACCGCGCATCGGTCTACGCCTCCGGCCTCGACCACCCCACGGCGCTCTCCTTCGGCCCGAACGGCAGGCTCTACGTCTCGGAGGACGTCGGCGACGTCGTCTCCGTCACCCGCGGGACGACCCGGCCGCGGCCGTTCGTGAAGAAGCTGCTCGTGCCGCTCGGCGTGCTCTGGCGCGGGCGCACGCTCTACGTCTCAGAGAGCGGCCGCGTCGAGGCGTTCGGCACCTCGGGCCGACGGCTGCGCGTCGTCCTCTCCCGGCTCCCCTACAAGCTGCACCAGCAGGACGCGATCGTCGCAGGCCCCGACGGCCGTTTGTATCTCGGCTCCGGCTCGACGTGCGATGCCTGTGTGGAGCGCGACAAGCGGAGCGCCGCGATCCTCTCCTTCCGCCCCGACGGCAGCGGCCTGCGCGTCGTCGCGAGCGGGCTGCGGAACCCCTACGGCCTGCTGTGGGTCGGCAAGACGCTGTACGCGACGGTGAACGGGCGGGACAAGCTCGGAGACGGCGAGCCGGCCGAGATGGTCGTCCGCGTGCGCCCGGGCGACGACTTCGGCTGGCCCGACTGCTGGCCGAGCTTCGCGCTGAAGCGGCTCACCGGGAAGTGCGCCGGCGTCACGCCGCCGCTCGCGTACCTGGAGCCGCACTCGTCTGCCGACGGGATCGTCTCGTGGCGCGGCAACCTCTTCGTCGCCGAATGGGGCGAGTACCTCTCGGACGAGCACGGCCGCCGCGTCGTCGAGATCCGCCGCGGCCGCGTCTCGACGTTCGCGACCGGCTTCGACCACCCGCTCGCGCTCGCCGTCGACCCCGCCGGCGAGCTGCTCGTCGCCGACTGGGGCCGAGGCGTGATCTACGCGATCCGGAAGTCCTAGGTCCCGACGAGCGTGGCCGAGCGCGTCTGCGTCTGCCCGTTGGCGTCGTTCACGGTCGCGACGACCTTGTACGTGCGCCCCTTCACCGGGCTGAACTGCGCGACGAAGCTGACCGACTGGTCGAAGCCGAGCGCCGTCGCCGGGTAGCCGACGCCGACCTGCTTCGTGCCGTCGAAGACGTGGTAGGTCACACCGACGGTCGTGCCCGGCGGGTCGAAGAAGGTCAGCAGCGGCACGTACATCTTCACGGTCGGCGACTTGCCGTGCTTGACGTTCTGCATGGTGCCGTCGATCACTCGGGCGAGCGACGAGAACGCCGCGTACGAGGGCTTGTGCGACCCGGATGGGTTCTCGAGCCCGCTCTGCCACGGGTTGCCCGCGCTGTCGCGGAACGTGAACCAGACGAACATCTGCACGTTGGGATCGCGGCGCGCGATCGTCAGCGCCTGCTTCGCGTACGCGGCCTGCGTCGCGAGCGAGACGCCGTGCTTGTCGCCCGGCTTCGTCTCGTGGCCGTACTCGGTGATCCACACCGGCACGGCGTGGTGGTACCAGGTCTTGAGATCCTTCTCGAACTTCGGCAGCTGCGAGAGCGTCACGTTCGGGTACCGCACCTTCTCGAGCGGCTTCGCGTTCCTCGCAGTCGGGTACGGGTGGTGCGCCCACGCGTCGAACCTGACGTGCTGCTTCGCGAGCAGCTTCGCGAAGGTGGCGGGAGCGACCGTCTCGCTCGCGCCCTTGAGCGGCTTGTCGCGGCCCTGCGCGGAGGTCTCGCCGGCGGCGACGAACGCCCTCGGGTTCGCGGCCTTGATCGCGGCGTAGCCCGACTTGAGCAGCTTCGCGTAGTTGGAGACGCTGACGATCGTCTTCCCGCGGAACTGCGGGTAGAGGAACTGCTGCAGGTTCGGCTCGTTCCAGATCGACCACAGCGACACCGAGCCCTTGCCGGCGTTGCGCCCGCTGTAGAGGTTGGCGAGCATGCGCACGAACCGCCCGAAGTCGGCGATGTTCCGCGGCATGTAGTTCGGCGTGTGACCGCCGTTGGCCCACCTCGGGCTGCCGGTCACGTTGATCATCACGCGCAGCCCGTACCGGCTGGCGTTCGCCACGAGCTCGTTCAGATCTGTCAGGTGGTACGCGGGATCGTTCGGGTTGAGGGCGTTCGCGGGCCGCTTCGGCGCGATCGCGGCCCAGTTCGCCGTCGTGTGGATGACCGACGCGCCGGTCGCGGCCGCCGAGGCGAGGTTCGCCTGGTGGTCGGGCGCGAAGCGGAAGCTGATGTCGTCGAAGAACCCAATCGGCATCTGCTGCGCAGCCTTTGCGGTAGCGGCGGGAATCGCCGCCAGCGCGACGATTGCGAACACGGCGAAGCGGAGCATGGCCCTCTGCACGATGAACAAACCTCCTCGGTGGTTCCTGGCGACCCGGCGGGCACCGTAGCGACCCTCTTTGAGGCCGGTGTTAAGACCCCTGCCCGGCGGCCCAGCCGCGGAAGGCCTCGAGCAGCGCCGTTTCAGCCTCGAGCGAGAGGTCGTCCTGCGTGATCCGCCCCACCGCGCGGATCGTCGCCCGCAGCTGCTCCAGATAGTCGGTGCACTTGCCGCAGGCGGCCAGGTGCTCCTCGAACCGGCGCAGGTCGGCGGGATCGAGGGCGCCCTCGAGGTAGTCGGTGACGAGCTCGACGAGCTCCTGGCAGCTGATCGGATCCGCGACGGTCATGCCTGCTCCGGTGCGAGGTAGTCCTCGAGCGCACGGCGCACCTTCGCGCGCGCCCGGTGCAGAAGCACCCGTTGGTTGACCTCGGTGAGGTCGAGCGCGTTACACACCTCCGCCGCATCCCAGCCGGCGACGTCTCGCAGCGTGATCACCGCGCGCTGCGCGGCGGGCAGGTCGTCGATCGCCGCAGCGATCCGCCCGCGGGTCTCCGCGGCGAGCAGCCGCTCCTCGGGCAGGGCGCGGGGCGGCGCCGACCAGTGGCCGGGGAAGCGCTCGTGGTCGGGGCCGAGGAACCGGTCGGCGTCGACGGCCGCCTCGGGCACGCGCCCGGGGTCGTCGAGCGCCGAGAACGGAACGACGCGTCCTTCCCGCTGCGCACGGGTCTTCGCCGTGTTGACGAGGATGCGGAACACCCACGTCCGCAGCGACGAGCGGCCCTCGAATCGGTCGAGCGCGCCGAGCACGCGCAGCCACGCGTCCTGGACAACCTCCTCGGCGACCGCGCGCGAGGGCACGAAGATCTGCGCGACCCGCAGCAGCATCGGATGCCACTCGGCCACGAGGCGGCGGTAGGCCTCCTCGTCGCCGGCCCGGAGCGCGGCCACGAGCGGTGCATCCGCCTCGTCCATCGCGCGACCGTACCGAACGGGGATCCCCCGAACGAGGCAAGCCGCAGGTCTTGTCCGAACCCGGCTGAACAGCCGGCGCGACGATGCGGGCGCTGTGCCATCGTCCGTTCACTTGGGAGGGCACAACCGGACTCGAAGACGCGAGCAGCCGGGGCCGCCACCAGGTCGACGCCGACCACGACCGCGCCAGGGGTGCGGCGCCTCGAGTGGGGTCGAGGCCGGCGTCGACTACCGGGCCCTGCGGGGCCTGGAGCGGATGGTCGCCGGCGCTCGCGTCCGAGAGCTCTGAGAGCCCTACAGGTGCCGCAGCTCGTGCAGGTTGAGGTAGCCGCGCGGCACGTGCCGCATGATCGTGCTCCGCCGCGCACGGTGCAGCTTCCGGACCTTCGGCTTCTTCGCCTTCGGCTTCTTCGCCTTGTGGACCTTCGGCACGGCTGCGTCGGCGCGCACCGGCGCCGGTGCGGTGTTCACCGTCGTCGACGTGGCCGGCTTCGGGGGCTCCGGGGCCGCCGTCGTCGTGGTCGAGCGCGCGGTCGTAGCCGGCGCCGTCGTCGCCGGGGGTGGGGTCGTCGTGGCCGGCGGCGGCGTGGTCGTGGCCGGCGGCGGCGGGGTCGTCGTCACCGGCGGCGGCGAGCCACCGCTCGAGCCCTGGCCGAAGTCCTGCGTCCAGTAGTAGATGCCCTGGGCGTTCGCCGCGACCCCGACGCCGATCGACGTGTACGACGGGTTCTCGATGTTCGCCTTGTGGCCGGGCGAGTTGAGCCAGGCGCTCATCACGGAGGCCGGCGTCGAGTACCCGTAGGCGATGTTCTCGCCCCAGCCGAGATTCGACGGCCAGCCGCAGGCGACGAGCCGCTGTCCCGGCGTGCGTCCGATCGGATCGTCGTTGTGGTCGAAGTAGTTGAGCCCGGCCATGTTCATCGACTTCCAGACGGCCGAGCGCGTCAGCGTACCGTCGCCGGCCAGCTGCCCGATGCCGATCGCGGCGCGGTGCTGGTTCACGAGTGCGACGACCTGCGAGGCGAAGCTCGAGTTGACCGTCCCCCACGACGAGTCCGGCGTGCAGACGTTGTCGGCGTGGGCACGCTGGGGGACGTGGACGACGGTGAGCATCAGGCCCGCCGCGAACACGACTACGAGAGCGACAAGGCGTTGGGGTCTCCGCCTCACGCGCGGGATTATCGGCATCGCCCCCGACGGCTTGAAGCGAGAACCGTTTTCGGCAGGATTCGCGGAGTGATTTCGGCAGGATTGCGCTGCTTCTGCGGCGAGGCCGCTTTACGCGCCTTTTACCTCCGCGTAGCACGCCGCGTACGGTCGGCGCGGATTCTTCGCCCAGGGTCTCCCGCTACCAGGAGGATGCATGCGCAGGCTGACGCTCATCGCCGCAGGGCTCGCAGCGCTGCTCGTCACGAGCATCGCGGTCGCCCATGGCATCGACGGCGCGAAGAGCGCGAAGGCGGTCGCCGGCTCGTTCGACGCGACCGGCATGAACACGTCGACGAAGACGTGCACGACCACCGACGGCAAGTCGATCACGATCACGAACGGCCGATACACCGGCACCGCCCAGGGCGATCCCGACCTGGCCGGCGCGATCACGCTGACCGCTCGTAGCGTCATCAACACGACCGACAACGTCGGCGAGGTGAACGGCCAGCTGCGCATCGACGTCTCGGGCGGCAGGGACACCCGCGCTGCCTACTCGGCCGTGTACTACGGCGGCAACATCGCGGGCCTCGCGGTCGGTCAGGCCCGGAACAGTGGCGCCGTCCTCGTCGCGAACCTCTCCGCCGGGTTCAACCCGGGCACGGGGTTCACGGGCGGAAAGCTCGGAGGGGGAACGGGCGGTGGCTACGCGGTCGAGCTCACCCGGGCGAAGTGCGCGCCGGGGAGCACGCCCAAGCCCGAGCACAGCGCCGCGCGCGGCACCGTCTCGGCGATCTCGAGCACGTCGATCACCGTCGCGGGACTGCAGTGCGCGATCGCCGCAGGCGACTCGGCGGCCGTGAACGCCAAGTTCAAGGTCGGCGACCGGGCCGAGATCCACTGCACGCTGAAAGACGGCGTCAACACGCTCGACCACATCGGCGGCCACGGGCACGGCCACTAGCCGACCGGCTCGGACGGCGGGATGGAGCGCGCCGAGGGGGGCGCCCTCCATCCCGCCGCTCCGCGTCGAGTGGTCACGTCCATAAGGTGGTTCGTGATTGGCCGAGCGAAAAGCAAGCAGGCAAGGACGCAGGCATGCGCCGCTTTGCAGCCGCCAGGCACACAACCGAACTTGTGGACGGGACCACTAGCGCGCGTCGGCGGGCGGCAGGCCGGCGTGACGTGCGAGTGCGGCCGGATCGTCGAGGGTCGTGCGCCCCCGGCGGAGGCTCAGCGCCCCGCGCCGCCGTTCCGCCGACAGCACGGCGTTGACGGTCGCGCGTGAGGTCCCGGCCAGCGCGGCCAGCTGCTCCTGGGTCAGCGGCACCTCGACGCCGGGCGCGGTGCCGCCGTACGCCTCCGAGACCTCGAGCAGCCGGCGCAGCACGCGGCGCTCCGCACTGACGTAGTACGACTCGGTGAGCAGCTCGTCCATGCGGCGCACCTCCTGTGCGAGCATGTGGACGAGCACGTGGTCGACCTGCGGGTGCCGCCGGCGGAGCTCGTCGAAGTCCGTGCGGTAGACGGCGAGCGTCTCCGCCGGCTCGAGGGCCTGCACGGTCGCGGAACGGGCGCCGTCCGAGACGAGGGCGAGCTCGCCGAACACGGAGCCGGGGCCTCGGATCGCGAGCAGGGCGTCCTCGCCGAGCGGCGTCGTCCGGCGGACCGCGAACCGGCCGCCGGCGACGAGGTGGAGCGAGTCGGCCGGGTCGAGCTGGTGGAAGACGATCTCGCCGCGCCCGAACGTTCGCCGGCGGCCGATCGCGACGAGACGGCGCGCGTCCTCGGCGGGGACGCCGGCGAGCAGCTGCCACTCCACCGCCCGAGTCTAGGCGAGTGTCGCGCACTTGACACTTCGTGCGTCGTGGGCGCGCGCGACGCGCGCGCCGGCCTCTCCTACCGTCGTTCGCATGACCACGCAGCACCCGAACGGATCCCACGAGGCAAGGAGGAAGGTCATGCACTCCCGGCATTCAACGAAGATCGCCCTGGTCGTCACCTGCATCGCGGCGCTCACCGCCGGCGGCGCGGCCCTGGCGCGGACGCCGGGCGGGCCCGATGCGTCGGCGTCCACCGCCCCGCTCTACAACCGCGTCCTCTCGCTCGGCGACCTGCACGGCTTCTGGTCGGTGGCGTGCCCCGTGGCCGTGACCTCGCCCGACCGCTGGGCGGCGGAGTCGGTCGGCGAGCTCGCGCACGACGGCTTCCGGAACGGTCTCCGCGAGCAACTTCGCACGAACGGCTCGGCGCTGCAGGCGTGGAGCGTGGTGGCGCAGTTCGACTCGCCCGCGGGCGCGCGGCACGAGCTGCAGACCGAGCTCGCCGACGCGAAGAGCACCGGCGGCGCGTACGCGAGCTTTGCCGTCCGGGCGATCCCCGCCAGCCACGGCTACACGCTGTCCGGCGGGCGCACCTCGCGGATCGGCATCGTCTACACGCAGGGCCGCTTCGAGTACCTCCTCGAGATCACGGGGGCCGCGCACGCCGATGCAGCGAACCTTCGCGCACGGCTCGAGGCGGCGGCGGTCACGCTCGCGCACCGCACCGCCCGCTAGCGGCGGTCAGAGGCTCGTGTGCCAGCCGTCCGGCGTGAAGTTGTCGTACGGCAGCATCCCGGTCGGTGCGTGCGCGAAGGAGGGCTGCGCACCGGAGAACGTCCAGTCGAAGGACGGCCAGGCGTTCCCATCGACGCTGTAATCCTCGGCGGCGGTGGAGAACGCCTGCGGCGCCTGGTCGAGCTCGACGGACACGGCGAAGTGACCGTCGATCCACAGCCCCCACGTGTTGTCGGCGCCTTGGCTCGTGAGCGTGAACGTGTGGGTGGACGGGACGGCGACATCGGAGAGCCGGATCAGCTTGTAGCCGCCGGCCGCGGTCTGCCACTCCGCGTAGAGGAACGCGGTGCCGGTGTCGGCCCCACCCGGAGAGGCGCCGCGCCAGATGCCGCCCTGCAGCCAGCCGACCGCGTAGCAGCCGTTCGCCGTCGTCCCGTACGACAGCGCGACGTAGGCGAGCGAGTGGTCGCCGACCGCGGGGTACGTCGGCAGCTTGTTGATCTTCACGGTGACGCTCACCGACGAGCCCGTCACCGCCTGGTTCACCACGCTGTAGCGGAAGCTGTTCGGTCCCTGCCCGCACGTCGACCCGGAGGTCGTGGTCGTCGGCGGCGTCGTCGTCGTCGTCGGCGGCGGTGTCGTGGTCGTGGTTGTCGGCGGCGGGGGCGTCGGCGACGTGGTGGTCGGCGCGGGCGCGGGCGGCGGCGGTGTGATCGTCACGGGCGGCACCGGCACCGGCTTCTTCGGCCGGATCACAACCTCGCAGTCGGCGGCGACGCGGTCGAGCCGGTCGGCATGGACGACGTCGCGGCCTGCCCCGCACGAGATCGTGTCGCGGCCGGCGCCGCCGACGATCGTGTCGTTGCCCGGGCCGCCGAAGATGCGGTCGTTGCCGGGGCCGCCGTACAACCGGTCGTTGCCCCGGCCGCCGTAGAGCCGGTCGTTCCCCCGGAGCCCGTAGAGCGTGTCGCGCCCTGCGCCGCCGTAGAGCGTGTCGCCATGCTTCGTGCCCTTCAGGACGTTGGGCGCCGCGGTGCCGCGGACCGTGGCGGTCTCGCCGGCGGTGGTCCAGCCGAGCCAGAGCAGCGCCGTCGCCAGCACGAGCCACGACGAGCGCGCGGCGACGCGCCTTCCCGGCCACCGCTTCCTCGTGCGCCCGGCCATACCCCCTCTCAGTATGGGCGGTCGAGCGGGCGGGAGACGGCCAGGATTCGGCCGACGGGGCCGATGAGTTTCGCCGGCGTCTGCGGTCTTGACTCAAGAGTGAGAATGCCGAAGACCGCGATCCGGAGGTGACGTGAAGTGTCGACGACACTGGTTTTGGTCGGGACTCGAAAGGGCTGCTTCATCGCCGAAAGCGACGCCGATCGCAGGGACTGGACGCTGCGCGGCCCGTTCTGCGAGGGCTGGCCGGTGAACCATGCCGTGTTCGACCCTTCGACCTCGACGATCTACGCCGCCGCCGCCAGCGAGTGGCACGGGGCGACCATCTGGCGAAGCGCGGATCTCGGCGAGACGTGGTCGCAGTCGAGCGAGGGGCTCGCCTACGACGCAGGCGAGCGCAAGCTGTCGAAGGTGTCGAGCCTGGCGGTGGCCCCGGGGCGCCTACTCGCCGGGGTCGAGGCGCCGGGGATCTTCGAGAGCCGCGACGGCGGCGAGACGTGGGGCCTGCTCTCGACCCTCGCCGGTCAGCCGGGCAGCGAGGGCTGGGATGATCCCGGCAACCAGCCGCCCGGGCATCTCGGGCTGTCCGCCCTGATGTTCGACGCCGACCACGAGTCGCGCTTCTGGGCGATCGTGCAGGGCATCGGCCTGTTCGAGACGACCGACAATGGCAGCTCGTGGACGCCGCGCAACAAGGGCCTCCGGACCGAGTGGCCGCGCGAGCACGACGAGGTCGGCTTCTGCGTGCACAAGATGGTGCGCTCGCCGGCCGACCCGAACCGCATGTACCAGCAGAACCACTGCGGGATGCACCGCAGCGACGACGGCGGCGAGAGCTGGACGGAGATCACCGAAGGCCTGCCGTCCGACTTCGGCTTCGCCGCCGCGACGCACCCGCACGACCGCGACACCTTCTACGTGATCCCGCTCGATCCCGAGCACACGCGCTGCATGCCGGGCGGACAGGCTGCGGTCTGGCGGACGGGCGACGCCGGCTCGAGCTGGACGCGTCTCGACCGCGGGCTCCCCCAGGAGGACGCGCACCTGGGCGTCCTGCGCGAGGGGATGGCGATCGACTCCTACGACGATCCCGGCGTCTACTTCGGCACCAGCACGGGCCAGCTGTTCGCGAGCGCGGACGCCGGCGACAGCTGGTCCGAGATCGAGGGCTACCTGCCGACGATCTCGTCCGTCGAGGTGTACGTCCTCGACTGATGGCCGAGGTGCACCTGCCGACGACGCTGATGCCGCTCTTCCCGGGGCTGCCGCGGCGGATGGACGTCGACGCCGACTCGGTCGGCGGCGCGATCGACGTGCTGGAAGAGCGCTGGCCCGGCGTGCGCGACCGGCTGTGCGAGCCGGGCCCGGTGCTGCGGATGCACATCCACGTCTACGTCGACAAGACGCGCGCGTCCCTCGACACGCCCGTGTCCGAGGGCTCGCGCGTCGACGTCGTCGCCGCGATCAGCGGCGGCTGACGGCCCTCAACTGCGCCGGCCGAAGATCGACAGGAACAGGAGAAAGACGTTGAGGATGTCGAGGAAGATCGACGCCGCGAGCAGCGGCGCGACGCGAAGGTCCCGCGTGCGCCGGAGCCGCTGGAAGTCGACCATCGTGAACCCGGCGAAGATGACGAGGCCGAGGATCGCGTAGATCAGCGCGCCGTTCGGGATGCGCACGAAGATCGTGACGATCCCGAACACGATGAGAGCGAGCAGCGCCCAGAACAGCATCCGGGCGAGCGGCTGCAGGTCGCGCCGCGTCGCGTAGCCGGCCGCTCCGAAGCCTGCGATGAAGAGCGCGGTCGCTCCGCCCGCCTGCCACACCGCCTGCGGGTCGGTCGACGCGTAGTAGGCGATCGTGGGCGCGGTGCCGAGGCCGATGAGCACCCCGAAGCCGAACAGGAGCCCGATCGCGAGCTGCTCGGAGCGCCGGATCGCGACGTTCAGGCCGAGCAGGCAGACGAACGCCGCAATGAACCAGAGGAAGCCCGCGCCGGACGACATGTCGCGGCCGAGGTACGCGCCGATCGCGAACAGCGCCGCGGTGACCGCGACGAGGCCCATCGTCTGACCGAACAGCGCGCGGCTCTCGTCGCGGGCAGTTCCACGTTCGAGGGTGGTGTCGGGATAGCTCATGCGGCCGAGCTTAACGGGAAGCCTCGACGGCTCCTACGGTCTCGCCGCCTGAGGCACAATGTCACGCGTGCGCCGTGCACTGACCTGGTTGCTCGCGCTGCCGCTGATCGTCGTCGGCTCGCAGGTCGCGCACGGCATCGCCTACTGGTGGGCCTATCCGGTCGCGAACGTCCGGGACACGATCCTCGCCCACTCCGGCCACGGCTACCTCGGCTACGCGCCGATCGTCCTCGGCTTTCTCGGCGGGCTCGAGCTCCTCGTCCTGCTCGTGCTCGTCTGGGACGGGGTCCGCGGGAGCGACGATCGCCGGCTCCCGGCCTGGGTGTTCCTCTGGCTGCCGATCGTCGGCTTCGTCCTGCAGGAGCACCTCGAGCGATTCATCGTCTCGGGCGCCTTCCCGTGGTGGGCGGTCGAGGCGCCGACGTTCTGGCGCGGCCTCGTGCTCCAACTGCCGCTCGGACTGCTCGCCTACGCGATCGCGCGCTTCCTGCGACGCGCCGCCGAAGCGGTCGCCGCGGTCATCGTCCGGCGCCGTGATCGAGCGGCCGCCCCCGTGGCGGCGCCGCGTGTCTGGGTGCAGGTGCTCGCTCTGCTGCGGCCGGCGCCGCTCGCACTCGGCGCCGCGGGCCGCGCACCTCCCTCTCTCCGGCTGTAGCCGACCGGCGGCACCGGCAGTGCGCCGGCGCCGCGACCTACACCCGTAGAGGAGATCGAACCGATGAGAAAGCTGAGTGCCCGGGCGGGATGCCTGGGCGTGGTTGCCGCGGCGGCGCTGGCGCTCGCCTCGTCCGCGTTCGCGCACGCGCGCGTCAGTCCGCCGGTGTCGCTGGCGAAGGAGCTGCAGCTCTACAGCCTCACCGTCCCGACCGAGAAGGAGAACGAGACGACGACGAAGATCGTGCTGACGGTGCCGAAGGGCTTCGGCATCGACTCGTTCGTCGCTGCGCCCGGCTGGACGCGTCAGGTGCAGCAGTCCGGCTCCGGCGAGGACGCGATCGTCCAGAAGGTGACCTGGACCGGCGGGCACACCCCCACCGGTGAGGACTCGCTGTTCCAGTTTCTCGCCCAGCCCGATTCGACCGGCACCTACACCTTCCAGGTGCAGCAGACGTACTCCGACGGCTCGATCGTCAACTGGTCGGGCTCGGAGTCGTCCGATGCGCCTGCACCGGCGATCGAGGCGAAGAGCTCGCTCGGCGGCGGCAGCAGCACCGACACGCTCACGATCGTGGCGCTCGTGCTCGGCGCGGTCGCGCTGCTCGTCGCGATCGGCGGCCTGCTCGTCGGCGGAGGCAAGAGGCCGGTCGCGTGACGTTCCGGGGGCGGGTCGGCTGGCTCCTCGCCGCCGCGGCGGCGGCACTGGCCTTCACCGGCGCTGCGTCCGCGCACGCGTACCTGGTGAAGACGGTGCCGCAAGCGAGCGTCGTGCTCACCGCCCCGCCCCCGAACGTGCAGCTCACCTTCGACGAGGCGGTCGAGCCGCGGTTCGCGACGATCTCGGTCACGGACGCGGAGGCGCACCAGCAGGCGACGGGGCCCCCGACCCGCTCGCCGACGAACCCCGACACACTGATCGTCCCGCTTCGCCCACACCTGGCGGAGGGCTGGTACCTCGTCTACTGGCGCGCGATCTCGGTCGACGGGCATCCGGTGCAAGGCGCGTTCACGTTCGCCGTCGGGCCGAACGAAGGGCCCGCGCCGCAGTTCGTCGTGCCGAAGATCTCGCAGACGGCGACGACGCCGCGGCTGCTGATCGCGCGCTGGGTGATGTTCCTGTCGGTGATGACGGCGATCGGCCTGTTCGTGCTGCGCGCGATCATCGCGCGGCCCGTCGCGCGGCGGGTCGACGGAGCGAGCCTGCGTCCGCTCTCCGTCGCGTTCGTGGTCGCGTCGATCGTCGGACTGATCGCCGTCCCCGTCTACCTCGACATCTCGACGTCGGTCGACTCGCTGCGCTCGTCGTTCGAGGTCGGCGCGCTCGTACCGCTGTTCCGGGTCACCGCCTTCGGCCGCGCGTACGTCGACCTGGCGATCTGCTTCGGCCTCTTCTGCATCGCGGCATGGATCGCACTCTGGCTCGACCGGCCGAAGCTCGAGCAACGCTCGATCGCGGGGCTCGGCGCCGTGCTCGGAGCGCTGCTCGCCGCCGGGGCGTGCCTGCTGATCCCGGGGACGGCGGGGCACGCGGCCCAGACCGCGCCGCGCGGCCTGTCGCTGCTGCTCGACTGGCTGCACCTCGTCTCGGGCTCGATCTGGATGGGCGGTCTGATCGGGCTGCTGGTGCTCTGGTGGGGGCTCGCCGGCAACCGACTCGCCGGTCTCCGGGTCGCGGTGCCGCGGTTCTCGAACACCGCGTTCTTCGCGGTGCTCGTCCTGCTCGGCTCCGGCGTCGGGGCGACGATCATCCACATGCCGACCGTCGCCTCGCTCTGGCAGACCTCGTACGGGCAGGCGATCCTCGTCAAGATCGCGCTGCTCGCCGCGGCGATGCTCGTCGGCGCCGTCAACCTGCTCGTGACCGTTCCGCGGCTGCGGGCCGCGCAGAGCGGCTCCGAGCAAGCCACACGACTGCTCCGCACGACGGTGCGGACGGAGGTCGTCCTCGTCGTGTCGGCGCTCTTCGCGGCGGCGGTGCTCTCGAGCCTCGCGCCTCCCGCGGCCGCGCTCGCCAAGGAAGGCTCGGCGCTCGCGCACGTCGGTCCCGGCAAGGTCGCGAGCACGGTGCACCAGAACGGCTACACGATGCAGGTGCTCGTGTCGCCGAACAAGGCGGTCGCCGACAACACCTTCGCGCTCAAGCTGACGAAGAACGGCGTCCCCGTGACCGGCGCCGACGTGACGCTTCAGTTCGACATGCTCGACATGCAGATGACGAACCAGGAGTACCAGCTCACCGAGACCGCCCCCGGCGTGTACTCGCACCCGGCGCCGGCGCTCGTGATGGTCGGGCACTGGGGGCTGTCGTTCAACGTGAATCCGAAGAACGGCGAGCCGTTCACGACCTTCATCGTCGACCACGCGACCGGCTGAGCCGCGGTTCGGCCGCGCCTGGGCCGTTCACACGTGCGCTCTCGATCTTGCCCGGCGGCACGCGAACTGCGATGCTGGGCGGCCGTTGCTGTCGCCGAGGAGGGCTGGGGTCGACCGAAATCGGGGCGGTGCGTCTCTACGCATCGTCCTGCTCGGGCTGCTCGTCGCCGCCGTGATCGTCGGTGCGGCGCGGGCCGCCGGCGCCGGCGACCTCGATCCGTCGTTCGGTACGGGCGGGATCGTGACGACGACGATCGGCGGCAACGGCTCGGCGGCCGCCGCTGTGGCAGTTCAGCCCGACGGCAGGATTGTCGCGATCGGGCAGTCCGACTACGCCCCGGGCGCGACCGGGTTCACCCTCGTTCGCTACCTGAGCAACGGCACGTTGGACCCTACCTTCGGCAACGGGGGGATCGTGGTCACAGCCTTCGGAACTGTCGCCGACCTTGCGTACGCCGGGTTCGTCCAGCCCGACGGGAAGATCGTCGCCGCGGGCCAGACGCACGTCGGGTCCGTCGACGAGTTCGCCGTCGCCCGCTATCTCCCGGACGGGACGCTCGACCCGAGCTTCGGTACCGGCGGTCGAACCACCTTGCCGCTGCCGCAGAGCCTTTCCGGCTACGCCGAGTCGGCCGTCTTGCGTCCGGACGGGAAGATCGTGGTCGCCGGGATGGCGGAGGACGCCCCGCAGACAACCGACGCTGCAGTGCTGGCGTGCCTGAACGCCGACGGATCGCTCGACACCGGCTTCGGCACCGCGGGCTTTGCGGTCACGCCGCTCGCAGCCCTCACCGAGGTCCGCGACCTCGTCGCCGAGCCGGACGACTCGGTCGTGGCCGCGCTCGGCGTCGAGACCAAGGGCGTTTCGATCGCCCGGTACACCGCCGATGGGATGCTCGACGCGTCGTTCGGCAGCGGCGGAGTCGCGACGGCCGAGCTCCCGGCGACAGCCGTTCCGCTGGAGACGCACCAGGTCGAGCTGCTGGGAAACGGCGACATCCTCGCCGGCGCCGATCGCGGCTTCAACCCGAGCATCGAAGGCGAGTTCGCCCTCGCGATGTTCAAGCCGGACGGCGACCTCGACACGACTGCGTTGACGAACGGCACGACGGAGGTCGCGCAGACCGGCGACAGCACCTCCATGCTGCTCCTCGACGCGATGCTCGTCGACTCCGGCGGCAGATTCGTCCTCGCAGGCTATTCGGGCCCGTTTTCGGTTCAGCGCTTCGAGGTCGTACGCCTCCTGCCGTCAGGCGCGTACGACGCGAGCTTTGCCTGCGGTGGGGTTGCCACGCAGCCGAGCACCGACGGACAGCGCTGGCGGGTCCTGGCCGCCGCGCTCGATCCCGCCGGTGACCTCGTCCTCGCCGGAACGCGAATCACCAATGCACCGCTGACGTCGGACGTCGCCGTCGCCCGCTACCTGCTCGCGGGGGCTCCGTCCTGCCAGGCCACCGGTGGTGGTGGTGGTGGTGGCGGCGGCGGCGGCGGCCCTGCGCCGATCGCGAACCTGAAGGTGACGTGGTCGCAGGCCGCGAGCACGAGCCCGGTCGTCGGGACCAACGACACGTTCGCGGTCACCGTCGCCAATCTCGGCGCTGCGCCCGCAACGAACACGGTGCTTCGGCTCGACCTCCCCTCGACGAGCACGATCATCACCGAACCGACCGTCCAGAACGGCGCAACGTGCACGGGCACGACGCACGTCGAGTGCGACCTCGGCGCGGTTCCCGCCGGAGCTTCGACGGGCACCGAGCTCACACTCCGCTTCGGAGCCGCTGGCGCCGTGGTGCTCGATGCCAGCGCAACGACGGATCGCGATGCGGACGAGTCGGACAACAGTGCGGCCGAGTCGGTCCTCGTCAAAGCCCCTGCTTCGCGAGCGCCCACGACCGTGCATCCGAAAGCCCCCACCCGGCACAGCGTCCACGGTACGAGCCGGGCCGATCTCCTCATCGGCACGGCCGGCGCGGACACCATCCACGGCGGGGCCGGCAAAGACCGGATCAACGGCCGGGGCGGGAACGACCGGCTCTGGGGAGACGCCGGCAACGACACGATCACGGGCGGAACCGGGAGCGACCACATCTACGGCGGTCTCGGCAACGACCGCATCTATGCCTTCGACAGGTCGAGAGACGTGATCGACTGCGGCCCCGGCCGCGACGTCGTCTCTGCAGACCGCCACGACACGGTCCGTAAGAACTGCGAAGTCGTGAAGCGCCGGTAGTTCGACTCGACCTCGCAGCTGTTCGAGACCGGCGCCGCTGCCGGCGCCGGTCTCGAGTCCGGCGTCCTAGCCGATGCCGCGGGCGCCGACGCGGTCGTCCGGCCGGCTGACCGGGCGGATGACGGCCTTCGCGTGGCTCTTCGCCGCGATGCGGATCCACCGCCCGTCGTGGTAGCGGTACTGCACCGCGGTCTTGGACGCGGCCGG
>DATBIC010000193.1:0-5731 GCA_036557145.1 Gaiellaceae bacterium
GGAAACGGCGAGACGACGACGAGGTCGATCGCGACGTTGGCGATCTGCCCGGCCAGCCGTTGCGCCTCCTCGATCCCGCGCTCGGAGAGCCCGCGGTCGAGCGCCGGGTCGCCGTTCACCACCCCGGCGACGTTGAGCAGCGACTCGCCGTGGCGGACGAGCAGGAACGTGCGCATCTCTTGACCCTACGAGGAGGAGCGGCATCGCGCGGAGAATGCCTCCTCGTGCCGTACCGCTCGTCCCGGCTCTTCCGCGCCCAGTTCAAGCTGCTCGTCGACCTCAACCTGCTCGAGTCGGCGCAGGAGCGGATGATGGCCGAGACACGGGCGGGGCGGCGTCTCCGCGCCGATCGCGCGCGACGCGACGTCGTCGAGCTCCGGAACGAGATCGAGGAGATGCGCCGGATCGTCGCGGAGTGGAAGCCGGCGGCGCTCGACGACCGCGAACTGCTCGCCCGACTGCGGCCGCTGCTCGCCGTCCCGGTGCCGGCCGCCGTGCCGGCCCGGCACCGCGTGACCTTCTCCGAGCAGCTGCTCGCCTGGCTGCTCGCGCTCGCCGCCGGGCTCGCCTGGGCCTACACGTTCGCCAGCGTCGCCGCGAACGGCATCGCCGACCGGCCGTCGCTGATCGTCGCGCAGGCCTTCGCGATCGTGCTCTCGCCGTTCGCGATCGCGCTCGTCGGCCGGAAGTAGGCTCTCTTCGTGACGGCCTCCGTCGCGCAGGCTCCATCGTCCACCTCGGTCCGCGTCGGACCGGTGTTCGGCGCGCTGATGCTGGTGATGCTGATGGCGTCGCTCGACTCGACGATCGTGTCGACGGCGCTGCCGACGATCGCCGGCGACCTGGGCGGCCTCGACAAGCTGTTCTGGGTCGTCACCGCGTACCTGCTGACGTCGACGATCACGACGCCGGTCGCCGGAAAGCTCGGCGACATGTACGGGCGGAAGCTCGTGCTGCAGGTGGCGCTCGTCCTGTTCCTCACCGGCTCGATCCTGTGCGGGCTCAGCCGCGACATGACCGAGCTGATCCTTTTCCGCGGCGTCCAGGGGCTCGGCGGCGGCGCGCTGATGGTGAGCACGCAGGCGGTGATCGGCGACGTCGTCTCGCCGCGTGAGCGCGGCCGCTACTCCGGGCTGATGGGCGCCGTGTTCGGGATCTCGACGGTGATCGGGCCGCTGCTCGGCGGGCTGTTCGTCGATCACCTCTCCTGGCAGTGGATCTTCTACGTGAACGTCCCGATCGGCATCGTCGCGTTCGTCGTGCTGCAGCTGGTGCTCGCGACGCCCGCGCTGCGCATCCAACGCTCGATCGACTACCTCGGGATGGCCCTGCTCGCCGGGGGCCTCACGTCGATCGTCCTGTACACCAGCCTCGGCGGCTCGACCTACCCGTGGTGGTCGGCGCAGATGATCGCGCTGCTCGTGCTCGGGATCGTCCTCTCGATCGGGTTCGTCGTCGTCGAGCACCGCGCGAAGGAGCCGACGCTCCCGCTCTCGCTGTTCGGCAACCGCGTGTTCACCGTGTCGAGCATCGTCGGCTTCATCGTCGGGGTCGCGCTGTTCGGATCGGTGACGTACATCCCGCTCTACCTGCAGGTCGTTCGCGGCGCGAGCCCGACGAGATCCGGCCTGCAGATGCTGCCGCTGATGGCGGGAGTACTGATCGCGTCGATCGGCAGCGGCCAGCTGATCGCACGCGTCGGCCGCTACAAGGTCTTCCCGATCGTGGGCACCGGCCTGATGGTCGTCGGGCTGCTGCTCCTCTCGCGCCTGACGCCGTCGACGTCGACGCTGCTGGCCGACGTCTACATGCTCGTGCTCGGCTTCGGGCTCGGCTTCGTGATGCAGGTGCTGATCCTCGCCGTGCAGAACGCCGCCGACTACCGCGACCTCGGCGTCGCGACGGCGAGCGCGACCCTCTTCCGCTCGATGGGCGGCACGATCGGCGTGCCGATCTTCGGCGCGATCTTCACCAACCAGCTCGCGAGCAGGCTCGCCTCGCACCTGCCGCCCGACGTCGCCGGCCGGCTGCCCTCCCGCCTCGGGCCCGGGCAGATCGACCAGCTCCCGCCGGCGGTCCGCGAGGCGTACATCGCCGCCTACGCCGACTCGCTCCACCCGGTGTTCCTGATCGCGGCGCTGCTCGCGGTCTCCGCGTTCGCGTTCACCTGGCTGCTCGAAGAGCGGCCGCTACGGCAGACGGTCGCGGAGCAGGGGATCGGCGACAGCTTCGCCTCGCCGCGCGACGCGACGTCGCTCGACGAGCTCGAGTCGCGCCTGAGCAAGCTCGCGCGCCGCGAGAACCGGCACGAGGTCTACGAGCGCCTTGCCGCTGCAGCCGGGCTCGACGTCACGCCGGGAGAGGCGTGGCTGCTGCTGCGGCTCGACCGCGTAGAGGCGGTCACGCCGGCCGAGCTCGCGGCGCGCTACAAGCTGCCCGAGGAGTCGGTCGCGCCGCTGCTCAGCGGCCTCGAGCGCCAGGGCCTCGTCGAGGGGACGACGGAGGTGCGGCTCAGCGAGCGCGGCCGTACGGCCGTCGAGCAGATGGGCGCGGCGCGCCGGAACGCGCTGCAGGAGCTCCTCGCCGGCTGGCAGCCGGAGCAGCATCCCGAGGTGCTTGCCCTGGTCGAGCGGTTCACGCGCTCGCTGCGCGCGACCCCGCCCGCCGGCGACCCCGTCCCGGCCTGAGCTCGACGCGGCGCTGCTCGAGCAGCGCGAGGCGCTCCTCGAGGTCGCGCGTGAACTCCTCGAGCGTCTGCCGGCGCGCACGTACGAGCGCGAGCTGGCGCTCGACGAGCGGGATCGCCGCCTCGACGATCCGCGCGCGCTCGTCGTCGTCCGCGGTCTCCGCCCAAAGTCCGCGCAGCGCTGCGCGCGCCTCCTCGGCCTCGGCGAGCTCGACGAGCTCCTCGAGCGAGAGGCCGAGCAGGTCGCGGAGACGGATCAGCTCCTGCAGCCGGAGGACGTCGGCTTCCTCGTACAGGCGGTGGCTGCCCTTGGCGCGCGCGGCCGACGTCCCGAGCAGGCCGCGCTCCTCGTAGTAGCGAATCGTGCGCGGCGTCACCCCGACACGCTCGGCGACCTCGCCGATACGAAGCATCCCCACGGTCATTGGACAACCTTCGGTTGTCCAATGGTTTCCGCTCCGGCACCGGCCAAGCCGGTACCTCCGCTCCTGATGAGCTCCGTCGAGCCTACGCTCATGCGACCTTCTGCGCCGGTGCGAGCCCCGACTGCGCGGACGCCGGTTCGACCGACTCGAGATGGTGGTACTTACCGCCGCGCAGCAGCGAGGCGACGGCGGCGACGACGCACGCGAGCGCGGCGAACACGAATGCGTAGACGAGGGCCGTGTGGAACGGCCCCGAGATCAGCTGCGGGAAGAAGCTGCGGCCGGTCAGCGCCCCGGCCTGCCCGGGCGGCAGCGTGTGAAGCACATGCGGGCCGAGGAGCGTCGCCATCGGGTTGTAGCCGAGGAACGACGCGAAGAGCGTCGCGACCGGGGGCAGCGACGAGACGCGCGCCGCGTCCGCGGGCGGCACCCCGTGCGCCGCCAGCCCGTGTTGCAGCGCGTGCGGCAGCCCGGCGGCGAGGCCGATGATCATCAGCGTGAAGAAGACCCCGATCGAAAGGACGCTGGCGCTGTTCATGAACGTCGCGAGCATGCCCGCCCCTGCGCCGCGCTGCGACGGCGGCAGCGCGTTCATCACGCCCGCGCTGTTCGGCGACGCGAACAGGCCCATGCCGATGCCGTTCAGCAAGAGGATCAGGGCGAACCACGCGTAAGAGAAGTCGACCGGCAGCACGATCAGCAGCACGAAGCTGAGCGCCGCGAGCACCATTCCGCCGGTCGCGAACGGGCGCGCGCCGAAGTGGTCGGAGAGCCAGCCGGACGCGGGCCCGGCGACGAGGAAGCCGGCGATCAGCGGCAGCATGTAGATGCCCGCCCAGAGCGGCGTGCTCGCAAAGTCGTAGCCGTGCTCGGGCAGCCAGATCCCCTGCAGCCAGATGATCAGGATGAACTGCAGGCCGCCGCGGCCCATCGCCGCGAGCAGCGCGGCGAGGTTGCCCGCCGCGAACGCGCGGATCCGGAAGAGGTCGAGCTGGAACATCGGCTCGGCCACGCGCCGCTCGACGACGCAGAAGACGACGAGCAGCAGTATCCCGCCCCCGAGCATCGCCAGCACGAACGGCGACGTCCACCCCATCGTGTGCCCGCCGTACGGCTGGATGCCGTAGGTGATGCCGATCATCACGCAGACGAGCCCGACCGCGAACGTCGCGTTGCCCCACCAGTCGATGCGGGCCGGCCGCCGCGCGCTCAGCTCGCGCAGCGAGTGGTACGACCAGACGGTCGCGACGATGCCGACGGGCACCGAGACGAGGAACACGAGGCGCCACGAGATCGGCGCGAGCACACCGCCGAGCACGAGCCCGATGAACGAGCCGGCGATCGCGGCGATCGAGTTGACCCCGAGCGCGAGCCCGCGCTGGTCCTGCGGGAAGGCGTCGGTGAGGATCGCGCTCGAGTTCGCGAAGATCATCGCGCCGCCGACGCCCTGGCCGACGCGCATCGCGATCAGCCAGATCGCCGCCGCGGCGCCGTGCATCCACGTGATCGAGAGCAGGATCGAGAAGACGGTGAAGACGGCGAAGCCGAGGTTGAACATGCGGACTCGGCCGTACATGTCGCCGAGCCGCCCGAGCGAGACGAGCAGCACCGCCATCACGACGATGAAGCCGAGGATCAGCCAGAGCAGGTAGCTCGTGTTGCCCGGCGCGAGCGGGTCGATGCGGATGCCGCGGAAGATGTCGGGCAGCGCGATCAGCAGGATCGAGGCGTTGATCGTCGCGATCAACATCCCGAGCGTCGTGTTCGACAACGCCACCCACTTGTACGCGACCCTGCTCCGCGCCACGTGCCCCTCCTCGTCCTCGCCGCAACCTGACGTTTACGTAAGCTAGCAGATCGAGGCTGCGGACGCGTCGAAGCCCCGGGCGCGCAAGCGCGACGCTCGCGCGCCCGGGTTGCGGCTGGGCGCTAGTCCGAGGTGGTGGTCGAGGGAGCCGTCGTCGTGGTCGGCGGCTCGGTCGTCGTCGTGCCGCCGCGGTCGCGATGCTGGACGACCTGGAACCCGGCGACGCTCACGGTCACGGTGCCGTCGTCTCCGACGCAGCCGACGCCGGTGAAGCGAATCGTCTGCCCCGACGAGCCCATGGTCACGTGCACCGACTGGCCCGGCTTGAGGCTCGTGTGGCGCCAGGTCCGCGACAGCGTGACGTCGAACGACTGCGGCACGGACGCGGTGCCGACGAGCACCGTGCGCCGGCATGCAGCCTTGTGCCCGTGCGAGCTGTTGTTGGCGGCGAGGGCGAAGGACGCGCCGGCTCCGGCGACGCCGAGAGCCATCAGCACCATGATCTTGAGCTTCACTCGATCTCCTTTGGACGATGCGCGAAGGGCGCGTTCTGCAGGAGATATCGGCCGCGCGGGCGGCTGCCACGCTCACCCGCGCGAGTGAGCCCGAACGGGGTAACCCCTATGCCTGGCCCGGGCCGGCGATCCCCTCGGCCTCGGACAGCCCGCGCCCGATGCGCCGCGTCAGCGCCGGGAAGAGGAACGTGATCAGCGCGCCGATCACCGCCCAGGCGCCGATCAGCAGCGGGAAGAGGTCGTACGGATACGGCGGCTTCGGCCAGACCTGCTTGTAGAACGTGTAGACGATCGCCGC
>DATBIC010000194.1:0-3612 GCA_036557145.1 Gaiellaceae bacterium
GCGAACAGGATCGCCGACAGCATCAGCCGGGTCTGCGCCGCCATCCCGGCCGCCGCGCCGATCGCGACCGCAAGCGCCGGCGAGGTGCCGAACCAGACCTGCGCGAGCTCGGCGACGCCGATGCCGAGGAAGAGCGCGGGGAAGATCGGCCCGCCGCGGAAGCCGCACGACAGGCTGATCACGTACGCGAGCGCCTTCGCCGCGAGCAGCAGCAGGACGATCCCCGTCGACGTCTCGGTGACGAGCGCCGGGATCGACGACTGGCCCGAGAAGAGCACGTTCTGCGAGCTCGCCCCGAGCGCGTCGGCCGCGATCGCGATCGCGCCGACGGCGAGCCCGCCCCCGAGCAGGAACGCCGCGGGGCCGAGATGTCGTTCGCCCGCGACGGCCGCGCGCAGGCTGGCGCGGCGGACGACGGTGATGACGAGCGCGGTGATCACGCCGACCGCGATCGCGACGAGCAGGTCGGCCGCGTGGACGCCGTGGAACGGCGGCAGGTTCGGCACGGCAAGGCCGGGCACGCCGAGGCCGCCCCAGTTGCCGAACCCGACGAATACCAGGTAGCCGAGCGCCGCGGCGACGAACCCGGGGATCAGCGCGGGGATCAGCGCCTGCCCGAGACCGACCCCGCCCTCGGTCAGCATCACCCCGGCGACGATCGGTCCGCCGAACAGTGCGGAGATCGCCGAGAACGAGCCCGCGGTCGAGAGCACTCCGGCCTCTCTACCCTCGAGCCTCCCGTACTGCACGAGCACCATCCCCACCGCCGAGCCGAGTGCGATCACCGGCATCTCCGGCCCGAGCACCGCGCCGAACGGAAGCGTGCCGAGCGCGGCGAGCGCCACGCCGGGCGCGTAGACGACCGGCGTCGGCTTCTCGTTCAGCCCGACGAGCGGCGAGGAGCCCCCGTCGCCCGGGAGCAGGCGCCGAGCAGCGAGCACGATCACGGCGCCCGCGAACGGCAGCCCGAGCACGAGGTACCACGGCGGCGACGCGTGCCCGAGCGAGGCCGGCAGCGACGACCAGAGCCAGCGCTCGACGATGTGCACGACCGAGAGGAACATCGCCGCGAGGAATGCCGCAGGGACGCCGATCGCCCCTGCGAGCAGCACGAGCCGAACGTAGGCGGCCGGGTGCGCCTGCTCGGGTTGGGTCGCTGCCGGCGACGACATCCACCGGAGTATCGCGATGGGCGCCGACGGGGCTGCGGGCTACGATCACTGCCCGGATGACGCGCCCCGCCGTCGCCGCGGTGCTCCTCGCCTGCGTGTCGCTGGTGCTCGCCGGCGCCACCCACGCGCGCACCGGTGCCGCGCCCGCATGCGCTCCTGCCGGCGGCAAGGCGCCCGTGAAGGCGCCGCGCTTCGTCCGGAACATCCCGACCGGCGAGACCGGCTGGTTCTCGTCGCCGAGCCTCGTCGACCTGAACGGCGACGGCAAGCTCGAGATCGTCGCCCCGTTCTACTCGACGTTCGTCTTCGACGCGAAGGGGCGCCTGCTCGCGAAAGGCACCGCGACGAAGGGGCGTGTATACGCGCCCGGCGTCGTCGCCGATCTCGACGGCGACAAGGTTCCCGAGATCGTCGTCGGCGGCAACGAGGGAACCGTCGCCGCGTACGACTACACCGGCGGACGGCTTCGCCTGAAGCCGGGCTGGCCCGCGTCGACGTGCAGCGGCGGCCAGTGCCCGGAGGTGCGCGGCATGGCGGCCGCGGACCTCGACGGCGACGGGCACGTCGAGGTCGTCGTCACGACGACGAACACGTCGTCGACCGGCTCGCAGGTGTTCGTGTTCGACGCGCACGGCCGCCTTTGGCATCCGAAAGGGGCGCCGGCGACGTCCTGGCCGCGCTTCAACCGGCACTCCGACGCGACCTTCAACGGCATCGGCAACCACGGCTACGGCGCGTACGGCGAGAACGTCGCGATCGGCAACCTCGACGACGATCCGCAGCTCGAGATCGTCGTCACCTTCGACAACCACCAGATCAACGTCTTCAACGACGACGGCACGTCGGTGCTCGCGTCGCCGTGGTTCACGAACCGGCAGAGCGGCTACGCCGGCCGCCGGCTCGGCTGGGGCCAGTTCATCCGGTGGCTGAGCCCGACGGTCGAGGACGACCAGTACCACCGCCACGTCGGCCCGTGGCCCGACGTCCGCAAGACGCCGTGGCTGCAGTGGACTGCGTCCCCGCCGGTCGTCGCCGACCTCGACGGCGACGGGAAGAACGAGGTGATCGGCGTCCCCAACACCGAGCTCGGCGAGCCGTACGTGACGCAGGCGTACGCGTTCATGGCGTTCGACGGAGCGCAGAACGGCGGTGCGCGCTCGGCGATGCGGCACAAGGGCTTCGTGCACCCGCCGCTCTCGGGCAAGCCGGCCTTCCGCCCCGACGGCGACTGGTACCCGCCGAGCGGGATCCCCGCGCCGACGGTCGTGAACATCTCGGGCGACGCGCGGCCGGAGATCGTCGCCGCAGTCCCCGACGGCTACGTCTACGCGATCAGCCCGGACGGCAAGCGGCTCTGGCGTTACGACTACGCGCACGGCGCGCCGAAGACGTTCGCCTCCGAGGTCGTCGCCGCCGACCTCAACCGCGACGGCAAGCCGGAGTTGATCTTCGGCACCTACGGCCTCGCGCCCGGCTCGGGCCGGCTGGTCGTGCTCTCGGCGGCGGGCAAGCTCCTCTTCGACATCCGCCTCCCGCACCAGGGGCACGACGGCAACGGCATCGGCGTCCCCGCAGCGCCGTCGATCGGCGACCTCGACGGCGACGGCACGCTCGAGATCGTGCTGACGACGTTCGACCACGGCATCGACGTCTTCCACGTCCCCGGCTCCGGGACGAACTGCCTGCCGTGGCCGACCGGGCGCGCCGACCTGCTGCGGAACGGGATGGGCCCGGCGACGGCCGCATAGGCATGCACCGCATTCCCGGCCGCCGCGTCGTGATCGAAGTCTGGCTGCTCGTGGCGATCGACCTCGTGCTCGTGCTGGTCACGTACGCGCGGTTACCCGCGCGCGAGCTCTACAACGTCAGCGGCACCGGGCTCGCGGGCGGTCTCTCGCGCACGCTCGTCGAGCTGAACTTTCCCGTCGCGCTGATGGCTGTCGCCGTGCTGCTGGCGGTGGCGCCGCGGCCGGCATGGCTCGCGATCCTCGCGGGAGCGCTCTGCCTCGTCGTCGCCGTCCCGGGCGTCGTGGAGCAGAGCAACCTCGACGCGAAGCCGGTCAACGCGATCCCCGCGGTCGGCGTCCTCCTCGCGTTCGTGCTCTCAGTCAGCACCGACGTGCCACGCGCACGCGCCGCCGGCCCGGGACGCATCGCGCTCGCACTGCTGCTCGTGGTCGTCTGCGCCGACTGGATCGCCGCCGCGGCCGGCTATTACCTCGACGGCGTGCCGGTGCTCGGCAGCGTCTTCCAAACCGGCCGGACGATCACCTCGGCGGGGCCCCCGCATCCAGCCGTCCACCACGGCATCCATCACGGCTGGCAGGGCCTGCTGCTGATCCTGACCGTGCTGCTGCTCACGCGCCTGCCTCTCCGGCCGTGGGTGACGCCGCTCTTCGCGCTGCTCTTCGCCTACGGCCTCGGCAACATCGTCAACGAC
>DATBIC010000195.1:0-9862 GCA_036557145.1 Gaiellaceae bacterium
TCGCCGGAGCGTCGGGCGCGCGGTCGGGCGACGGCCCACCCCCGGCCGCGGCAACCGGCACGACGGCAAGCGCGGCCGCCGCTGCGATCGGCAGCGTGAATCGCCGCAGGAGCTCACGTACCGGCCGCCCCCTCATTCGAACCTCGCTCTTTGCGACTTTCCTGGCTGGCTCAGCCTACCCCTCGCCTTCGGCACCGCAAAGGCCGGCGGTGGGGAGGGTTTTGCACCCTCCCCACCTGACGGTCTGCATCACATCAGCTGTGAACCGAACTGATGCGTGAGCCCGAGATTCCCGCCGTTGGCCTTGGAATCGTCGGTGTTCTGCTGTCCGACCGAACCGCCGTCACCCCAGCTGCCGATGCGCACCGGCGACTCGGAGTTCTTGGGATCGATCTGGAACGCGGCCGACCCGGCCAGCCCGAGCTGGTCGAGGTACGACTTCTGCCCGATTGCCTGGATCGGCAGCGTGTGACACCCGCAGCCGGCCTTGCCACCGAGCACCTGGTTCGCGTTCTGGAACGTCCCGGCGGCATTGCCGGCGTTGGCCGTCGACGACGCGCTGTTCGTCTGGTCGACCGAGCCGCCGCCGCCCGGGCTCCACACCCGGACCGGCGACGCCGAGTTCGACGCGCCGAACTGTGCGGCGAGCGAGCCCGCCGCAGCAGCCTGCCACGTGCCGGCCTCCTGGCCGATCGCCTGGATCTGCAGGCCGCTGCCGCCGCCGGACTGCTGCGACGCGTTCTGCACGGTCCCGGCCTTGTTGCCCGCGTTCGCCGTCGAGTCGACGGTGTTCGCCTGCGTCAGATCCCCGTCGGTCCCCGGGCTCCAGACGCGCACCGGCGAGGCCGTGTTCCCGGACCCGCCGTCACTTCCACCACACCCGCAGCGGGACGGCTTGCCGTCGCCGAACTGCTGGATCGCGCCCGACAGTGCCAGTGCACCCTGAGAGGTGTCCGCCTTCTGAGCCACTGCCTGGATGTTGCTGCCGCCGCAACCGCACGGCGAGCCGCCTGCGGTCTGCGACGCGTTCTGCTTCGTCCACGCTGCGTTGCCCGCGTTGGCCGTCGAGCTCACCGTGTTCGACTGGCTCACGTCGCCGTCGTCACCCTTGCTGTTGATCCGCACGGGGTAGTCGGCATTCGAGGCGCCAGACTGCACGGCCGCCGAGCCGGCGATCGCGGTCTGCGAGGTGGAGGCATCCTGGCCGATCGCCTGGACGCCGAGTGCCGGGGAGCTCGCGGGCGCGGCGGCCGAGTCCGCTGCGGGGTCGCTGCTCTCGGGCTGGCTGCTCGACGACGGATCGGCATCCGACGTCGGCTGCGTCGCCACGGACGGCGCCGGGGCCGTCTGCGGCTGGGATTCCGACGACACCGGAACGGTGCCGCAACCACAGCTCTCTCCTGCCGTGCCCTGCGACGACTGCTGCTGCGTCCAGGCAGCGTTGCCGGCGTTGGCGTTCGAGGTCACCGAGTTGGTCTGGGTGACGTCCCCGTCGTCTCCAGGGCTGTTGATCCGGATCGAGACGTTCTGGTTCGACGGATCGACCTGGACTGCCTTCGAGGCGGCGATCGCGGACTGCTGGGTGTTGGCCGACTGGTCGGCGCTCTGCACGCCGCCGTTCGAGCCGCCACAACCGCACGAGGTGCTCTGCGGCGTGGTCTGCGGGGCGCTCTGCTCCGTCCCCGCTGCGTTGCCGGCGTCGCCCGCCGAGCCCGCGTCGTTCGACTGCGAGCTCGAAGAGCCGTCGGGCGCCGACGGGAGCGTGCCACGTTGCGGCACGTCCGGGATCGGCCACCACGACGGCGGGCCGCTCGGAGCCGGCTGACCCGCCGACTGCGACGTGCCGGCGATGTTGCCGGCGTTGGCCGTCGAGTCGGCGCTGTTGGTCTGCGTCACGTCACCGTTGTCGCCCGGGCTGTTGATCCGGATCGACACGTTGAGGTTCTGCGGCTGGTACTGCTGCGCGGTCGACAGAGCAGCGGCCTGCTGCCCGGTCGTCGCCGACTGCGTCACCGCTTGTGTGGGCGGTGGCGCGCCGTCGGCGAGGGCGACGGCAGCCGAGCTCAAGCACACGGCTGTCGTCGTCCCAAGCGCAACGATCAACTTGCGCATTCCTTCCTCCTTCGAATTGATCGGTCGTTGAGGCCGCGGTCGTCACCGCAGCCGGGACTGGTCTCGGACGCGCTCCGAGACTCAGCCGGGCCGATCGATCCGCTCGTCGCTCCCACGGCGCCGTAACGGGACCGACGTGCTGCGCACGGCGGTCGTGGGAGCACGGGTCGCTGCGACACCGAACGCGCTCACGGAGGCGGAGACCGCGGCGCTACCGGTGCCGTGCGTGCCCGAGGAGGAAAAGGTGAGAGCCGATGGCGGCGGCGCCTCCGGCGAACGGCCGGGGGGCGCCGGGATGAGAGGCGCGGGCGCACTGCCCGCGCCCCCGGGTTGACGAACTCGCTTCGGGCGGGCCGGCCGCTCGACATGGCGCACTGCCCGCCCGCGCGCGAGCCCCGTCGCCGTTACCTGCTGCGGCGGCGGAAGCTCGCGCACCCCCCCGCGCGTGGGTGCTGCGGCGGCTCCACGCGGGTAGGGCTCGGGCGCCTTGCAACTCGCGATCAGCGAGCAAGACTGGGCGTGTTTCCTCTTCGGCTTCCCGAGCCTCTTTTGGTGCAGTATCACGTGTGGCTTGGACGTAATACCACTCGAAATCTTCTCTGGCGTTTTTCCGCTGTTCGGATCGACGGTCTGATCGCCGGGCGTCGCCGCCGGGGCTCCGCCGCCAGCGGGCTCCCCGGCAAGGGACTGCGGCGTACCCGCCGGGGAGCCTGGCGTGGGAGGAACGGGCGGCGGAGGCGATACCGCCGGTGGTACCACCGGCGAAACCTGTGATACTGCGGGCGTTTCCGGGACGACCGGCAGCGGCGGCGCCTCGGGGACGACCGGGGTGGAAGCATCGATCGCCATCTGGGCAATCGCGGCGCCGTCGACGGGCACGGTGATGCCGCCGTCGGCCAGCGCCTTCGGCACCGCGACGGCCGCGAGCAGCACCGCAACGATGATCGCCGCCTGACGCTGAGTCCTCCCCACGCTCTGCATCAACAGAGCCAACTACCCGAGGCGAAAGAGATCTATGCAAAAAATCTCACCGGAATCTTTCCAAAATCATCCTCAGCTACTACCATCGAAGTGTGGCGGCCGTTCCTCTGCGTGCGGACAGGACGCGGCAGCGCCTGATCGAGGCGCACCTGCCGCTCGCGCACGACGTCGCCGCCCGCTTCGCGCAGGCCGGCGAGACGCGCGAGGACCTCGAGCAGGTCGGCGCGCTCGCGCTCGTGCGCGCGATCGACCGGCGCGACCCGGCGCGGCTCGCGACGCTGCAGGCCTACGTCGCGCGCTGCGTCGAGGGCGAGGTGCGGCGGCATCTGCGCGACCGAGCGGCCGTCGTGCGCGTTCCGCGCCGCGTCCAGGCCGAGGAGGCCCGGGCACGCGGGACGCCGGGCTGGCCGGATCAGCAGGCGGCAACGGCGCGCCGGCCGCTCGAGCTGCAGGAGTCGGATCCCGCGCCGGAGGCGGTCGACCTGGACGAGCTGGCACTGGCCCGGACGCTCGTCAGCCGCGCCTCGCGCGCGCTCGATCCGCGCGAGCGCGAGATCGTCCTCCTCCGTTTCTTCTGCGACTGCACCCAGGCCGAGGTCGCGGTCGCGCTCGGGATCTCGCAGTCCCAGGTCTCCCGCCTGCTCGCCTCGGCGATGGCCAAGATGCGCCGGCGGCTGGAAGTGTCGGAGATGACCAGCTACGCTCGGTAGATGGCGACCCCAGCCCGCCAGGTGCCACGCGGGAAGCTCCGCCGCAGCACGGAGGCGATGGCGCAGGCCGACGCCTCGCACAGTGGCCGTCTACTCCTGCGCATGCCGAAGGGCCTCCACGCCGCGCTGGCGAGCCGCGCGGACGGCGAGCAGGTCAGCCTCAACCAGTTGATCGTCCGCATGCTCACCGAGGGCGTGACGGGCGAGCCGGCCGCCTCGCCTGCGCCCGAACGGGTCCCGCGGGCCCTGCAGCGCGCGCTCGTGCTGAACGCGGTCGTCGTCGCGTTCGCCGCCTGTGCGTGCATCGCGATCCTCGTGATCGCGTGGCACTGACCCGCTAGTAACAGACTGTTACTAGGACAGGGTTTCGTCGCAGAGTCGCGATGGTTCTGTTTCGAAGCTGGACGCCTTCAGGGGATGACCGCCGCCTTCAGCAAGTCGCGCGGCGGCGCCGCGAAGAGCGCCGGCAGCTCGGCGAGCGCGACGCGGTGGGTGACGAGCCGCTCCCACGGATAGGCGCCGCTCGCGAGGAAGCCCAGTGCCGCGCGCACCGTCGCCGGCGTGTGGTGGAACGACCCGCGGATCGTCAGCTCCTCGTAGTGCAGGCGAAACGCGTCGACCGGCGGGCGCGCGTCGCGCGGTAGCCCCCCGAACACCACGACCGTCCCGCCCGGGCGCACGAGCTCGACCGCGTCGCGCCACGCCTGCTCCGTCCCGGCCGCCTCGATAACGATGTCGGCGTTGCGGCCGTCGCCGGCCTCCGCGCCGAAGGCGTCGGCGAGCACACGCCGCTCCTCGCGGCCGCCGACGATCACCGGCCAGCCGCCCGCGTCGGCGACGCACGCAGCGAGCATCAGCCCGATCGGGCCGGCGCCGAGGATCGCGACCCTCTCCCCCGCCCCGACCTGCGCACGCTCGACACCGCGCAGGCAGCACGCGAGGGGCTCGACCATCGCCGCGACCTCCGGTGCGACGCTCGGCGGGACGTCGTGCAGGTTGACGGCGGCGATCCGCTCGGGCACGACGATCCAGTCGGCGTACGCGCCGGCCAGGAAGACGAGCTCGCGGCACTGCTCGCCGCGTTCGCACCCGGCGCACGCGCCGCACGGGGCGCTGTTCGCCGTGACGACGCGCCGGCCGTCGACGACCCCGCATAGCTCGTGCCCGAACGGCGCCGGCGACTCGGTCGCCAGCACCGGATGACCGCGGCGAAACGTCTTCAGGTCGGTGCCGTCGGTGAGCGCGAGCTCGACCTGGACGAGGACGTCGCCCGGCCCGGGCTCGGGACGCGGCACCTCCTCGATGCGCAGATCGCCCGGCGCGTACAGGCGCGCCGCCTTCACGGCGTGAACGCGACCTTCAGCGAGGCGCCCGAGCGGTAGCGCTCGACGCCCTCGGCGAAGCGCTCGAGCGGCAGCAAGTCGACCGGCGGCAGCGTCAGCGACGGCAGCAGCGCGACGGCGTGGGCGAAGTGCTCGGGCAGTGCCGAGCGCGAGCCGACGACGTGCAGCTCACGGCGATACACCGCGTCGAGCCCGGCTGGTGCCGGCGAAGCGAATACGAGCAGCGTGCCGCCGGGCGCCAGGCTCTCCAGCGCCGGCTCGACTCCGCCGTGGGCGGTGAGCACCGCGGCGCCCGCCTCCACGCCCGCCGGGCCGGCGCCGAACTCGAGCGCACGGCGCAGTCGCTCCTCCCGCACGTCGGAGGCCGACACGTCGTCGCCGCGGCCCGCCAGCACCTGCACCCAGAGCAGGCCGATCGCGCCGCAGCCGACCACGTGCACCGAGCCGCGCGGAACGCGCTCCGCCGCGCGCAGCACGCACGCGAGCGGCTCGACCCAGATGCCGTCGAGGTCGCCGAGGCCCGCGGGCAGCGGCACGACCTGCGTCGCGCGGAGCCGCTCGGCGAAGCCGCCGGGCTCGATGCGGACGCGCGCGAACTCCTCGCACGTCGACCCGTGTCCGGAGCGGCAGCGCGCACAGCTGCCGCACGGGACGCGGTGCATCACCGTCACGCGCGTGCCATCGTCGAGCTCGCCCGCGACCTCGTGCCCGAGCACCGCGCCGGCCCGGCCGCGCTCGCCGAGCTTCTCGACGTCGGAGCCGCACAATCCGCACGCGCGGACGTGCACCAGCTCGCCCGAACCGAGCGGCTCGGGTCGCTCCTCGGGGCGGGCCGTCCCGTCGGCATCGAGGACGACCGCGCGCACCGCCGTATCGTACGGCGGCGCGCGCGGCCTCCTCCGAGGCTCAGTCGCTCAGGTTCACGGGGAACGACACGAGCCGGCGGTTCGAGATGCCGCCGAGGAGGTTCTCGCCCGACTTGCGTGCACGGACGAACACGGCGAGCAACTGCTGCCGCGAGGAGGCGGGGAAGCGACCCGCGCGGTGCAGCACGAGAGTCGCCCAGCCGTCGGAGCCGGTGGTCGCCTCGGGCGGAACGCCGAACTGCTCGAACGGAACGGCCGTCGCGTAGACGAGCGCGCCCTGGATCGGGCGGCCGCCGCACGCCGAGACGTGGAACTTGAGCGTCAGGTCGCTGACCGTGTGGCCGATCGTCGACGGCGAGGCCTGCTGGCCGTCGATGTTGAGGCGGGCAGGCGAGGTGACGTCGGCGATGCTGAGCGCGCCGGAGCCGCTCGTCGGGCACCCGCCGCTCGTCGTGGGCGGCGCGGCGGTCACGACCGCGGTCGGCACCGACGTCGCCGAGTTCGACCCGTCGCTGTTCTTCGCGGTCACGCGGACGCGCAGCGTGTTGCCGGAGTCGACCGGCTTGAGTGCGTACGTCTTGTCGGTCGCACCGCTGATCGACGCGCAGCTACCGCCGTTCTGGTCGCAGCGCTGCCACCGGTACGTGTACGTGATCGGCGTCGCGCCGTTCCACTTGCCGTTGTCGGCAGTGAGCGTCTGGCCGACCTGCGTCGTGCCGGAGATCGTGGGCGGCGACTGGTTCGTCGGCGGGCTCGCAGCCTGCGAGAACCCCGCCGCGACCAGCGCGGCAACCGAGACCGCCGCCAGCAGCGCAAGGATCGACACTGTCTTCTTCTTCATCGCACTTCTCCTTTCGCGGGAATAGAGGGCGGTTCCCGCGAGTGGGAAAGAAGGAGTGTGTGAGGTGTGAGCACGAGGTAAAACCGGCCGGGGCCGAAGGCGTAGAGTGGTGCTGTCGTGGCGGTCAAGCTCCACCGGTGCGGGAATCTCTGGGTGAAGCTGAGCGGCCATCCCTGCTGGCGCGTCCAGAAGGCGCTCGACGAGCAGGGGGTCGAGTACGAGGTGGTGCCCGGCCCGCAGCGTCCGGGCAAGCGCGACGAGCTCGAGCGCTTGAGCGGCCAGCGCAAGTACCCGGTGATCGAGTTCGAGGACGGCTCCGTCTACCGTGCGGAGTCGAAGGAGATGGCGCAGCGGATCCGCGACGGCAAGCTGTTCGAGGGCCACGGCGCCGCGGCGCCCCCCGCCGAGCCGGGCTAGACTGTGCCCCGCCCGGGGCTATAGCTCAGTTGGGAGAGCGCCTGGATCGCACCCAGGAGGTCGGCGGTTCGAGTCCGCCTAGCTCCATAGTCGTTGCGCGTATTACAACGGCTTGCCTGCTAAGCGGGCGGTGTCTGTGCCCGGTCGCTGTACCGGTCGCTCGTTAGTTGTTCGACCCGTCGCGCGATCTCGTCTCGGATCTCGCGGACGTGTTCGATCGGCTCGTTCTTTGGATCCGGCAGGTTCCAGTAGATGCGCTTCGTGCCGGGTGGCGTGACGGGGCAAGCCTCCTCACCGCAGGTCGAGACAACAACATCCGCCCAGTCGATCGCTTCGTCGTCGAGCTTACGTGGCACGTGGTCGGATGCATCGATGCCGATCTCGCGTAAGACCTCGACTACGATTGGGTGCGTCGCGGTGCCCGGATCGGAGCCGGCGGATCGTGATTCGTATGCATCACCGAACCGGTCTCGAAGAATGCGTTCGGCCATGACCGAGCGGCCCGAGTTCGCAACGCAGATAAACAGAATGCGAGTCATGCGCTCTCGTTGGCCGAGAATCCGACGGGCTGCGTGCGGACGAACTGGTAGGCGAGTGCCCCGATCGCGGCTCCGACGGCCGGCGCGACCACGTAGAGCCAGAGAGCGTGCAGGTTGCCCGAGATGAGTGCCGGCCCGATCGAGCGCGCTGGATTCATCGACGCCCCGGTGATTGGGCCGCCGAACATCGCGTCGAGGCCGACAGTGCCGCCGATCGCGATCGCCGCCGCTTCCCCGACCGCTCTCGTGTCAGTCGCGACGCTCATGATCACGAACATCAGAAAGAAGGTGAGGATCACTTCCCAGAGGAACGCCTGTCCTTGCGACCCGGTGGGAAGAGTTGCGCCGAGGTCGGCGTGGTTGCCGAGCGAGCCGCGAAGGATCGCAGCTGCGGCCACTGCACCGGCGACCTGGGCAACCCAGTAGACGCCTGCTCGACGCCATGGGAAGTGCCGCGACAAGGCGAAGCCGAATGTGACGGCCGGGTTGAAGTGGGCGCCGGAGATATGGCCCACCGCGTAGATGCCGAACATGATCACGAGCCCGAAGCTGATCGCCACGCCGACGTGCCCAAGCTCGTGGGTCTTGGCGTCGACGACGATCGCGCCACAACCCGCGAAGACAAGAGCGAACGTGCCGATCGCCTCGGCGACGGCTGAGCGAAACAGGGCGGGCGTCAACAACAACCGGCGTTTGCGGCGGGCCGAATCACGGGCAAGCCTTTCGCTTCCGGGCGCTCAGTCTTGACGGCCTTGACGATCGCGCCGTGCATCCCGTCCGCTACTTGATGCGTGAACTCCACCTCGACCTGCTCGAACCCGGCTGCCTCGAGCCCGGCGACGTACTCACCCTTGGAGAGCGCTCCCGCGATGCAGCCGACGAACGAGCCGCGCTCCGCGCGCTCCGCCGGTGTGAGCCGGTCCTCGGCGACGACGTCGGATACGCCGACGCGGCCACCCGGCTTGAGCACCCGGGCGATCTCGGTCAGCACTCTCGCCTTGTCGGTCGAGAGGTTGATCACGCAGTTCGAGATCACAACGTCTACCGAGTCGGCCGGCAGCGGAACCTCCTCGATCATGCCTTTCAGGAAGATCGCGTTCTTGATCCCCGCCTCGTCCGCGTTCTTGCGCGCGAGCGCGAGCATCTCGTCGGTCATGTCCAGCCCATAGGCGAGCCCACTCTCCCCCACTCGCTTCGCCGACAGGATGACGTCGATCCCACCGCCCGAGCCGAGATCGAGTACCACCTCGCCCTCACGCAGATCGGCAACGGCGGTTGGATTGCCGCAACCGAGGGAGGCGAGCGCCGCTGCCTCCGGGAGCTCACCGCGCTGCTCGACGTCGTAGAGAGCCTCCCCGAACTTTTCGCTGCCGACAGCACTCGCCTGCGAGTCGTCACAGCAGCCGCCACTCCCGCAACCGCAGCCTCCGGTTCCGTCCGCCACAGCTCGCGCCGACTCTGCGTAGCGCCGCCGAACCTCCTCACGTAGCTCATCGGCCCGTGTCGTCATCAGCAGCACGCTCCTTTGAGATCAGCGACGGATGCGAGCGTGCGGACCGCCTCCGGGACGAGATTGAAGTACGCCCACTTGCCGCGCTGCTCGCGCTCGACCAGCCCGGCATCGAGCAGCTTCTTCATGTGATGCGAAACGGTCGGCTGACCCAACCCGAGCGGCTCGATCAGGTTGCAAATGCAGACCGGCTCCGAGCTGTTCGCCAGCAGGTTCACGATCCGCACCCGAGCAGGGTCGCCCAACGCCTTGAACACTTCAGCCGTCGCCTCGGCCTCCTGATCGGACAGCACTTCGGCATCCAGCGGCGCACAACAGTCGACCGGCACAGCGACGCTCATCACTCACTCCTCATATCGACGCATATCAATGTATCGACAGCCGTCGATCTGTCAAGTGGGCGGTGCCTGATGCCTCGCACCGCGCGATGAACTGGACCTAATGAGGCGGGTGCCGTACCGTAAGTAGAGGACGAAGCGGTTTCTAAGAGCTGCCGGAGCGGCTCGGCCGGGTTTGAAAGCTGTCCGCTTAGGTCCACTGAAG
>DATBIC010000196.1:0-11486 GCA_036557145.1 Gaiellaceae bacterium
GAGCTCAGAGCGAGATCTGCACGTCGGCGCCCGCCCGCTTGAGCAGCGCCGAGAACGGACAGCCCTCGTCGGCTTTCGCGACCGCCTCCCGCAGCGCGGCTTCGTCGACGCCGTCGACGTCGGCCTCGACCGTGAGGATCGAGCCGACGATCTGGTGGCCCTGCCCCTCGACCTCGTCCATCACGATCCGGCAGGCGACGGCGAGCCGGCCGGGCGGCGTGCCTGCCTGCGCGAGCTCGCCGGCCAGGGACATCGTGAAGCAGCCGCCGTGCGCGGCCGCGAGCAGCTCCTCCGGGCTCGTCTTCCCCTCCGGGCTCCCGATGCGCGTCGCGAGCGTGTACGGCAGGTCGCCGAAGGCGCCCGACGCGGCCGAGATGCGGCCCTGCCCGCGGGCGACGTTGCCCTCCCACACGATCTCCGCGCTCCTTTCGATCCTCGGCACTCGCGCCTCCTCTACTCCGGGTCGGGGACGACGGCCGGCGTGCCGTCGGGGTAGTAGGCCTCGGCGGGCGAGCCCGCCGGGCGGAAGACGCCGAGCAGCCGCAGCTCCTCGTCGCCGGTATTCGCGAGGCAGTGGACGAGCCGCGCCGGCAGATGGACGCAGCTGCCAGCGCGGAGCGGCGCGCGCTCGCCGTCGATCACGAGCTCGCCCTCTCCCGCGACGACGTAGATCACCTCGTCGTAGGTGTGGAAGTGGTCGGGCGCCCGCCCCGGGGGAACGAGCCCGACGAACTGGGTTGCCGACGCGCACCCGACCTCGGGCGTGGCGCCGAGCACGAACTGCCGCCCGGCCGTCGCCGAGCCGCGCTCCTCGGCGGTCAGGTCCCGGACCGCGAACGGAGCCGTCGCGGCCGGCGGTTCGTGCACCAGCACGGAGAGCACCCGCGCGCCGGCGGCGCGCCACGGCGTGCCCGCGGCGACGAACACGGCGGTGCCGGGACGAAGCGCATGACGCTCGCCGCCGGCCTCGAGCTCGCCCTCCCCCTCGAGGACGTACAGCACCTCGTCGGCCGGCTCGACCCGCTGCTCGCCCGCGAGCTCGAGCAGCCGCTGGGTGAGCAGCTCGGTCGCATGCAGCTGCCCGTCGGGGTGGTCGTCGGCGTGGATTGCGTAGCGCACGGCCCGTAACCTACGCGCCGTGGGAAACCTCGAGCTCGTCCGGCGCTCGTACGAGGCGTTCGCGCGCGACGATCTCGATGGCGTGCTCGCCGATATGGACGAGCAGATCGAGTGGCACCAGGCGCAGGGACTGCCCCACGGCGGCTTCTACCGGGGCATCGACGAGGTGCGGCGGAACATCTTCGAGCCGCTCGACGCGGAGTGGTGGGACGAGTTCACGGCACAGCCGGACGAGTTCCTCGACGCCGGTGCGGAGGTGGTCGTGCTCGGCCGCTACCGGGGCGTCGCCAAGCAGACGGGCCGGACGCTCGACGTCCCGTTCGTCCACGTCTGGACGGTCCGTGACGGCAAGGCCGTGCGCTTCCGGCAGTTCCTGGACACGGCCGGCTGGGGCGCCGCGCTGGCTCCTGCAGCGCAGATTTGATCATTGACACTCGCGGCGCCGGGGTTGAGGATCCCGGGCACCGGCGGCCGGACGCGAACCAACCCGCGCCCGCGCACGTCTAACGAAGAAGCAACTCGACCCCCCGACGTCCCCGTTGCAAGGAGGAATTCGATGAAGAAGGGCATCGGCTTTGCCCTCGTGGTGCTCGTCACCGCGATGGCGGCCGCCAGTGCGCAGGGTGCGCATCGCCAGGTGCAGACGGCCTCGGCCGGCCTCAGCTGCAAGGGCACGCTCAAGATCGCGATCGTCACCCCGCTCACCGGAGCGGCTGCGTTCCTCGGCCAGGAGCAGCTCACCTGGGCGAAGCTCGCCGTCGCACAGCTCGCCCCGCAGATGGGCCTGAAGGTCCAGCTGCTCCAGGGCGACACCCCGGTCGAGCAGGGCGCGCAGCCCGCTCAGACCCTGGCCCAGAAGTACGTCGCCGACCCGAAGGTGGTCGGGATCATCGGCCCCTCGACGTCGGGAGCGGCCGTCGCCTCGACGAAGACCTACTTCCAGGCCGGGATGGCGCACATCTCGCCGTCCGCGACGAAGACCGACCTGACCTACACCGTGAACGGCCAGCGTGAGGGAACGCCCGCGTTCTTCCGCGTCGTGCCCGCCGACAACGTCCAGGGCCCGACGGACGCCGCGTACATGGTCAAGACGCTGAAGGTCAAGAAGGTCGTGGTGTTCGACTTCCAGGAGCCGTACTCGCAGGGCCTCGCGGCTGCCGTGACGTCGTACCTGCAGGCGCACAACGTCTCGGTCACGCGCCTGTCGGCACCGAACACGACGACCGACTACTCGTCGTACGTCACGCGGGTCCCGGGTGACGCCGACGTCGTCTTCTTCCCGACCCAGCAGCCGCCGGCGGCGCAGACGTTCGCCGAGCAGCTCGTCGAGCAGGGCAAGAAGGCGATCATGTTCTCCGGCGACGGATCCGATACGCCCGCGCAGTACAACAAGCCGGGCGGCTACGTCTCCAACTTCGCACCGGACATCACGGGGATCAAGGCCGACGCAGCGGTCATCGCGGCCTGGAAGAAGGCCAACCCCGGCAAGCAGGTCGGCTCGTTCGGCCCGCCGACCTATGGCGCGACGCAGGTGCTGCTCACGGCGATCAAGAACGCCTGCGCGGCAGGTCACGGCACGCTGAAGAACCGTTCCGCCGTCCTCCGTCAGGTCAAGCACGTCACGATCAAGAACTGGATCCTCGGTGGGAGCTTCAGGTTCTCGACGAAGACGAACGACCCGCTGAACGCCAAGTTCTACATCTTCAAGATCCAGCCCAACGGCTCGTACAAGCTCGTCGCGTAAGCGGCGAACGGTGAACGCGCAAGGGCGGCCCGGGTTGTGCCCGGGCCGCCCGGCGCTCTAGGTTTGCTCCCCGCGTGCCGACGTTTCTCCAGCTCACACTCGACGCCCTGACTCTCGGCAGCGTCTACGCACTGGTCGCCCTCGGCTACTCGCTCGTCTACGGCGTCCTCAAGCTGCTGAACTTCGCGCACGGGGACGTGTTCATGGTCGGCTCGTTCATCGGCTACGGCGCCCTGCAGGCGCTCGGTGGCGCCGCAGACCCGGTGGTGCCGGTCTGGCTCCTGCTCGTCGTCGTGACCGCGTCGGCGATGGCCGGCTGCGCCGTGCTCGGCGTCGCGATCGAGCGGTTCGCCTACCGGCCGCTGCGAAACGCACCGCGCATCGCGCCGCTGATCAGCGCGCTCGGCGTCTCGTTCTTCCTCGCGAACTCGATGCAGCTCCTCTTCGGAGCGCAGCAGCGCGACTACCAGTCGTATCTGCTCTCCGGCGGCTCGCTGTACTTCCGCGGCTTCGACATCGACACCGTCCACGTGCCGCTCCTGCGCATCATCACGATTCTCTCCGCGTTCGTGATGATGGTCGCGCTCTGGTTCCTGGTGAACAAGACGCGCACCGGCAAGGCGATGCGCGCGACGTCGTACGACGGCGAGGCCGCGGCGATGATGGGGATCAACGTCGACCACGTGATCGTGTTCACGTTCGTCCTCGGCTCGGCGCTGGCCGGCGCCGCAGGCGTGATGTTCGCGCTGCGCGTGCCGACCTTTGCGGCCGTCGGCTTCACGATCGGCCTGAAGGGCTTCACGGCGGCGGTGATCGGCGGTATCGGCTCGATCCCGGGGGCGATGGTCGGCGGCCTCCTGCTCGGCGCCGCCGAGTCGTACACGGCGGGCTACTGGACGACGGCCTGGAGCGACCTCGTCGTCTTCACGATCCTCATCCTCTTCATGATCTTCCGCCCGCAGGGGCTGCTCGGGCGAGCCGACATCCGCAAGGTGTGACGAGGCGATGAGCGACCTCACCCCAGGCGACCCGAACGCACCCGCGCTGCCCGAGGCGGAGGGACCGGCGGTCGGGCGCGACGAGTGGGTGGCGCGCCACGGGGAGCGTCGGCTCGTCCGCGAGGGGCGGCTCGGCGAGATGGAGGCGCGGCTGCGCGCCGTGCCCTGGTGGGCGCTCCTGATCCTCTTCCTCGCCGCCGCATCGCTCATGCCCGCCGTCGAGTCGAGCGGATACGTACGCCGCGTCGGCTTCGACACCGTCATCTTCATGCTGCTCGCCCTCGGCCTCAACGTCGTCGTCGGCTGGGGCGGTCTCCTCGACCTCGGCTACATCGCGTTCTTCGGCGTCGGCGCCTACGCCTACGCGATCTTCGACTCCGACAAGTTCGGGATCCACCTGCCGACGATCGTCGCGATCCCGGCGATCACCGCGCTCGGCGCGGTCGTCGGGCTGCTCGTCGGCCTGCCGTCACGACGTCTGTCCGGCGACTACCTGGCGATCGTGACGCTGTTCTTCCTGGAGCTCTTCGAGACCGTGGCGACGAACGGCGACCAGATCTTCGGCCACAACATCACGGGCGGTGCGAACGGGATCATCGACGCCGATCCGCTCAGCTTCTTCGGGCACTCGCTGGCCGTCCAGCACCAGGGGATCTTCGCGGTCTCCTACTACTACGTCGCGCTCGCGATCTTCGCACTGGTGTTCGTCGCGACCCGCTTCGCGAATCTCTCGCGCATCGGCCGCTCGTGGCGCTCGCTCCGCGAGGACCCGCTCGCCGCCGAAGTGATGGGCATGCCGATCAACTGGCTCAAGCTGACGGCCTTCGCCACCGGCGCAGCGGTGGCGGCGTTGACGGGGACGATCGAGACGTCGCTGACGGGGAGCGTGTTCCCGCTGAGCTTCTCGCCGACCGTGCTGATCACGATCTACGCGATGGTGATCCTCGGCGGCTCGGGCAGTCAGGCGGGCGTCGTCCTGGGCGCGATCCTCGTCAACGTCCTGCTGCAGCTGCTCCAGAACCCCGACCAGGCGCGCGTCCTCTTCTACCTCCTGATCGTCGTGGGCGTGCTCACGGCGTTCCGGCTCTCGCGGAAGCTCGCCGTGGTCGTCGCGGAGACTGTCGTCCTCGGGTTCGTCATCCATGCCGTCGTGCGTGCGATCCATCCGTCGTGGGCGACGGAGGGGCACGGCGGCTTCAGCGGCGTCCTGGCGCACTGGGTCGTCATCCCGCAGCAGCTCACGCCGTGGGTCGGCCAGGTCGCCTACGGCCTGATGATCGCCTCGGTGCTCGGGATCACGCTGCTGCGCGGCTGGTGGCGCGTGGTCGTGCTCCCGCCGGTGATCTACCTGTCGGCGTTCGTCTGGGAGAACGTGATGATCCCGAACCCCGGCCCCACGCGCTACATCGTGCTCGGCGTGCTGCTGGTCGTGCTGATGATCGCCCGCCCGAACGGCCTGCTCGGCGAGCGCCGCGTGGAGATCGTCTGACTGTGCCCGCGCTCCTCGAGCTGAAGCAGGTCTCGCTCGCATTCGGCGGCCTCCAGGTCGTCTCCGACCTCGACCTGCACGTCGACGAGGGCGAGATCGTCAGCGTGATCGGCCCGAACGGCGCCGGCAAGACGACGCTCTTCAACCTGATCACGGGCATCTACGAGCCCGACGAGGGCGACATCACGCTGGACGGGTCGAGCATCGTGGGGCTGCCGCCGCACCAGATCACGAGGCGCGGAATCGCCCGCACGTTCCAGACGCTTCGCCTCTTCCTGAACTTGACGGTGCGCGAGAACGTGATGTCGGCCGCGTTCGGGCACACGCACGCCGGGCTCTTCCGCGCGATGCTGCGGACGCCGGGAATGCGCCGCGAGGAGCGCCAGATCCGGGCACTCGCGGAGGAGCGGCTCGCGTTCTTCGGAGACCGGCTGATGGGCTACCGCTGGGACCAGCCCGCGTACTCGCTCTCGTACGCGAACCGGCGGCGGCTCGAGATCGCGCGCGCCACGGCGACGAACCCGCGCATCCTGCTGCTCGACGAGCCGGCCGCGGGCATGAACCCCGCCGAGACCCACGAGATCGCGGAGCTGATCGGCAAGCTGCGCACCGACGGCGGCTACACGATCCTCGTGATCGAGCACGACATGCACGTCGTCGAGGGCATCTCCGACCGCGTGGTCGCGCTCGACCACGGCGTCAAGATCGCCGAAGGCTCGTTCGGCGAGGTCGCGACCGATCCGCTGGTGGTCGAGGCCTACCTCGGGCTCGGAACGGCGGACACGAAGTGAGCGGGGGCAATGGCGCACCGCTGCTCGAGCTCGACGGCGTCGACACCTACTACGGCCAGATCCACATCCTCCAGGGGCTCTCGCTGCGCGTCGAAGCGGGTGAGCTCGTCTGCCTGCTCGGCGGCAACGCGTCCGGCAAGTCGACGACGCTGAAGACGATCCTCGGGATCGTCCGGCCGCGAAACGGCGCGGTGCGCGTTTCCGGCGAGGACGTCACGCGCAAGCCGACGAGCTACCGGATCGGCCGCGGCCTCGCGATCGTCCCGGAGAACCGGCGGCTGTTCGCGCCGATGACGGTGCTGGAGAACCTCCAGATGGGCGCGTACCTGCGCGGCGGCGGGAAGCCCGAGGACTACGACCGCGTGTACGAGCTGTTCCCGCTGCTGCACGAGCGGCGCTCGCAGCTCGCCGGGACGCTCTCGGGCGGCGAGCAGCAGATGGTGGCGATGGGCAGAGCGTTGATGTCGCGCCCAAAGCTGCTGCTGATGGACGAGCCGTCGATGGGGCTCGCGCCGATCCTCGTCGAGCGGAACTTCGAGATCATCAAGCAGGTGCACGAATCCGGCGTGGCGATCCTCGTCGTCGAGCAGAATGCGAACGTGTCCCTCTCGATCGCCGACCGCGGGTACGTGCTCTCGACCGGCCGCCTCGTGCTCGAGGGGCCGGCGGCCGACCTGCGCGAGAATGAGGATTTGAGAAAGGCCTACCTTGGCCGTTGACGTGACCTCCGTCCCGGCCCGCTGCCGCCATCGCTTTCCGATCTTCGAGCGGCTCGTCTACGTCAACTCGTGCTCGCAGGGCGCGCTGTCGGATGCGGTGCGCGCGGCGTACCTCGACTACCTCGACGGCTGGGACGACCGCGGCGCTCCCTGGGACTACTGGGTCGAGCGCTCCGAGGCGGCGCGCGCGGTGTTCGCAGGGCTCGTGAACGCGCGGCCCGAGGACGTGGCGGTGACGACCTCGGTGTCTGCGGGCGTGAGCGCGCTCGCGAGCGCGATCGACTTCTCCGCGCGGCCGCGGGTCGTCATCTCCGACTTCGAGTTCCCGACGATCGGGCAGATCTGGCACGCCCAGGAGGCGCGCGGCGCCGATGTGACGATCGTGCGCCCTAGTAACAGTCTGTTACAAGCGGGTGGCGCCGAGATTCCCCTCGAGCGGTTCGAGGAGGCGATCGACGAGCGCACGGCCGTCGTCTCGATCGCAGCCGTCTGCTACCGCAACGGCGCGCGGCTTCCGGTCGAGGAGATCGCCCGGATCGCGCACGAGCGCGGCGCGCTCGTCGTGCTCGACGCCTACCAGGCCGCCGGCACTTATCCGCTCGACGTCGAGGCGCTCGGCGTCGACGTGCTCGCCGCAGGGGTGCTCAAGTACCTGCTCGCCTCGGCCGGGCTCGCGTTCATGTGGGTGCGCCCGGGCCTTGCCGAGCAGCTCTCGCCGACCCAGACCGGTTGGTTCGCCGACCGCGACATCTTCGAGATGGACCACACCGACTACTCTCCCGCCCCGAACGCACGCCGGTTCCAGAGCGGCACGCCGCCGATTCCTGCGATCTACGGCGGGATCGCCGGCATGGAGCTGATGCGGGAGATCGGCATCGCCGAGACCCGCGAGCACGTCCTCGCGCTCACCGACCGGCTGATCGAGGGCGCCGACGCGCTCGGCGCGATCGTCGCGACGCCGCGCGAGCACGCCCGTCGAGGCGCGCTCGTCTGCATCGCCTCGACGGACGCGCCGGGGCTCGTCGAGACGCTCGCTGCCGACGGGATCGTCACCTCCGAGCGCGACGGCAACCTGCGCGTCTCACCGCATGCGTACAACACGGAGGACGACATCGACGCCGTCCTGGCCGGGCTCGAGCGGCACCGAAAGCTGCTGCGCGCCGCCCACTAGCTGCCCGCCCGGACGTGCCTCGAGATGCGGATTGCCCGGTTCCTGCCCGGCGGGCATGCTGCCTTCGTGCCCGAGACCCTGATCGAGCGCAGCGAGGTCGTTGCTCTACTCTTCAACGTGAGCGACATCGCGACGATCTTGGCCCGATTCGAGGGCCTGCTGGAAGGAGACGATGGCGAAGAGGAAGCTGACGGAGGCTGAACGCGCAGAGCGGGAGGCATTTCGCGAGCGTGTCCTCGCGAACGCCCAGCGGACGCGCGAGCTCGCCGAGAAGGCGCAGGCAGAGCTCGACGCGGCGAACGCCGAGAAGGGCGGGGCGCCTGGCGCCTGATCAGCCGCCGAGCGGCTGCGCGAAGTACCACGAATGGCCCTCGGGATCGCGGCAGTGGTACCGCCGCTCGCCGTAGGGCTGGTCGGCCGGCTCCTCGACGATCTCGGCGCCGGCCGCACGGGCGCGCGCGCAGTGCTGGTCGACGTCGTCGGCGTAGACGTACAGGAGCACGCTCGTGCCGCCGAGGCTCCGCGGGCTGCTCGGCGTCCGCGGCTGGCCGAGGTGGATCTGGCCGCGCCGGAAGCTCAGCTCGGCATGGCTGACGGTGCCGTCCGGGCCCTCGCTCCGGCGAATCTCCTCGAAGCCGAAGGCGCGCGAGAGGAAGTCAAGGGCGGCCCGTGCGTCCTCGTACAGGAGGTACGGCGTGATCGTCTGCTGCGGGATCTCGGCCATCGTCGACGCTCGACGCAACACGTACGAACTTGCGCGAGTCGCAACCAAGATTTTATAAAACTCGCTACATGCTCCTCCGCGAGGTCGGATATGCGCGCCCTGCATCGCTCGCGGAAGCGATCGAGCTGCTCGCGTCGGACGACGGGGCCCGGGCCCTGGCGGGCGGCCAGACCCTGATCAACGTGATGAAGGCGCGGGCCGGCTCGCCGGACGCGCTCGTCGACCTGAACGCGCTCGACGATCTCAAGGGGATCGACCTCGCGGCCGACGGGACGCTCTCGATCGGCGCGATGTCGACGTACACGGAGATCGTCGCGAGCGCGGAGGCCCGCGCCCGGCCGATCATCGGCGAGGTCTGCGCCCAGATCGCCGACGTCCAGGTGCGCAACCGCGGCACGATCGGCGGCAACCTCTGCACGAACGACCCGACGAACCACCTGCCCCCGCTGATGGCGGCGCTCGGCGCGACGATGACGATCGCCGGCCGCGACGGCGAGCGAACGGTGACGGCGAAGGACTTCTTCCTCGGCGTCTACCTGACCGCCGTCGCGCAGGGAGAGGTGCTGACGAGGATCACCGTCCCGGCCGGCCGCGGCGACGGCTTCGCCGCCGTCACGCTCGGTGTCGACGGGACCTGCATCGCGAGCGCGGCCGCCTCCGTGAACGGGCGCGTGACCGTCGCGCTCGGCTGCGTCGACGCCATCCCGGTGGTCGTCGAGCCGGCGTCGGCCGCCGCGGACGACGTTCGCGCCGCGGTCGCCGGCGCCGGCATCGAGCCGCCGTCCGACGTCCATGCGTCCAGCGCCTACCGCTCGCACCTCGCCCAGGTGCTGGCGGTGCGCGCGGTCGACCAGGCACAGGGAGCCGCATGATCTCCACCGAGCAGACCGTCACCGTCACGATCAACGGCACGAGGTACGAGCGCGAGGTCGAGGCGCGGAAGCTCCTGATCCACTTCGTCCGCGACGATCTCGACCTCACCGGCAGCCACATCGGCTGCGACACCGGCAACTGCGGCGCCTGCTCGCTGCTCGTCGACGGGACGCTCGTGAAGAGCTGCATGATGCTCGCCGTCCAGGCAGACGGGACGACGATCGAGACCGTCGAGTCGCTCGCCGACGGCGAGGAGCTGTCGAAGCTGCAGCAGTCGTTCTCCGACCATCACGCGCTCCAGTGCGGCTACTGCACACCGGGGATGCTGATGACCGCGACCGCGCTCCTGCGCGCCAACCCGAATCCGTCCGACGAGGAGATCAAGAAGGCGCTGCAGGGCAACATCTGCCGCTGCACCGGCTACTGGAACATCTTCGAGGCCGTCAAGGCGGCGGCGGAATCGTGAGCTCGACGACGACCGCCCCCGAGCGCGTCGAGGTCGAGGCGCCGCAGGAGGCCTGGTCCGGGCAGAGCATCCCCCGCAAGGAGGACCGGCGGCTCGTCCAGGGCCAGGGCGTCTTCGTCGACGATGTCAAGCGGCACGGCATGGGCTACGTGCACTTCGTCCGCTCGCCGTTCGCGCACGCGCACATCACGTCGATCGACGTGTCGCAGGCAGAGGCGATGCCGGGCGTGTACGGCACGCTGACCGGCGAAGAGGTCGCTGCGCTGACCGACCCGTTCTTCCAGATCTCGAGCGCACCGGGCGCGCACGTGAAGGACTTCTCGCTCGCCGTCGGCAAGGTGCGGTTCGTCGGCGAGCCGATCGTCGCCGTCGTCGCCGAGACGCGCGAGCGCGCGCGCGATGCATCGGAGCTCGTCGAGGTCGAGTACGAGCCGCTCGACGCGGTCGTCGACGCGCGCCGCGCGCAGGACGCCGGCGTGCCGACGATCCACGACGACGCCGGCGGCAACCTGATGTGGCACGGCGTCTACGAGTGGGGCGACCTCGATGCCGCGTTCGCCGAGGCAGACAAGGTCGTGAAGATCGACCAGCTCCACTTCCACCGCTTCAACTCGACGCCGCTCGAGTGCGACGGCGCACTCGTCGAGTACAACAAGGGCACCGGGCAGTGGACGATCCACACGAACAACCAGTTCCCCGGCTTCGCGGCGATCATGATGGGCCCGGCGATGCGGACGGGGCTCGACAAGCTCCGCTTCGTCACGCAGGACATCGGCGGCGGCTTCGGCAACAAGATCACCTCGCATCCGCAGCTCGTCGCGCTCTGCCTGCTGGCGCGAAAGCTGAACCGCCCCGTGCAGTGGACCGAGTGGCGCACCGACTTCCACCAGTCGATGTCGCACGGGAACGAGCGCTGGTTCCTCGACACCGAGGTCGCCGTGCGCGCGGACGGCACCATGACCGGGTTCCGGACGAGGGTGGTCGACGACGCGGGCGCGTACCTGCGCTACGAGCCGCTCGGGGGCGTGATCTGGTCGCAGGTCGCGGCGGGGATGTACGGCTGGCGCAACATCCGCCTGGACTTCACGCAGTCGGTCACGAACAAGGCGCCGTGCTCCCCGAACCGCGGATACTCGCGGATGCAGCACCTCTGGTTCACCGAGCGGCTCGTGGACATCGTCGCGCAGGAGCTCGGCTTCGACCGTGTCGAGCTGCGCAGGAAGAACTACGTCCAGCCCGAGCAGATGCCGTACGAGACGCCGAACGGGTGCGTCTACGACTCCGGCGACTACCCGGCGGCGCTCGACGTCGTGCTCGGGCTGATCGGGTACGACACGATCGAGGAACGGCGGGCGGAGGCGGCCGCGCGCGGAAAGCTCCTGGGCTTCGGCA
>DATBIC010000197.1:0-4599 GCA_036557145.1 Gaiellaceae bacterium
CAGATCGAGAACAACACGCTGAAGAAGCTCGAAGGGCTCCCCGAGGCGCAGGCGCTTCGCGACTGCGTCTGACGATGTTCAGGCGTCGGTGCGCTCTGCCGGCACGAACAGCCGGCAGTGCGGGCACTTGAAGCCGCGGTAGCGCTCCGCGGTCCCCTCGATCAGCTCGCCGCTGAACTCCTTGTTGCAGTGCGGGCACACGACGACCACCTGCTCGGGCGGCTCGTCGCGTTCCATCAACCGGCCTCGGCGACCGACAACGACTCGATCGTGACCTCGTCGCGAGGGCGGTCGCGCGCGTCGGTGTCGAGCTGCGAGATCGCATCGACGACGTCCATCCCCGAGGTGACCCGCCCGAAGACGGTGTGCTTCCCGTCCAGCCAGGGGCACGCCTCGGCCGTGACGATGAAGAACTGCGAGCCGTTCGTGTTCGGGCCCGCGTTCGCCATCGCGAGCGCGCCACGCTCGACTCTGCGGTCGTTGAACTCGTCCTCGAACTGGTAGCCGGGGCCGCCGGAGCCGGTGCCGGTCGGGTCGCCGCCCTGGATCATGAAGTCCGGGATCACCCGATGGAAGACGATGCCGTCGTAGAAGCCGTCGCGCGCGAGCTTCACGAAGTTCTCGACGGTCTTGGGCGCGTCGTCGCCGTAGAGCTCGAGCTCGATCGTGCCGTGGCTCGTCTGCATGGTTGCGTTGGTCATCCCGACACCCTACGTATGCGACCATCGGTGAGTGCAGCCGAGGCTCGCCTTCGTGGCGATGGCAGCCGGCGCCGTGCTCGCCGCGGCCGGGCTCGCCGGCTGCGGCGGCGGACGGGCCGCTCACGCGGGCGGCGACGCCGAGTGGGTCGCGAACGCCTCGGGCGTGATCGACCAGCTGAGCACCGACGTCTCCGCCGTCGCCCCCGCCGGGACGGGCCTGCCCGCCGCGCGGCGCTCGTTGCGCGATCTCTCGGAGCTGTACGGCCTGCTGGTCGCCTACACCGACTTCGGCGGCTGCGACCGCATGGTCAGCGGGATCGGCACCGCGCCGCCCCGGTACGACACCGTCGTCGCCGAGCTCGAGCGCGCCTGCGTCCGTTTCCAGGATGCGGCCGGGCTCTTCACGCGCGCCGCCTCGGTGCGCGACGCGCCCGCGCTGCTGGCCGCCTCGCGGCAGGTGAAGCTGGCCTCGTCGCTGCTCTACCGCGCGACGCTTGCGTTCGCGGCGGCGCGCGCGCGAACGGGCGGCTAGGACGCGGCGAGGACGGAGCTGTGAGTGGCGAACAGGTCGGGCTCGCAGACCGACAGCGCGTCGATCACGGCCGGGTCGAAGTGCGTGCCCGCGCCGTCGCGGATCTCGCTGCACGCCTGCTCCCACGACATTCGCCGCCGGTACGGACGGTCGTTCGTCATCGCGTCGAGCGCGTCGGCGACCGCGAAGATGCGTGCGCCGAGCGGGATCGACTCCTCGGCCAGGCCGTCCGGGTAGCCGGTGCCGTCCCAGCGCTCGTGGTGCGAGCGGACGACGCCGAGCCCCTCGCCGTGCAGCAGCGGCACGTGCGCGAGCAGCGACTCGCCGATCGTCGTGTGCCGCTCCATCTGGCTGCGCTCGGCCTCGTCGAGCGGCCCCTGCTTGAGCAGGATCCGGTCCGGAACGCCGATCTTGCCGACGTCGTGGAGCAGGAAGCCCCACTCGAGACTCGTGTCGTCGATCAGCGCGGGGGACAGCTCGACCGTGAGGCGCGTGGCGTACGAGGTGACGCGCTGCGAGTGCGCGCTCGTCCCGAAGTCGCGCGACTCGAGCGCCGCTGCCAGCGCCTCGACCGTCTGCCGGTACGAGACCTCGAGCAGCTCGTGCTGGCGCTGGCCGATCGCGATCAGGCGCCGGAGGTCGCCGATCACGGCGGGCTCGTCGGAGCTCGCCTGGGCGACGTGGTGGAGCGGGTCGATCCCGAGCAGGCGCTCGAGCAGGCCGAGCAGCTGCAGCGGGTCGAACGGCTTGGCAAAGAATCCCTGTGCGCCGACGGTCAGCGCGGACACGCCTGCCTCGCGTGAACCGCTGATCACGACGATCGGCACCGAGCGCGTGCGCGGGCTCTCCCGCAGGCGCTCGCAGTAGAACAGCCCGTCGACGCCGGGCAGCCCGACGTCGAGCACGATCGCGTCCGGGAGCTCGGCCGCGATGATCTTCTCGGCCTCGATCACGTGCCCGGCTTCGCGCATGCGAATGCCCTCGAGCTCGAAGGTCTCGCGGAGCAACAGGCAGAGCAGCGGATCGTCGTCGACGACCAGTACGGTCGGCTTCCCCATGACACGAGGTGTATCGGCTCGAACGGGGGAATTGATTAGGGCAATCTCGAACGTTCCCCCGTACGGGGGACGCGCTACGGGTGTGTCCCGTGCGAGACGGACAGCTGCGGTGGCACCGTCAGCGTCTGCAGCACCACGCAGTAGCGCTCCGTCAGCCGGACCAGCGTCGCGAGCTGCTCCTCGGTCGCGTCGGTCTCGAGGTCGAAGCGGAGGCGGATCGCGGTGAACCCGACCGGGACGTCGCGGTCGACCGCGAGCGTGCCGCGGAAGTCGAGGTCGCCCTCGGCGTGCACCGAGCCCGAGACGTCGAGCTCGAGCGACGTGGCGACCGCGCGCAGCGTCACGCCCGCGCAGGCGACGAGCGCCTGCAGCAGCATGTCGCCGGAGCACACGAGGCTGCCGTCGCCGCCGCTCGCCGGATGCAGGCCCGCCGCCGCGAGCGCGCGGCCCGTGTCCACCGAGCACGCGATCCCGTCTTCGAGCGTGCCCGTCGCCTCGAGCGTGACGATCGCGGAGCCCGGCTCGTCGCGGTACTGCTCCTTCAGCGGCTCCTGGAGCGCGCGTAGTCCGTCGCGGTCCATCAGCCCTCCAGGTAGCCGTCGCGGACGGTGCCGAGCAGGGTCCCGCCGTGCACGCGGGTGCCGTGCTCGGCGATCACGTCGACCTCGAAGCCCGGGTACGTCGGCTGGAAGCGCACCCGCTTCCAGTCCTTCACGTTGCTGCGGTTCTTCATCGCGCGGCCGAAGGGATAGCCAGGCAGGTGCTCGCGGTCGCCGCGCACGTTGCGCCCGTCGAGGTGCCGGATCACGACCTTGAACCCTTCCACCCGGAAGATCCTTCGCTCGACCGCCTGCACCGTGGCCACCGGCCGATCATGCCACTCTCACGTGCGCTGCCGTGCGACCGCACGTCCCGCCGCGATCGGCACGAGCGCCAGCAGCGCGAGGATCGCCGCGACGCCGAACGGCCGCTTGAACGACTCCGAGATGGCATTGCGTTGAACGTCTCGGAGCGAACGCTCGAGCGCGTCGAGCTTCGCGGCGGCGCCCGGGTCGTCGCGGCGCGCGCTCGCGAACGCGCTCGTGAAGTCCGGGAGCCTTCCGTGCCCCGCTTTGCGTAGCTCGCGGTAGAGGTTGATCGACAACGGGATCTTGTCGAGCAGCGGCACCGGCGCCTTCAGCACCGTCACGATCCCCTTCGTCTCCGCCGTGTCGGCGTTGTGTGAGAGGTCGTCCGAGAGCATCGGCGCGAGCAGGAGCAGGCCGAGCACGACGCCCGCATGGCGCGACGCGACGCCCGAGATGCCGGCGTCCTCGCTCGTCGGCGGCAGGCACGCCCCGAGCCCCGCGCCGCACGCGATCAGCGCCGGCACGTTGGCGGCGATCGAGCCCGGAGCGAGCGCGAACAGCCCGAGCCCGGCCGCGAGCAGGAGCACGCCGGCGGCGACCGGAGTCCCCGGCAGGTAGCGTCGCACGGCGAGCGCCGCGACCGGCAGCAGCGTCACCATCGCGGCGGCGCCGAGCGGTGTGAAGCCGTGGCCCTCCACGAGCAGCACGACGGCGAGGAAGAGCGCGCCGACGAGCGCGCCGGAGATCAGCGCGACCGCCGCCGTCGCGTCGACGCGACCGAGCCCGTGCGACCGGAGCGGCACGTCCTCGCTCCGGTACGCGGCGGCGACCGCAGCGAGCGCGACCGGCGCCTGCGTGACGAAGATCGCGCGCCAGTCGAACACCTGCGTCAACGTGCCGCCGAGCGCCGGGCCGGCGGCGGTCCCGATCGCAGCCGCCGCCGCCCACGCGGCAGGCCCGAGCTCGACGAACGCGCCGACCAGGACGAGCGCGCCGCCGACTCCTTGCACCGTCCGCAGCGCGACGAGCAGCGACAGCGACGTCGAGACCGCGCAGCCGATCGTCGCCGCGGCGAAGACGAGCAGTCCCGCGACGAGCAGCGCGCGCGTCCGGAGAAACCGTGCGCCGGCGACGACGATCACCCCCGTGATCGCGGCCGCGAGGTTGTAGGCGGTGACGACCCATGCGGTGCTCGGGATCGAGCGGCCGAAGTCGGCGAGCAGCTGCGGGAGGGCGAGCACGACGATCGCCGAGTCGGCGGCCGCGAGCGCGACCGCTGTGATCAACGAGATGCGCAGGAGCCGCGTCACGAGCGGCGACCCTGCTTACTCGGGGCTGCAGCGTGGGTCGTGGTACACCGCGAGCGAGAGCAGCGCGTCGTGCATGGCTGCGCGGCTGTCGGCGTCGAGCGGCGCGAAGAACTCGTCCTCCACGCGCCGCACGATCGCGCGCAGCCGGAC
>DATBIC010000198.1:0-2912 GCA_036557145.1 Gaiellaceae bacterium
CCGGGAAGTCGACGGCGCTCGCCGCGCTGCGCGAGCGCGGGTTTGCGACGGTCGACACCGACGAGGAAGGGTGGACGGAGTGGTCGGACGAGGACGGCGGCTACCTCTGGCGGGAGGAGCGGATCGCGGAGCTGCTCGCGCGCGAGCTCGACTCGACGCTGTTCGTGTCCGGAACCGTGTCGAACCAGGGACGGTTCCGCCGCGACTTCGACGCCGTCGTGCTGCTGAGCGCGCCGGTCGACGTGCTGCTTCGCCGGATCGAGAACAGGAGCACCAACGACTACGGGAAGCGCCCTGAGGAGCGCGCGCTGATCGTGCAGCACGTCGCGGAGATCGAGCCGCTGCTGCGCGCGTCCTGCACGCACGAGCTCGACGCCACGCGGCCGGTCGACGAGGTCGTCGCCGCGCTGGCGGCCATCGGGGGCGGCAGTAGACTCGGCGCGATGTCGCTCCCGAGCACCGGCTCGCTGCGCGAGCTGTACGACGAGCAGCTCCGCGGCGTCCCGTCGGAGGTGCTGCCGAAGGGCGTCCGCATGGAGCGCGACGGTCCGCTGCTCCGCTACCACGGGTTCGAGTTCGGCGGTTTCATCGAGTATCGCGATCTCGGCGGCCTGGACGGAGCGGCGCTCGACGAGCTGATCGCGCGGCAGGTGCAGATCTTCGCCGAGGCCGGCGAGCGCTTCGAGTGGAAGCACCACGGTCACGACCTGCCGGCCGACCTCCCCGACCGCCTGCGCGCGGCCGGCTTCGTCCCCGAGGACACCGAGACGGTCGTGATCGCGCAGATCGCCGACATCGCGGCCGAGCCGCAGTTGCCCGAGGGCGTCTCGCTACGCGAGGTGGCGACGCGCGCCGACTTCGAGCGGATCGCAGCGCTGCAGACGGCGGTGTGGAACGAGGACAACTCCGGGTTCGCGAACTTCCTGCAGGACGAGCACGAGGTCGACCCGGACGGGCTCGTGATCGTCGTCGCCGAGGCCGGCGAGGAGGTCGTGTGCGCCGCGTGGGTGCGCTTCCCGCCGGGCACCGTGTTCGCCACCTTCTGGGGCGGCGCGACGCTCGAGGCCTGGCGGGGCCGCGGGATCTACCGCGCGCTCGTCGCGTACCGGGCGGCGCTCGCCGCGGAGCGCGGGCTTCGCTACGTCGAGGTCGACGCGTCGGATGACAGCCGGCCGATTCTCGAACGGCTCGGCTTCGTTCCCGTGACGACGACGACGCCGTACATCTGGTCGCCGCCGCCGTTGCAGCAGTAAGGGGCGCCGTGCGCGACGTCGCGTTCCTGCCGTTCGTGCTCCGTCACCTCCCGCCCACGCCGGCGCGTGTGCTCGAGGTGGGCTGTGGCGACGAGGGAGGGCTCGTCCCCGACCTTGCCGGTCGCGGCTACGACGTCCTCGGCGTCGATCCGCGAGCGCCGGACGGCGACGCGTACCTCCGGCGGGAGCTTCAGGCGGCGGCCGAAGCCCTCGCTGCGGAGCCGTGGGACGCGGTCGTCGCCGGGCGTGTGCTCCATCACGTCGATCCGCTCGACGACGGGGTCGCGTTGCTTGCGCGGCTCGCGCCGCTGCTGCTCGTCGACGAGTTCGCACCAGACCTGATCGTCGGCGACGTGCAGGCGTGGTACGAGCAACGCCGCCCGGCTGCGGGAGACGTTCCGGCGCCGGAGCGCATCGACGACTGGCGCGGGCGGCACCCGCACCTCCACCCGCACGACGTCGTGCTCGCCGCGTTGCGACGTCACTACGACGAGGTGGAGCTCGAGTGGGTGTCGTATCTCCATCGGTGGCTCCGGTCGCCCGCGGTGGAGGCGGAGGAGCGGGCGGCGATCGCCGCCGGGAAGCTTCCGGCGGTCGGATGGCGCTGGGCCGGCAGGCGCCTCGGCTAGCCCCTCGGCGACGCGGCTCCGCCGTCCACAGGACAGCACCGACCGCTCGTCGACGACCGGCGTGCCGGCGCGCGGGTCGGGAGCATGCTCGGGTCGTGGCCAGGATCAGCTACGACGAGCGGACGGCTGCAGCGTTCAAGGAGGCCCGCGAGATCCCCCGCGAGGCGCTCGCAGGGTGGCGCGAGGCCGTGCGTCGTCACCTACGCCCGTCGCCGGGGATGACGCTGGTGGACGTCGGTGCGGGCACCGGGACGTTTGCCGCGGCCTTCGCCGACTGGTTCGACATCCGCGTCGTCGCCGTCGAGCCGTCGACCGCGATGCGCCATCGCATCCCGCGCACTCCGGCAATCGAGGTGCTCGACGGTGACGCCTGCGCAGTTCCGCTGCCGGATCGGTCGGCGGACGGTGCCTGGCTCTCGCTCGTCATCCACCACATCGCGGATCTCGCGGCCGCGGCACGGGAGATCCGGCGCGTTCTCCGCCCCGGCGCTCCCGTGCTCATGCGGGGCGGCATGTCGGGCACGAGCCTCGACGGGATCGAGATCGTCCGCTGGTTTCCCGAGACCGCCCGTGTGGTCGACACGTTTCCCTCCCTCGACGAGACGTGCGACGCGTTCGCGGCCGCAGGATTCCAACGAGTCGCCCTCGAGCGCGTTCGCGAGACGTACCCGACCGGCCTCGCCGACCTCCTCGGCCAGGTGGGAACGCTCCGAGTGGCCGACACCACGATGCGCGGTCTCACCGACGACGAGTTCCGCCGCGGGACAGCGCGGCTCCGCCGCGCCGTGGAAACAGGCAGCGCGGAGCTCAGAAGCAACACGCTCGACCTGTTGGTCCTGCGCTGAGCGGTTCGTCGCGGCGGTAGAGTCGCCGCATCGCGATGCGTGAGCTACGCGCAGGTGTCTGGCACTGGCAATCGCCGCACCCCGACTGGGACGAGGAGCAGTGGTGGCCCGAGCTCGTCTCGTCGTATGCGATCGAGCTCGGCGGCGACGTCCTGCTGTTCGACCCGCTCTCCGTTCCCGATGAC
>DATBIC010000199.1:0-1795 GCA_036557145.1 Gaiellaceae bacterium
CCGGCCATGGCCAGCATCTCGGTCAGGAAGAGCGGATTGCCGCCGGCCGCGGACGCCACGCGCTCCCGCGTCTCCTCCGGCAGATCGACGAGCAGCTCGTCGACGGCGTCGGGCGGCAGCGGCTCGAGGCGGATCGCGACCGGCCATTCGGACCGCCGCGCGAGCAGCTCCGGCCGCGCCATGCAGAGGATCAGGATCGGCGCGCCGGTCGACAGGAGCCCGACCGCCTCGACCAGGTCGAGGAACGTCTCTTCACCCCACTGGATGTCGTCGAAGACGACCACGAGCGGAGCCTCGCGCTCGAGCAGCTTGCGGAACGCCCACCCGATCTCCTCCGGTCCGGCGACGCGGTCGTTCTCGCCGAGCAACGACCGGATCGCGTCCGCCGTCTCCTGCTCCGGGGAACCCGTGCGGAGCTGCTTGACGACCTCGACGACGGGCCAGTACGTGACGCCGTCCCCGTAGGGCAGGCAGCGGCCGCGCACGACCCGGGCGTCGACCGAGGCGAGCGCCTCGGCGACGAGGCGCGACTTGCCGACGCCCCCGTCCGCGACGACGGTGAAGAGCTCGCAGCGTTGCTCGCCCACCGCACGCTCCCACGCGTCGTGGACGGATGCGACCTCGCTCCGGCGGCCGACGAACGGAGCGTCGTGCGCACGCTCGGGTGCCTCGCGCACCGCCTCGAGCCTGTACGCCTCCACCGGCTCGGACTTCCCCTTCAGCTGCAGCGGCTCGACGGGGTCGGCGTCGACCGCACCGCGAACGAGATCGTGGGTCGCCTCGCCGATCAGGATCTCGTCCGGATCGGCGGCCTGCTGGAGGCGGGCGGCCACGTTGACGACGTCGCCGGTCGCCAGGCGCTCGGCCGTGCCGACGACGACCTCGCCCGTGTTCACCCCGATCCGGCCCCGCACGCCCAGCTCGGGGAACGCGGCCCGCATCTCGACCGCCGCCCGGCAGGCGCGCAGCGCGTCGTCCTCGCGGACGGCCGGCACGCCGAACACCGCCATCACGGCGTCGCCGATGAACTTCTCCACCGAGCCCCCGTGCGACTCCACGATCGCCTTCATCCGTTCGAAGTAACGGGCGAGCAGCCCCTGCAACGCCTCCGGGTCGACGGTCTCGCCCAGCGCGGTCGAGCCGACCACGTCGCAGAACAGCACGGTGACGATCTTGCGGTGCACGCGGACGATCATCTCGTCCCGGCGCTGCGAAAGGAAGCCCTGCTCAGGCCAGGATCGGCAGCAGCGCGGCTCCCGACGCCGCTGCAGCGCAGACACAGGCGGCGCCGGCGACGACCTGCAGGCGCCTGCGAGCGGGATCCGACGCCGTCTCGCACGCGACGAGCGCCGTCGAGACGAAGCCGTAGGCGACCCCCACGAGCGTCTGCACCCCGTAGAGGACGAGCCCGGCCGCGACCGCGGCGGTGGGATCGACGCCCGTCCGCTCGAGCGCCAGCGCGACCGCGGCGCTCGTCACGCCGATGTTCCCGGGGGCGAACGGCAGCAGGCCCGCGAGGTCGAGCGCGGCGGTGACGATCAGCGCCGCGGCCAGCGGATGGCGAACGCCGACCGACGCCGCGACTGCGCCGGCGGCGGCAACGCGGCAGCCCGTCTCCATCAGCTGCCACCCCACCACCCGTGCGCCCCGCAGCGGGTCTCCGAGGAGGGCGTCGGCTCCGTCCAGCAGGCGGTGGGAGTGCCGGTGCCGCAGACGACGTCGCAGGAGGACGACGGTCGCGACCAGGATTGCCGCGCCTCCGCCGACGGCGGCGACCGGCAGCAGGGGGAGCCCG
>DATBIC010000200.1:0-7936 GCA_036557145.1 Gaiellaceae bacterium
TTGACGCGCGCGACGACGACGCCCGGCACGTCGCCCTCCTCGACCTCGTGGTCGATCCGGGCGAACGTGAGCGTGAACTCGTAGTCGGAGAACGTGATGTTGGCGAAGTTCGCGTAGACGCCGGCGAGATGCTGCGGATCCAGGTGGATGTTCAGCTGCCGCTCGGTCTCGTCGTCCATCCGGCTTGACGATACTAGAGGCGTGTCGGTGACGGAGAGGAGCGTCGAGCGTCTCGCGGCGCGCCTCGACGAGCTTGCGGGTGCGCCCGTCGAGCTCGAGCGCCCGAAGAACCCGGAGCACGGCGACTTCGCGACCAGCGTGGCGCTGCGCACCGCCGGCGTGGCGGGTCTGACGCCGCGCGAGCTGGCGGCGCAGCTCGCGGCGCGGATGGCGGAGCTCGACGAGGTCGCCTCCGCCGACGTCGCCGGGCCCGGCTTCGTCAACCTGCGTCTCGCCGACGGGTTCTTCGTCGCGGCGCTCGGCGAGATCGACGAGAACTACGGCGGTGGGTTCGCGGACCCGGCGGCGCGCGTCCAAGTCGAGATGGTGTCCGCCAACCCGACCGGCCCGGTCGTCGTCTCGGCGGCGCGGAACGGCGCCCTCGGCGACTCGGTCGCGCGCCTCCTCGCATTCGGCGGCCACCAGGTCGACCGCGAGTACTACTACAACGACGCGGGCACGCAGATCGAGCGCTTTCGCGCATCCGTCGACGCGGTTCGCAGAGGCGAGCCGATCCCGGAGGACGGCTACCGCGGCGCGTACGTCGCCGATCTCGCGGCGGTCGAGGGTGATCCCGTGCCGCAGATGTTGCGCTCGATCGAGGCGACGATGGAGCGCTTCCGGATCCACTTCGACGGGTGGGCGCTGCAGAGCGCGCTCGAAGAGCGGCTTCCCGAGCTGCTCCCGCGGCTCGACACGTACGAGAAGGAAGGAGCGCTCTGGGCGCGTTCGTCGGCGTACGGCGACGAGCAGGACTGGGTGCTCGTCCGCTCGCCCGATCGGGGCGGGACGCCGACCTATCGGGCGGCCGACGTCGCCTACCTCGTCGACAAGCTCGAGCGCGGCTACGACCGCGCGATCTACGTTCTCGGCGCCGATCATCATGCGACTGCACGCTGGTACGCGGCGATCGCGCGCATGCTCGGTTACGACTCCGAGCGGGTCGAGGTGCTGCTCTACCAGTTCGTCCATCTCACCGGCGGTGGGGCGACCGCGAAGGCGTCGAAGCGGGCCGGCAACGTCGTCTTCCTCGACGAGCTGCTGGACGAGATCGGTGTCGACGCGGCGCGCTGGTACCTCGTCAACCGCGGCCCCGACCAGACGATCGACATCGATCTCGACCTCGCGGCCGAGAAGTCGAACAAGAACCCGGTCTTCTACGTGCAGTACGCGCACGCCCGGATCGCGGCGATCCTTCGAAATGCCGCCGGGGCGAAGGAGGGCGGGCCGCCGCCCGGTCCGCTGGCCCCGGAGGAGAAGGAGCTGATCAAGCGCCTGACCGATTTCCCGGCGACGGTGCGCGAGGCGGCGGAGCGCCGCGGCCCGCAGCTCCTGCCCGCCTACGCGATCCGCGTCGCGGACGACTATCACCGCTTCTACCACGAGTGCCGTGTGCTCGGCGACCCCGCCCAGGCGTTCCGGCTGCAGCTCTGCAGGGCGACCCAGCGGGTGATCGCGCGCTGCCTCGACCTGGTCGGCGTGGAAGCGCCCGACCGGATGTAAGAGGCCACTACGATCAAGGCCGATGGCCCTGCTCCCCGACCGCAACCTCGCCCTGGAGCTCGTCCGTGTCACCGAGGCGGCGGCAATGGGCGCAGGCCGCTGGATCGGACGCGGCGACAAGAACGCCGCCGACCAGGCTGCGGTCGACGGGATGCGCGCGATGCTCGACACGGTGACGATGGACGGCGTCGTCGTCATCGGCGAGGGCGAGAAGGACGAGGCACCGATGCTGTACAACGGCGAGCGGGTGGGGGAGGGGCGCGGCACCCCGGTGGACGTGGCCGTCGACCCGCTCGAGGGCACGCGCCTCGCGGCGCTCGGCCAGCCGAACGCAATCGCCGTGATCGCGGTCGCCGAGCGCGGTGCGATGTACTTCCCGGGCGCAGCGGTCTACATGGAGAAGATCGCCGCCGGCGCGAACGCCGTCGCGGCGGTCGACATCACGGCGACGCCGACCGAGAACGTCAAGGCGGTCGCGCAGGCGAAAGGCGTGCGGGTCACCGACGTGCGCGTCGTCGTGCTCGAGCGCGAGCGGCACGAAGCCCTGATCGGCGAGCTCCGGCAGGCGGGCGCGCGTGTGAACCTGATCCGCGACGGCGACGTCGCGCCCGCGATCGCCGCGGCCCGTCCGGGGACCGGCGTCGACCTCCTCTACGGCATCGGCGGGACGCCCGAGGGCGTGATTTCCGCGGCGGCGCTCAAGTGCGTCGGCGGCGGCATCCAGGGACGCCTGTGGCCGCGGACCGCCGACGAGCGCGAGGCGCTGGTCGCCGCCGGCTACGACCTCGACCGTGTGCTCACCACCGACGATCTGGTCGCGAGCGACGACGTCTTCGTCGCCGCCACCGGCGTCACGACGGGAGCATTGCTACGCGGTGTCCGCTACGTGCGGGACGGCGCTGTGACCGACTCGATCGTCATGCGTTCGCGCTCCGGCACCGTGCGGCGCATCGAAGCTCGCCACAACCTCGAGAAACTGACGCACTTCACAGGGAAGGAGTACAGATGAGCAACCCCATCGGCATCGACGATCTCGGCTACGACGAGAAGCTCTACATCCTCGCGTTCGACCATCGCGGCTCGTTCGAGAAGATGGTCGGCGGCGGTCACGACAAGGTCGCCGGCGCCAAGCAGTTGATCTGGGAAGGCTTCCAGCGGGCGGTCGAGGAGGGAGCGCCGAAAGACGCAGCCGGCATCCTCGTCGACGGGCAGTACGGGCCGCAGGTCGCCCGCGAGGCGAAGGCGGGCGGCTACAAGCTGGCGATGCCGGTGGAGAAGTCGGGCCAGGTCGAGTTCGACTTCGAGTACGGCGAGAGCTTCGGCGAGAAGATCGAGGAGTTCGATCCGGACTTCTCCAAGGTGCTCGTGCGCTACAACCCCGAGGGCGACGCCGAGCTGAACCGCAGGCAGACGGCACGGCTCCGGCAGCTCTCCGAGTGGCTGCACGAGCGGCGGCGCAAGTACCTGTTCGAGCTGCTCGTGCCGGCCGAACCGGCCCAGCTCGAGCGCGTCGGCGGCAGCGAGGACCGCTACGACACCGAGCTGCGCCCCGAGCTGATGCTCGAGGCGATCCTGCAGCTGCAGAACGGCGGCGTCGAGCCCGACATCTGGAAGATCGAGGGACTCGACGATCGCGAGGCGTGCCGCGAGATCGCGCAGCTCGCGCGCCGCGAGGGCCGCGACCACGTCTCGTGCGTCGTCCTCGGGCGCGGCGCGTCCGACGCGAAGGTCGACGAGTGGCTGCGAGCCGGTGCCGGGCTCGACGGCTACGTCGGCTTCGCGATCGGACGCTCGATCTTCTCCGAGTCGGTGAAGGCGTACGCAGCCGACCCCGACGGCTTCGACCGCGACGCAGCGGTCGCGAAGATCGCGGACAACTACCGCCGCTTCATCGACGTCTACGAAGGGGCGCCCGCCCCCGCGTAGCGACTCGAGTTACGGAACGATGTTGTGGTTGTGGTGGAAGACGTTCTCCGGATCGTGCTTCCGCTTCACCGCGACCAGCCGGTCGTAGTTCGGCCCGTACGCGCCGCGAATCGCGTCGTCCCCCTGATCGTCGCCGAGGTAGTTCAGCCACCGGCGCTCGCTCAGGTGCGGCGCGAGCGCGGCGTGCGTCTCGCGCGTCCACGCGATGTTCGCCTCGCTGTCGGCCGGGTCGAGCCATACCGACGGGAGCAGGAGGTTCCAGCCCGGCTCGCGGTGCGGCACGGCGCTCTCCTCGACGCCGATGCGGCACACGGCGCCGTGGAAGTGCTCGAGCAGGATCGCGCTCATCGGCGACGGGACGGTCTGGAAGCGGTCGACGATCACGTCGATCAACTCGTCGGTGATGCCCGCGGTGAAGCTCGAGAGCCAGTAGTTGAGCGAGCCCGTCGGATAGCCGTCGTCGAGGATTGTGTTCATCACCGGGTACGGCATCGGACCGACCTCGACCACGAGCGGTGAGCCCCATTCCTTGAACGGCGCGAGGTCGCGCTCGGCCTCCTCCGGCGTGCCGGTATGGAAGACGACCATCCCTGCGAGCTTGTGCCCGGAGCCGTCGGGCGCGTGGACGAGCGCGGTGAAGACCGTGAGGTCGTCGGAGGCCTCGGCGGCCGCGTCGCGGTAGAAGCGCAGCAGCTCCGGCGCGGCGTCGACAGGATGCGCGATCAGCCCGCCGACGACGGTCGTCAGCGGATGCAGGCGGTACTGGAACGATGCCGCGACGCCGAAGTTGCCGCCGCCGCCGCGCAGTGCCCAGAAGAGGTCGGGATCGGAGTCCGCGGTGACGTCGACGATGCTGCCGTCGGCCTTGACCAGCTCGACGCCGAGCACGTTGTCGGCTGCGAGCCCATGCTTCGCCATCAGCCAGCCGAGGCCGCCGCCGAGCGTCAACCCGGCGATGCCGGTCGTCGAGATCGCGCCGCCGGTGACCGCAAGCCCATGTGCTGCCGTCTCACGGTTCAGCTCGCGCCAGAGCACACCGCCCTGCGCGCGCACCGTGCGCGCCGCCGGGTCGACGTAGATCCCCTTCATTGGCGAGAGGTCGATCATCAGCGCGTCGTCGGCGACGGCGCGGCCCGCGACGTTGTGCCCGCCGCCGCGCACGCTGACGTCGAGGCCGTGCTCGCGCGCGAAGCGGATCGCATCGGCGATGTCTGCGGTGTTCCGGCAGCGCGCGATCAGCGCCGGCCGCCGGTCGATCAGCCCGTTGTGGACGCGTCGCGCGTCGTCGTATCCGTCCGCCTCGGGCTCGTGGACGCTGCCGGAGAAGCCGGCGCGGAGCTCTTCGAGGCGCTCGCCTGCAGTGCTAGCAATCGTGGCCATCCATACCTCCTGTCGCGGTCGCTCGAGTGTAGGACAGCGTCGCTCGGCGCACATCGTTCGCGAGAACGAGAGCGCGTGTCGTCCGCGAGGACGATCCGGCGCTCGTGAGGCTAGGATGGCTCCACGCGGGCGTAGCTCAGTTGGTAGAGCATCAGCTTCCCAAGCTGAGGGTCGTGGGTTCGAGCCCCATCGCCCGCTTCACTCGTTGGCGGGTGCAACCGGCGGTCGGGAAGCGCCCGCTGCCTCTATCCCAGGGTCGTTCCGACGCCCCACATCGCGATGACGCTGGCGTTCCAATCGCCCCAGCTCACCTGCAGCGTCTGACCCCAGGTGACGATCAGGGGGCCGGCGGGAGTGAAGCCGTCGACGACGGCCATGTGGCTGCCTGCTTGCGGGACGTACGGACCGAACGTCTGCGTGCCGTTGAACGTGAACGCGGCGAGTACTGCTCCGTCCGCTCTCACCTCGCTCTCGACGTCTGCCTGATCCGTCGAGTAGTCGTTGACGCCGGTGAGGTGGACGCCGTTGATTCCCTGCTGGCTCCAGTAGGTGAAGAACGCCAGTGCGGTGATCCCCTCCTGATCGCTTCCTCCGGCTTCGTGGAACTCGTTCTCGATCTCTGCCGGGTCGGGATCCAACCCGTGCACGATCTGCTCCCAGTCCGCTGCCGATGCGAACGTGCAGTCGTTGATCCCGTCGACGCCGACGTTGTCGTAGTCGGGGTACGTGTTGTCGATCGGGCCGTAGTCGCAGTCCGGCCCCGCGTCGCATGTATCGAGCCCGACCACAGACGATGTTGGAACGGGAGTCGTCGCCGGCGGCGCGGGCGGCGCATCGGGAAGCGGGTCCGGAGCCGGAGGTGCTGTCGGGGCGGGTGGCGGAACAGCCGCTTCCTCGACGATTCCGATGCGTCGAACCGTCGCGTAGCCGCGTGAGCTCGTCGCCGTGACCGAGTACATGAGCTTGATGCTGGTCAGGTGCTGATTCACGACCGGCGCCATCGGGACTCGTGCCCAACCGATCGCACAACTCACGGTCCGGACGAGATGCAAGGCCGAGAACGGCGCGACCTGGCGCCTGAACGTGCACCACTTCCCACCGTGCACGACGACGGTCACAAAGACCCTGGCGCCGCTCGCGGGCGCCGACTTCTGGCTCACCGCGATCGAGCTGATCGTCGGCCGCGCAGCAGGATGGGCGTGGGAGCTCGCGAGTGCGCTTCCTGCCTGAGCGAGAAGCGCACCGGCAGCGACCAGGCCGACGAGGATGGAGCGCCGCATGTCCGGCTCAACGTAGGTCGCGACCGGAGCGGCGGACTCACCCGAACGAGCCATCCGTGAAGCGTGGGCTCGGAGGTCAGCTGCCGAGCAGGAAGTGCGCGACGGCGATGCGCCCGGCGTCGCTCACGGCGCGCGACTGTACCGAGTGCCCGGCGCCGTGGACGACGACGAGCTTGCCGTGCGGCGTCAGCGCGAGCTGCTTGCGCGCCCAGGCGAGCGGGGTCGACAGGTCGTGATCGCCGTTGACGAGCAGCGTCGGGACGAGCAGCTTGCCGTGCGGCAGCGGCGTCGGCGCCGTCGGCGCCCACGGCAGGCACTGGCGGACGAATCCGTTCCCGGACGCGGTGGCGGCGTCGAACGGATACAGCCGGGCCGCCGGGATGCGCGCGACCGCGGCGCGCACCTTTGCCTCGCGGCCGGCGAGCGGCGCCGCCGAGTTCCCCCATGGATACCGCCAGTCCGCGCAGAGCGCGCTTGCGTGCAGGCCCTGGTCGAGCGCGGAGGCCGGCGTGTTCTCCTGGTAGCCGCCAGCTGCCCCGAGAAAGCCGTCGAGCTCCGTCGGGTCACCCGCGCGGGCGGCGTGGAGCGCGGCCGGGACGTCCCAGAAGCTCCGGTATGTCGGGTCGGCGATGCTGTCGAACGTCAGCGCATCCAGGAGCTCCGGTCCGCGTTTGTAGCGGCGGACGACGGCTGCGAGATCCTCGACGCACCGTGACCCGCACACCGAGCCGAGGACACGGCGCACGGCCGCGAACTCGTCGACGGCCAGGTCGGTCTCGCCGATCTGCGGCACGACCGAGTCGAGCACGAGCTTCCGCACGCGCGACGGATGCGCGAGGGCATATCGCTCGCCGACATACGTGCCGTACGAGACGCCGTCGAGCGACCACCGGTCGACGCCGAGCGCGCGGCGAAGGTCGTCCATGTCGGCGACGACGTCGTCGGTGCCGAAGAACGCTCGGCGCGCTCCGAGCTTGCGCGCGCAGGCGCGAACCGCGCCCGCAGTGGGAGCCGTCAGGTCCGAGCTTCCCATCTCCGACTGCAGGGCAGGGCAGTCGAGCGCGCCCGGGCCGGTCCCGCGCTGGTTCAACAAGACGATTCGGTACTGGCTGCGCTCGCGTGCGAGCGCCTCGCCCACGAAGTGGTCGAGGAGTGCGAGCGCCGGCTCGCCGGGCCCGCCGGAGAGGACGAGCAGGACGCCGCGCGGGGCGTCGCGGTTGTCGGCGGCCGCGACCTGGAGGTGGAGCGTCCCCTTCCCCGGGTGTGCATGGTCGAGCGGGACGTCGAGCGTCGAGCAGGTGAACCCCGCGGCGCCCGGGCACGGGTGCCCGCCGCGGAGGCCGACGTGGCGTGCAGACGCAGCCCCGGTCACGCCGGCCGAGGCGGCGATCAGCGCCGCGGCGAGCACGAGCGCGCGCATGCCGATACAGACGCGCGACCGGCGCTGCGGTTAGCCGGTGAGCCTGCCGATCGTCCGCGCGAAGGTCCCCGCGATCACCCAGTAGCCCGCTGCGTTCGCGTGGATGTTGGGCCCGACCGGCGCCGGTGCGCACATCCAGGTCAGCGCGCAGATCGCGCCGACGTTCACCGGGAGGCCGAGGAACGGGATCGGCGTGAAGTTCGTCGTC
>DATBIC010000201.1:0-14453 GCA_036557145.1 Gaiellaceae bacterium
AACGGCGGCGGCGCGAGGTTCGTCGAGGGCGATCCGATCGTGATGACCGCCGACGACGTCCGCGCCCTGCGCGCCGCGACCGACGCGACGGTCGTCGTCGTCCATCTCGAGTCGATCAACCACTGCCTCGAGCGGCGCGACGCCTACCGCGCGATCGACGGCGTCGTCGTGCCCGACGACGGCGAGACGATCGACCTCTAACCCGCAACGACCTCGACCGTGAGCTCGCCGATCGACGCGAGCACGACGTCCGCCAGTGCAAGCGACTCGGCGTCCGGCGGGAAGTGCAGGTTCGGGATCGCGACGACCCGCAGCCCCGCCGCCTTCGCCGAGCGGATTCCGTTGTGCGAGTCCTCGACCGCCGCCGCGCGGCGCGGATCGACCCCGAGCCGCCGCGTCGTCTCGAGGTACACGTCGGGCGCCGGTTTGCCCCGCGCCACCTCCTCCGACGAGACCGCGACCCGAACGAGCTGCGCTATGCCGGCTGCGGCGAGGACGACGTCGATCAGCTCACGGTTCGACGACGACGCGACTCCGATCGGCCAGCGCTCGTGCATTCGCCGGACGGCCTCGACCGCACCGGGAAGGAGCGGCGGCCCCTCCGCGTAGCGGTCGAGCATGCGCTCGACGACAGCAGCGTTCGCCTCCTCGGGCGTGCCCGGCAACCCGAGCTGCTCGACGAGGTACCGCGACCACTCCGGCGAGCTCATGCCCATCATCGCGCGCGTCGCCTCCGGCGGGAACGGAAGCCCGGCCGCGTGCACGAGCTCGACGCGCACCTCGTCCCAGACCTGCTCGGAGTCGACGATTACACCGTCGAGGTCGAACACGACGGCCTCGATCACAGCGCGCGGTAGCCCCGGTGCACGTAGACGAGCGACTCCGGCGCGGTGCCGTGCTCGAGCCGCACGATCTCGCCGACGAAGAAGCTGTGGTCGCCCGTCGAGAAGAAGTCGACGGTGCGCGCGATCATCCACCCGACCGCTCCCGCCAGCAGCCGCGGATCGTCTTCGCGCACCTCGATCCGGTCCCACAGCGCGATCGGCGGAACGCTGCGTGCGAAGTGCTGGGCGAGATGCGCCTGGTCGCCGCCGAGCACCGACACCGCCCACTCGTCGGCGTGGCGGATCACCTCGTGCAGCGAGGCGTCGAGCGCGATCGAGATGCCCACCAGGCGCGGCTCGAGCGAGAGGGAGACGAGCGACGAGACCGTCAGGCCCGCGCGGCGGCCATCGACCTCGGCGACGACCACTGACACGCCGGCCGGCCATCGCCGGAACAGCGCTCGCTGCTCGGAGCCACGTTCCTCGTCCACGCGGACGAGCCTAGATGTTGACGAGCCGTGACCTGCGCCGGTTCGGCAGCTCGACGCCCGGCCCGACCACGAGCGCCAGCGCGTCCACGACGAGCGGGTCGAACTGCGTCCCCGAGCACACCCTGATCTCGGCCAGCGCGTCCTCCGTCGAGCGCGTCCTGCGGTAGAGCCGGTCGGTCGTCATCGCCTCGTAGGCGTCGGCGACGAGCAGGATGCGCGAGCCGATCGGGATCGCCTCGCCGGCGAGGCCGTCCGGATACCCGCGCCCGTCGTAGCGCTCGTGGTGATGCAGGACCCACGTCGCGACGGGCTCGATGCGAAGCGAGGAGAGCATGCGGTAGCCGACGAGCGGATGGAGCGCGATCGCCTCGTGCTCGGCCTCCGTCAGCGGGCCGGGCTTCGAGAGGATGTGCTCGGGCACGGCAACCTTGCCGAGGTCGTGCAGCAGTCCCGCGATCCTGAGCAGCTCGACGTCCTCCGCGACCAGGCCGAGGCAGTCGCCGATGCGGGCGGCGAGCTCCCCGACCGCCTGCGAATGCGTCCCGGTGTACGCATCGCGAACGTCGATCGCACCTGCGAGGGAGACCGCCGCTCGGAGGCGCGCGCGCCGGTCCGCGTCCTCGCCGCGGCGCCGCGCGGACAAGTCGAGGACGCCGTGGCGGTAGCTGCGCACCGCCGCCTTGCCCTCCGACTTCGCCGCATAGAGCGCGCAGTCCGCCGCTCGCACGAGATCGGCGCGGGCGAGGCCCTCCGCTGGATACGTCGCGAGGCCCGCCGAAGCGGTGATCGCGAGGCCGCGCTCCGTGTTCACGTGCCCGATGCGCGCGACCATGCGCTGTGCCACGGCGACCGCCTCGTCCTCGTCCGTCGCGCGCATGAACACGGCGAACTCGTCGCCGCCGAGCCGGAACCCGGCGCCCGCCTCGTGCAGGCAGTGGCCGACGAGCGCGAGGATGCGGTCGCCGACCGGATGCCCGAACTCGTCGTTGATCCCCTTGAAGTCGTCGACGTCGAACAGGCAGAGCGTCACCGGCGCGCCGCCGTCGTCGGCTGCGGCGAGCAGCCGGTCGAGCTCCTGCTGGAAGTACCGGTGGTTCCCGAGGCCGCTCAGCGGGTCGGTGAGCGCCAGCTCCATCGCCTCGAAGGCGCGGAGGATCGATCGCTGGTAGAGCGAGATCGCGAGGAACGGCCCGATCAGCGTCGTCGCGAGGACAGGCGAGCGCTGCCACAGCGCGCAGAGCATGATCGTGACCGACGTCATCGCAGCGAACGCGACGACGGTCGACTGCACGGTGCGCGCAGCGACGGAGCCCAGCGCTTCGTCCGTGGTGATGCTCACCGGCAGCGCGACGAGGACGACGTTGAGCGCGTAGAACGTCGCGGCGGCGGCGGCGACCTGGAGCACGAACCAGCCGGCGCGATGCGTGTTCGAGACGTACGCGGCGATCACGCCGGCGCCGGCACCTGAGATCGCGTAGACCGCCGTGTTGTAGGTGACCTTCAGCCACGGGCGCCGCTGGCAGAGCTCGATCGAGCCGCGCGTGATCGCGCCCATCACGGCTGCAGCCTCCCAGCCGTAGAGGCACGCCGTCGCGACGAGAAAGATCGCGGCGAGCGAGATGCCGCCGGCGCGGACGCCGCGAATCGGGACCGGGTAGGCCTCGACGAAGACCGACGCGACGAGCAGCGCGCCGAGGCTCAGCCACGTCGTGGCGGAGAGCGACGACGTGAGGAGGTTCAGCCCGCCGAGGCCGGCGAGCGCGAACGCGCTGCAGCTGACGACGAGGACGTACACGAGGAGCCGGCGTGCGACCACCGGCCGCTCCGGCTCGGCGACGCCGCCCCGGTCCGCGCTCGTGTGAGGGGATCCGGCCACGGTCGCAAGGTCAGAAGGGAGCCGAGGCGCCTATCCCAGGAAGAGCACGGCTGCGCCCCAGTGGATGCCCGCCCCCACGGCCGCAAGCACGCCCGCGCCGATCACGAGGGTGGTCACCAGGATGAGCCGTCGATTCCGATGAAGCATTCGCTGCACTCCTTATGCCGCAGATCTAGACGGTCCCAGTGTCGGGCATGTGACTCCTGCGACAACCCCCAAAAGTGGGATCCGCCGGCGCGCGCGGTCGTCAATTCGGCTTGCACTGGCGGTCGCCGAGCTGGGCGATCGCCTGGTTGGCGAGCGCGTCGGCGGCCTTGTCGTACGGTCCCGGCGCCGCGCCCTGCCACATCACGTCCGGCGTCACGCCCGGCCCCTCGACCGTCGCGCGGTACTTCGTGCCCGTGCCGGCCGGATGCGAGCCGTGCGGATTGAAGCTGTAACAGAACGCCCCCGTGCCGGTGTGCGTCAGGAAGCTGTTCTCGCGGTTCCACCCGGTTCCGTACTTGGAGTCGAACGTGTCGACGTAGACGTTCCTGCCGAACGTGTCGAGCGGGACGCCGCTCGCGGTCGAGCGGAACCCGTAGACGCCCGTGCCGCTGTAGGTCAGCGTGCCGAAGAGATGGTCGAACCGGTGCCACGACCAGTCCTGTGAGATGTCCAGAACCGGCAGCGCGCCCGTCCAGTGCGAGAGCCGAAGCTCCCAGGCGTCCTGGCTGGCCGACGGGGTCGCGCCGTAGTTCGGCAGCTCCCGCTGCCAGGCTTGGAGCGCCCAGTAGGAGCCGTCCGGCGCCGTGCACGCCGTCACCTTCCAGGCGAGCGGCGGGCCGTCGTAGGCGCCGCACGAGCTGCCGAACGTCTTCCAGTAAGTGGCGTGGTACTTGCCCCATCCGCCGGCATAGTCGAGGTGGAACGCGACCTGCTGTCTGGTCGACGTCGGCGCGATCGCGTTGACCGCGCCCCACGCCAGCACGTGCTGGACCTTGCCGCCCGAGGTGAAGGTGATCATCGCCTCACCCTTGGCGTTCACCGCCAGCGAGACGTCGTGCGCGTCCCGGTCGATCAGCTGCGACGCCTGCGCGGCCGTCGCGCACGCGAGCGCGACGAGCAGCACGAGTGAGAGGACGAGAGAACGCGCCACTGGGTGAGGTATCGAACGGGCCCGTGGGGTGAGTGACCCGTTCCCCTCGATCGCGGTACCCCGTTCGCGGATTTACTATCGCCCGACTCATGAGCCGCCGCGAAGCGATCGAGCTCGCCGTCACGGCGGCCCTGGTGGCAATTGCCGCAATCTGCCACTACGCGGGCCTGGGCGAGGTGACGACGTTCTTCCTGAGCGCCGTCGCGCTCGCCGCGCTCGCCCGCCAGGTCGGCCATGCGACCGAGCAGCTCGGATCGCGGCTGGGGTCGGGCGGCGCGGGCGTCGTCCAGTCGGCGCTCGGCAACCTTCCCGAGCTGTTCATCGCGCTGTTCGCGCTGCACGACGGGCTGGTCGCGGTCGTGCAGGCCGCGCTCGTCGGCTCGATCCTCGCGAACAGCGTCCTCGTCCTCGGCCTCGCGTTCGTGGTCGGCGGCCTGCGCAACGGCCGGCAGCGATTCGACACGGCGCGGGCGCGCACGATCTCGACGCTCGCGCTGCTCGCCGCGTCGACGATGGCGATCCCGTCGCTGACGCACGGGTTCCACACCTCGGCGGCGGCGCACGAGAACACGCTGTCGCTGATCTGTGCCGGGGTGCTGCTCACCGTGTTCGCAGTGACGCTGCCCGGCTTCCTCCGGTCGATGCCGGGCGAGGAGCACGAGCCGCCACGCTGGTCGGGAACACTCACCGCGATCGTCCTCGCCGCCACCGGCGCGGCTGCGGCATTCACCTCGGACTGGTTCGTCGACGCACTGACTCCCGCGATCGCCACGCTGCACATGAGCGAGACGTTCGCGGGGCTCGTGATCGTCGCGATCGCCGGGAATGCGGTCGAGAACGTCGTCGGCGTCCAGCTGGCTGCGCGCAACAAGCCGGACTTCGCGATCTCGGTGATCGTCAACTCGTCGCTGCAGGTCGCGCTCGCGCTCACGCCGGCGCTCGTGTTCATCTCGCTCCTCTTCGCGACGCATCTGACGCTCGTGTTCTCGCCGCTGCTCGCGTTCGTGCTCGTGATCAGCGCACTGCTCGGCGCGTTCGTCGTCAACGACGGCGAGTCGACCTGGCAGGAGGGCATCGTGCTCGTCGGCTTCTACACGGTGATCGCCGCGAGCTTCTGGTGGGGCCCGTGAACCACCACCCCAAGTAACAGACTGTTACAAGGTCACAGTTCCGTGACAGTTGCGCTCGTGAGCCGAACGAGGTCGGCCGGGGCGAGCTCGACCTGCAGCCCGCGGCGCCCGGCGCTGACGAGGATCGTCTCCCATTCGAGGGCCGACGCGTCGACCGTCGTCGGCAGACGGCGGCGCTGGCCGAGCGGGCTGATGCCGCCGACGACGTAGCCCGTCGCGCGCTCCGCCGCCGCCCGGTCGGCAAGCACGGCCCGCTTGCCGAGCGCGCGCAGGTCGAGCTGGCGGTCGGCAGGCAGCACGTACGCGCGCAGCGTGCCGTCGACGTCGACCACGAGCGTCTTGAACAGCTGCCCCGCCGGCCGGCCGAGCGCCTCCGCGACCGCAACGGCGTAGTCGCCGTCGCCGACCTCGACCCCGTCGTACTCGTGCAGCCGGTACTCGACGCCGGCGCGCCTCGCCGCCTCGACCGCCGGCGTCAATCGCCGAGCTCCTCGGCGAGCAGCGCGAGTGCGAGCAGCCGCCACGCGAGCTCGACGTCGGCCGCGAGAAACAGCGCTCCCTCGCGCGCGCGCGGCAGGTCGCGCACGCGGACGACCAGCGCGTCGATCCCGCGCCGAAGCTCGGCGAGATGCTCCTCGTCGTGCAGGTCCGACGCGAGCGCCTTCACTGCGCGATCGTCGATCCCGAGCTCGCGGTGCGGGTCTCCGCCGGCCGCGAGCAGCAGCAACGCGCGCCGGCGCGCGGCGTTGAGCCGGTCGCCGTCGAGCGAGACCCGCGCACCGGCGACGTACGCGAGCACCGGCAGCGGGTCGCCGAGCTCGCCGGCATCGACGCGACGGAGCAGGTCGTCGACGGAATCCACGCGGATAGCATTGTCCTATGGACGAGGTGCTCGAACGGGCGGAGCAGTGGCGGGAAGCGGGCGAGGACGTCGCGCTCGCGACGGTGATCGCGACGCGCCGCAGCGCACCGCGGCCGCTCGGCTCGAAGCTCGCGATTTCCGCGTCGGGACAGCTGTTCGGCTCGGTATCGGGGGGCTGCGTCGAGGCCGACGTCGCCGAGCGCGCGAAGCCGGTGCTCGACGGGGCGGCGCCGCACGTCATCTCCTACGGCATCGCCGACGACGAGGCGTGGACGGTCGGTCTGCCGTGCGGCGGGGAGATCGACGTGTTCGTCGAGCGCTTCGAGAGCGCACCCCCGATCGAGCGCGGCACGAGCTACGTCGTCGTCGAAGGCGGCGACGTCGGCACGCGCTGGCACGACGACGCACGCTCGTCGACCCACCTGCGGGAAGAGCCGTCGCGCAAGGTGTTCGTCGAGTCGGTGTCGCCGCCGCCGCGCCTCGTCGCCGTCGGCGCCGGCGACATCGCCGAAGGGCTCTGCGCACTCGCGCAGCCGCTCGGCTGGCGAACGGTCGTCGTCGATCCGCGTCCCGCGCTTGCCACGCGCGAACGCGTCCCGAGCGCCGGCGAGATCCGCGTGGAGTGGCCGGACGCGATGGAGGTCGACGAGGACACCGCCGTCATCTCGCTCGTCCACGAGGAGCGGATCGACGTCCCGGCCCTGCGCCGCGGCGTCGAGGGCGGCGCCTTCTACGTCGGCGCGCTCGGGTCGAAGCGCGCGCAGGAGAAGCGCCGCGAGAAGCTCGGAGACGCAGCCGACTCCGTGCGCGGCCCGGTGGGGCTCGACCTCGGCGGCGAGACACCGGCCGAGATCGCGCTCGAGATCATGGCCGAGCTAGTGGCCGCGCGGAAGAACGGCTCGGGCTCCTGACAGCACGACGAGCCCGCAGCCGACGACGAACAGCGTCCAGTTCGCGTCGGGGCCGGTGCCGAGCCAGCCGGCGACGCCGGTGAGCCAGAGCGCGAGCAGCACGGTTCCGGCGCCGGCGACCAGCAGTTCCGCTTGCACGGCTCGAGCTTAGTGGCCGCGGGAGAAGGTGAGCCGGCTCGACGGCACGGTCGCCCGCAACGTGGCGGCGCCGGCGACCTCCACGTGCACGCGCCCGCCTGACATCCGCTCGAGGTGGACGAGGTAGCGCCCGCCGCGCGCGTCCGCCGCGCGCAGCCACGCGGTCGAGCCGTCGGTGCGCACGCCGAGCGCCGCGACCGTCGCGCTCCGCTTCCCGACGACGAGGGCGCCGCGTGCGTGATGTCCGTTCGACCTCGCGGAGATCCGGAGCGTCTTCCCGCCGGGAAGGTGGAGCACGCCTTGTGAGCGAACGGCGCCGGGCGAGTTGACGGCGGTGATGCCGAGGTGCAGCCCCGAGCCGAGGTCCTTCGCGTTCCCGCGGTAGCGAATCGCAACACGGTGGGTCCCGACGGGCAGCGGCGGCGTCGGAGCGACCTGCGCGACGCCCGCCCGGTTCGTGTAGCGGTCGTAGGTCTTCTTGCCCACGCTGAAGATGATCCTGCGGCCCTTGAGCACCGTCTTGCTCGCGACGACGCCCCGCGTCAGCCGCACGCGAAGACGGAGAAAGCCGTACACGCCTCGCCGCGCACCGATGTACGTGACCTTGGTGATGCCCCGCTTCGCCGGTGACGTCGCCGTCCTCGCCGCCGTCGCCGTCGCCGTCGTCACGGGCTTGAGCGGCGGCGCCGTCACCAGCGGCGCGCCGCTGACCAGGCTGCAGTTGACGGTCCCCGAGTTCACCTCCGCGACGACGGACTTGAACGCGTCGTACGACCCCTTGCGCGTGCCGTCCGACCACAGCAGCCCCGACTGCCAACCGCCGAGCGAGACCTCGTCCTGGAGCATGAAGTTGAACACGGCGGCGACGTAGGGCTGGCAGTAGGTCATGCGCAGCTCGTCGGCGAGCTGGGTCGCCTGGTCGGGCGCGAGGCTGGTGTCGGGCGGCCCGGGGTCCTGCGGCTCGGGCGAGACGATGTCGGGGACGGCTCCCGGCCAGTCCTCGGTGCCGTAGTAGTACGCGCTCTTCGACGCCGGGATGGTCGTCTGGTAGCCGGTCTCGAGGTACCAGATCGGCACGCCGTCCTGCGGGACCGGCTGCCCGGTCCCGCCGAACGCCTGCTGGAGGACCGAGAGGAGCCGGCCGAGGTCGCCGAGCGAGATGACGGCGGGGTCGGCATGCAGCACCCACGGTCGCTCGTTCGAGCTCGCCGGGTACGGGTGATGGCCGACCGTGTCGAAGATCGGCGTCGTGCGGCCGCTCGCGCGGTACGCCGCGCCCAGGTCCTGGATGAACGTCGTCGGCGAGTGCGAGATGTTCGAGAAGGCGTTCGGGTTGTCGTTGCCCCAGAGCGAGGTCGCGGGAGCGATCACGTTGATCGACGGACGAAGCGCGTGCAGCGTGTCGTAGCAGTGGGCGAGCAGCGCCTCGTACTGCTCGGGCGCGCTCTGTCCCGACGGACCGAACTGCGGGCGCCAGAAGCCGCTGAGGTTCGGCTCGTTCCAGATCACGACGTCGTTGATCGCCGGGAACCGCGTGATCGCATCGCCGACGAACGAGCAGTACGTGTCACGGCTGGTGTCGTCGAGCGGCGGGTATCCCTGGTTGAACACGGCAAGCACGATGCGCAGCCCGCCGGCGTCCGCGACGACCCTGGCGAGCTCGGTGCGATCGGCAGACGAGAGCGCGCGCTGGCCGGGCGTCCAGTTCAGCGCGATCCGGACCGCACGAAGGCCGAGGTCGTCCGCCGTGGCGACCATCGGACCCGTGTTCCACTCGAACGAGTCGTCAGAAACCCCCACGAACATCCCCGGCTCGGCTCTGGCAACTGGCGCCCCAGCCAGCAACACGCCCGACGCGAGGACGATCACGAGTGACCACCTCATGTCTCGTTGGGGACCGTAGCAACGGTCGGTCGACGCTGCAGCGTCGAACCGGTGACAAGGCGGTGGGCGGCCGCATGCCGCATCAGGCGGCCGCCCACCCGCTCGTGGCTACCTCACCTCAGTGAGCTCCACGAGCCCTTGTCGCCACCGTGGCACGGCTTCGGCCGGTGGCAGTGCGTGTGCTTCGGCTCCGGACAGGGCCTCGGCTTCGGCTGCGGGCACGGAGCCGGCTTCGGCTCGGGGCACGGCTTCGGCTCCGGGCAGGGCCTCGGCTTCGGCTCGGGGCACGGAACCGGCTTCGGCTCCGGGCACGGCGTCGGCTTCGGCTCGGGGCACGGAACCGGCTTCGGCTCCGGGCACGGCGTCGGCTTCGGCTCGGGGCACGGAACCGGCTTCGGCTCCGGGCACGGAACCGGCTTCGGCTCGGGGCACGGAACCGGCTTCGGCTCCGGGCACGGAACCGGCTTCGGCTCCGGGCACGGAACCGGCTTCGGCTTCGGGCACGGAACCGGCTTCGGCTTCGGGCACGGCTTCGGCTCGGTGCGGCAGCTGCCGCAACCGTTTCCGCCCGTCGGCTCCGGCTTCTGCCAGGTGGAGCCGTGGGACGTCTCGTTCCGCTGGTCGACGCTGGTCACGGCGACGGCGCCGTTCGACCCCGCCTTGTTCCCGATCAGCTGGACCGTGTTGCCGGACGCGACGTTCTGGACGACCAGCGCATGGTTCGACTGGTCGGTGCCGTTCCCGTCGGAGTCGTCCTTGCTCCACTTCGAGTCGCCGTGGCTCCCGGCGACGTTCTGCTGGCTCACGTCCGTGACCGCAACCGCGCCGTTCGAGCCGGCCTGGTTGAAGGCACCCTGGACCGTGTTGCCGGACGCGACGTTCTGAACCACGATCGCGCCGTTCGACTGGTCGGTCGACGAGCCCTGGCTCGGGCCGTCGGGCGTCAGCCCCTCGGGGGCCGGCGGGCCGGAGTCATGGCCGTCGTTCGCCTGGACGTTCGTCTGGTCGACGTTCGCCGCGGCAACCGCACCGTTCGAGCCTGCGTCGTTGCCCAGGCCCTGGACCGTGTTCCCCGACGCGACGTTCTGAACGACGATCGCGCCGTTCTGCTGGTCGGTCGAGGAGCTCTGGCCGTCAGGCGTCTGCCCGTCGGGCGTCTGCCCGTCAGGCGTCTGCCCGGCTGGCGCGGGCCCCTGGTCGCAGCCGCAGGGCGGCTTGCCGGGATCGCGGCCGTTTTCCTGGTCGACGTTCGTCTGGTCGACGTTCGCCGCTGCAACGGCGCCGTTCGAGCCGGCGACATTGCCCAGCCCCTGGATCGTGTTCCCGGACGCGACGTTCTGCACGACGACGGCCGAGTTCTGCTGGCCGGCACCGCCGAGCAGCGGCAGCCCGCCACCGCCGGCGAACGCCGACCCGACACCGAGCCACAGGGCAAGTGTCAGCACTGCTGCGAACAGCAGTCCGATTCGTTTCATGGTCTCTCCTTTGAGTTCGCGTTACTTCCGTCGATGCGCCGGCAGTCGACTCGTGCCGGCGCCGTGAGCGGAAGCCGCGGTTACCCGGGGCGCTCGGCGAACGCGAGAAGCGCAGGCACCGGTACGAGGTCGTCGAGCGGCCGGAGCCAACGGCCGCGCCTCGGCGGTACGAGCGCGAGGAGAGCGAGAAGGGCCGCGATCGTGCTCGACCCGAAGATGAATGCCGCCGCGCCTGCGAGCAGCGCTGCCGGCCCCGACGGGCCGGACGGCGCGCTCGGCGCCGGGAGCCGCGCGGGCTGCGCCGGGGCGCCGGCGTGACCCGAGGAAGCCGTCTGCCCGGAGGCGGCCCGATCGACGAGCGCCGGTGCCTGAATCGGAAGCTGAGGTGCGATCGGCGCCGCGCGATGCAGCACCGCGCGCGGACGACGCGAAACGGGAGCGGCAAGGTGACGACGGTGGCGCGCGGTCGGCGCGGGTGCTGCTGCCTCGGCGTGGCGGACGACCGTGGATGGAGCCGCCGTGGTGGAGGGATGCTGCGCCGCGGCCGGCCGGGCCGCCGCCCGGCTCCGATCCGACTGCGGCGCAGGCGTCGCCGGCGCTGCCGCGGCAGCCGGCACGGCACCGTCATCGGAGGCAGTCGGCCGTGTCGGCGAGGCGGCTTCTGGCTGCGGCCGCGGGGGGCCCGGCGAGCTCGTGCCGGCCGGCAGCGTCGGCACGGCCGGTGGTGTCGCCTTCGTCACTGTCGCGACGATTGGCGCGGTCGTCTGCGTGACGACGCCCGCAACCGGCGCCACGGTCTTCGACATCGTGTCGACGACGGGAGCGGCCGTCTTCGACACCGTCGCGACCACCGGAGCGGCCGTCTTCGACACCGTGTCGACCACCGGAGCAACCGTCTTCGAAACCGTCGCGACCACCGGAGCGGCCGCCTTCGAAACCGTCGCGACGACCGGAGCGGCCGTCTTCGACACGGTGCCGGCGACCGGGGCGACCGTCTTCGTCACCGTCGCAACGACCGGCGCCGCGGCCTGCGACGCCGTCGAGACGACCGGCGCGGCCGTCTTCGTGACCGTCGCCGTGACGGGCTGCGTGGTCTTCGCGACGGTGGCGACCGTCGACTGCGTCACGCTCGTCACCGTCGCGACGGGCGTGGACGCCGGCGGGGTGCTCGAGGACTGGGCAGCGGCGACCGGTGCAGTCACCGATCCCACCGTCTGGGTGACACCCCCGAGCAGCCCACCGCCGTCCGCGAGCGCCACGCCCGGGAGCGAGAGCGCCAGGAGCGCTACCGCAAGTCCGAGGACGCCTCGATGTCGTCTCCGCAGTGGCGTGTCGCCGCAGGCCACGGAAGCGTCGTGCCCGGCCGCGCCGCGACCAAAACATCCTCGCGAACGCTTTCGACCCATTTGCGGTGATGCCGGAGCGCCCAATCCTCGTCGACCCACCCTCGCGTCATGCCGCTCAGCGCGTGGCGCGTCCTGGGGTAGACCAGCGAGAGATAGAGGTGGCCGATGAAGAGGAAGAAGGAGGCGTACATCAGCCAATCGTGGACGAGCAGCGCGTTCGCGAGTCGGAAGCGCGTGTCGCGCTCGCCGTACCAGAGGAAGAAGCCGGAGATCGCGAACAGGATCGCGAAGGCGGCGGTGACGATCGCGTTCAGCTTCTGGCCGGCGTTCAGCCACCCCTGCGGCGCAGCGCGGCCGCGCAGCCAGGCTCGGTCGTCGGCATCGAAACGGTCGATCTCGCGCACCGCGCGCCCGAGCTCGCGGCGATCGCCGAAGCAGACGACGAGGACGAGCGCGACCAGCCACGCGACCGCGGTGTAGATGTGGATCGCCTTGAGCAGCGGCCGGCGGTTGACGGCCTCCGCCAGCGTCGGCAGGTAGAGGCAGAGCCCCGATCCGAGCAGGATCAGGAATGCGGTCGCGTGCACCCAGTGGACGAGCCGCAGCGTCCGCCCGAAGCGCGGAAGCCGGCGCCGCTCAGGTGCCATAGCCGTTCGAGTGCCCGACCCACGCGTTCTGGTCGTAGCCGTGCTGCTCCCAGAACCCGTCCGGCTGTTCGGCGACGAGCTCCATCCGCGTCAGCCACTTGACCCCCTTGTAGCCGTACATCTCGGGGATCACGACGCGCGCCGGCGCGCCGTGCGGACGCGACAACGGCTTGCCGTCGAGATCGAGGGCCAGCATCACGTCCGGGAGGTGAGCCTGGTCGAGCGTCAGCGAGTCCTCGTACGGGTCTTCGAGCGAGACGAACCTGATCGCCTTCGCCTGCGGCAGCGGCTCGGCCGTGGCGAGGAGGTCGGCGAAGCGAACCCCGGCCCAGCGCACGTTCGCGACCGACCAGCCGGTCACGCAGTGGAAGTTGCTGACCTGCTCGGCGCGCGGAAGCGCGCGCACCTGCTCGTACGTCAGGCTCACCGGACGCCGCACGAGACCGCCGATCTCGAGCCGCCATGCCCGCTCGTCGAAGATCGGCATCGACCCGGAGATCGTGTAGATGCGCCAGCCGCCGATCGGGAAGAGGTTCCCGAGCAGCTGCGAGAACGCGGACGTGAGCGGCGCGACGGGACGGGACGCCGCCCCCGCCCACCAGAGCGACGAGACACCGCCCGCCAGCAGGAGCAGGAACGCTCGCCGCCCGTACGGGCGCGCGGATTCGGACAGGTCGCTTACCGGGCCACCTTGGCGTGTAGACACGCGGTCTCCACCCCACGTTACGCCGCGGAGCGGGCGGCGGTTGTTACGGCGCCGGTGCGGTGACCGTGACGGTGACCGGAGGCGACTTCTCGACCACCGTCACGACGCGCCACTGCGCCTTCGTCACGGTCGTCGTGCGCACCTCGGTGACGGTGTCCGTCACCGTTCGCGGCGGCGCCGTCACGACGTGCGTCACGTACTCGGGGAGGCGAACCGTGCTCGTCGCGAAGACGGTCGACGTCCGGTCGACCGTGCGCGTCTTCGCGGCGGGGCCTTTCGCGGCGACGTGGACGATCTTCACCACCGGGACGCGCGTCGTCACGTTCTTCCCCGGCTCGCGGACGGTGACGACCCGATCCACCGTCTCGACGAGAGAGCTGGACGCTTTGGTGACGCTCGCGCTCGCGCTGGACAGGCTGTCGGCGGCCAGCCAGCCTGCGACGAGGACCCCGCCGAGGAAGAGCACGACGACAGCCGCCTTCTGCTCGAACGGGACGCGTTCGCGCCACCACGCCCGCCAGGATCCCAGTTGGCCCTTCATGCCGCCGCGCGGCGACTCTAAGCCGTCTCTGCGGCGCGCGCGACCGGCGTGCGCGCTCGTAGCGGCAAAACGTTCCAGGAACCAGCCCTGCATCGACGAACTGTGAGCGATCCGGGGACTGCTCGCCATCGGCTGCGCGACGGTGGGCCTCCTGCTCGGCGGGCCGTGGATCGCCGTCGCGGCGGCCGTTCTCACGCCGTTCGTGGTCGGAGCCGGCCGAATCGTGCTCTCCTGAAAAGTCCAGCGGACTACGATTTTTCCAGCAGCTGAGCCAAAAGTTCCGCTAAAGGTCGGCTGGCACGGCGCCGAAAACTGGCGCGATGGGCTACTGCGGAGAACGTCACGACATGGACACGGCGCGGTCCAACACGAGGACCGGGCGGCGCGGGCGGGTCGCAGCTGCCGTAGCGCTGTCGCTCCTGACGGCCGGGCCGGCAGCCGCTGCGCAGTCCCACGCCACGGCCACGCCTCCGTTCCTGATCGT